>NZ_CP178624.1:2712219-3013576 GCF_047302455.1 Bdellovibrio sp. HCB185ZH
GCATGATGGATCGCCAAATCGGAGCAGCGCCACTCATCCCGCTAACGTTCCACATCGGCTCTCCGTTGAAGTTTCCAATCCAAACACCGACGACGTATTGAGGCGTCCAGCCAATGCACCAGTTATCTCTCATGTCTTTGCTGGTTCCGGTTTTTACCGCGGCGGCAAAAGGTAAAGTCAGAATACTGTCCATTCCGAATGTGAAGCGACGGTATTCTGGGGAAGCGAGGATATTAAAAATACTTTTGCGTGATTCTTTAGAAAATGGTGAATCTTCGATGGCAAACTTTCTGTACCCGTGGGTGAGCTCCCACAATGTCACATCCAGAGTGCCAAGGGCCATGCTGGGTCCGTAATATTCGTCTTCCTGAAGTTGTTCAAATCCCACAGAGCGCAACTTGTCTAAGACTTTCGGTTCCCCAACAAGTTGCAGGGCGCGTACTGCTGGCACGTTCATACTGGAACCTAGGGCGTCGCTAACACTGACAAGCCCGCGAAATATTTTGTCGTAGTTTTTCGGGTGATATACACGTCCCTGAGAAACAGAAATGTCGGCCGGCGAATCTTCTAGCAGAGAGTTCGAGTGGAGATAGTTCCAATCAAATGCAGTCGCGTAGACGAAAGGTTTTATTGTTGATCCTGCCTGACGGCGCATTTGAATACCGTCAATTTGCGCAGCCGAAGCAATGCCAGCTCCTGCATTTGCGGCATAAGCCACGACATTTCCAGTGATCGTTTCAATCACCAGTACGGCACCATCATTGACGTTCTGACTTTTTAGGCTTCGTAATTGTTCACGAAGGCTTTTGATTGCGAGTTCCTGAATCCCGAGATCAATCGATGTTTGGATTCTGTTGTTTGACTTTGATTTAGTAAACGAAGACGAAAGAACTGGAAGAATATTACGTTCACGGGAAAGCTTATAAGGTGTTTTCAACACAGAGCTTATTTTTCCTCTAAGGTCCGTGCATTCTGAAAGTTCCAGAATTCTGCAAGTCCGTTTGCTAACTAGTTCTACAGGGGAATTGGGGGAACGCAAAAGAGCAACTAATACTGCCGCTTCTTCCCTATTCAGGCCCGAGGGATTTTTGTTGAAGTATCCTAAGCTTGCAGCTCTTAAACCACTCAATTCACCACGCAGGGGAGCAAGATTCACATAGGCTTCAAGGATTTGCTCCTTGGACCACGTCATTTCCATTTTTAGGGCGCGAGTGATTTGTTGGAACTTTTCGGAAAAGTTACGACGTTGACCTCTAGCTTCTTGGGTCAGAACTCCCGTAAGCTGCATGGTTATCGTACTCGCTCCACGATTGGATTTACCAAGAACTTTATGCCAACCCGATTTTCCCAGAGCCAAAACATCGATGCCGGGATGCGAATAAAATCTTTTATCTTCCGTTTGAATAAGAAGGTTTTTGAAAGACGGGGATACTTCAGACCACTTGACCCATTCCAAACTTCGCTTGTTTTTTCCATTACGAATGGACTCTAGAGGGTAGCCATTACGATCAACCACCAGCAAGTCAGAAGGTTTATAGTTTTCTGACACTGACTGAAATGAAGGAACGGGAATACTCAGCCAGGTCGCCGCTATCAATAGCGCGGCGATACTGATTGAGGCACTCAGTATGATATTGTTTCGCTGCTTATTCAGCCACTTGCCAGTTTGCAACTGGAGCCTCCACAAATGTTTCCGGTGAGTACATCGCCTCCACACGCGAAGGAGGAAGTTTGAAATCACCAGCCGAGTTTAAGCGGATACGATAGTCTACTCGATATGTCCCCCGAGGCAAGTAACCGGCATAGGAAGTAAAGTGTGTAAGCGATTTTTCATCGTACTCCGTCGGCCATGGTTGAACCTCTGTTGCAGCATCCTTTTTAGGAGCTCCGTCCATCAATACCGATGAACCGGAAAGGCCCATTCCCAATGGTGTAGCTCCTGAAGGGATCGGATCGCGTATGACTACCCAAGGTTGGTCCGCTTTGGCTGTTACAGTAAGTTCAATATTTGCCACATCTCCCACGCGCCACTTGCCAGGTGTTTGTTGGAACACTGGTGTAATTTTGCGGAAAATTTTATAACCCATTTCCATTGGCCGCTTCAAAGGAACGGCTGCTTGAATTTGTAAAGTCATCCATGGTTTTCCGCCTCCAGCATGTTCAAATTTGACTGGCACATTTGATTTCAATGAATCCTTTGGCCAAGAAAGTACTTTTGATTCTCCGATAGGGTTGTTTTTCCAGTTTAAGTTCGCAACCACTTCGTTTGCTGCAATCTTGGTCTCACCCGAGACTCTATCTTTTTCGTATTTTGCGCTGAAACGTTTTAATTGAGTGACACCCCAAGCATTTGCCATAGTTGTATCCCAAACTCCGCGACGAAGTCTTGCGATGACTCCTCTGGCAACTCTACCCACGTCATCTTTCCAAGCGGGTTCGTCGATGGCTATTCCAAACAATCCCATAGCCTCTTGATCCCTTGATGTGAAAAGAACCCATTGGCTTTCATCGTCTGATCCACCTTGAAGGTTCATCAGTGTGCCTTGGAAATTTGTTCTTGCGCGCAGAATATTCTCTGCTTGCTTAAGTAAAACGTCGCGATTTTCGATATCTGGCTGGCGTTTAAGCAACTGGAACCACGCCGTCGCCGTTTCATTTTTCCAAATATTTGGAGTTATTTGAACCGTAGATAACATCGACTTGTCAAAGACGCCATAGCGAGACAAGGTTTCCATTAAGAGAACTTTATCCTCGCCTGATGTATCTTTCATATATGACTGCCACCACGTATTGCATGTGCCGCGACCATAAATATAGGATTCGATACCAGAGATAATTTTGCCTCTGGTCTCCTCTGGAATTTTATATCCGTTTTCGTGCATGATATTCAGAACGTAACGCGAGAGTTGAGCAGATCCGCACATGGACGATGTAAAAAACTTTAATAGACCATATCCGTCAATGTAAGACGGAAGTTCATCAATGATCCTAAGAGTTGCTGCTTTGTCTTCCAGGGCAATACCACGTGATACTTGTTGTTCAAGGCAAGTATAAGGATAGTCTTGCATGTACGATTTTACACCACTTAAGCTGGTGACAAGCGTGCTGCGACCATCGACTATTAGGCCACCCTTATTCGCGATCGCATCCGATGGCTGCTTAACAGGAATTTGATAAGATTTGTCCAACTGAAATAAAGTCGCCTGCAGTATTTTAACTGGCACAGGTGTTTCGACCTTAACAGTTGATTTCATCGAATCTTCTGATCCAGACAATTTATCCTTCGCGTTAATCTGAAAGGTATAAGAACTAATACCCGTTGGAATAGCGAAAGGTATAGCAATTTTTTTTGCCTCGCTTGGCTTGAGTTCTACATTCGCGACTTTGCCGATCTTTGCAATTTCTTTGCTGGTTACTTCAAGATCAACAAGCATCGATTTTTCAGTCGTATTTCTCAGTGTCAGGGCGTTTCTAAGATTATCGCCTTCACGCGCCACGGGAGAAAAGCCCGAATAGATAATCAAATCTTTAGTGGACTGAATGTTCGTGCTGCCATTTCCAAAATGATTAAATCCACCAGTAGCGATAGCTACGACACGGAAGCTTGTCATTGAGTCATTTAACAGAATCGTGACTTTGGCCTTTCCGGTTGAATCAAGTTTAACTTGTGGCTGCCAGAATAAAACGGGATCGAAGAACTCCCGATTTTCTCCTTGGGGTGAAGAGCCTCCGCCTCCGCCTGGTGTTTTGGCTTTCGCACCGAAGTGACGACGACCCACGACTTGGTTTTGTCCAGAGCTAGTCTCAACAGCGAGACCGCGCTGTCCCATCATTTCCTTAAGTAATTCCCAGCTTGTATTCTCTTTAAGGCGAAGGAGAGATTCGTCGATAGCTGCAATGGTTACTTCTGAACCGGGTGGAAGTGGCTGCCCATTTGCCATTTTAACCTCAATTTCAATCTGGGCTTTGTCTCTGGCTTTGTATTTTGTTTTATCGGACTTCACTTGAACTTTTAGTTCGTGATCGCGCCATCCGACTTTGACTTCGACGATACCCATTTTCATTGCAGGCTTACCAAGATCCAGAAGTGCTGTAGGCTTTGGATCGCCAACACGACCTCTAAGCGCCAGAGCAGAAATGAAAACATTGGGTGCGAACTGTCCGTTTAAAGGCACTTCGATGCTGGGTTTGTCGCGGGATATATCGGTGACAAATGCCTCCATGATTCCTTCGCGCTCGACAGTGATCAGAACTGTTGATTTAGGGAATGGCGATTGTACAACCAGTTTGGCTTTCTCGTTTGGCTCATAGGATAACTTTTCAGGAATAATATCGATTCGATCACTGTCGCTGGGAGTCCACCAATTATCCGAACCTGTTTTGAACACGGTCATTTCTGTCGTCGCATAAGTTGCGTGGCCTTTTTCATCGGTCACTTTCGCCTGAAGAATGATGTTTCCGGCAGGTAGACCTTTGGGTTCACATTTAAATCTTCCATTTTCATCAGACTTGCCATCGCAAACTTTTCCAAGAGAAGAGTTTTCAACTTTTGAGTCATAGGAGTAAAAGCCTCCAACCAGACGTTTTCGGTGAGTGATGTATTCAGATTTAAAGGCCTCGACGGTAAATGATTTCTTGCTAAGTGGTTTTCCGGTATTTCCAGTGATTACACCCATAGCGCTTATCTTATTCGGATCAGCGGCCCAGCTTTCTGCACGAAGACCCACTGCTAATTCGGATGGAAACATGGGCACAGTCGCGGACGCTGTTTTTACTTCACCATTCGGATCTGAGTATTCCATTTCCATGTGGAGATCTTGAATTCTTTTAATCTGAGGTAGGCCTGAAACTTTTGCGAGCAAGCCGCCATCAGACTTCAAAGTGAAGTCTTGAACTTTGATAAACGCATCTTCCGCCGTCTCACGGCGTTCGTAATCGATGACTCCGGTCTTTACTGGTTCCGAGAAGAATGTAAAATCTGACGCTCCTGGAACTTGTGGTTGAAAGAAGCCCGGTTGAATACTTGTGCGCAATTTTACTTTTAAATCTTTAGCAGGTCCGCCGGAGAGATAACTGGCAGATAGGTCAACCTTCACCTCAGTGGGTCTGATTAAGGGTTCGCCTTGAATCTTAATTGAAGCTTTCATCAATGGAAGACGATATTCACTGACAATGAAGTGACCCGTGGATTTGGCTGTCCAATCACGCATATCCGTATCGTCGTCTTTGGCTTCTTTAGGAGGTACTGTATTAGAGACATAAATATCATATCTTCCAAGAGTCGCGTTTTTTGGGATGGCAAATCTATTTAACGCAGCTCCAGTGGATTTGTCATAGGTGAAAGGCAAAGTGTAGGTTTTGCGACTTCCCTCGTGGACGATAAGGACTCTTTTGGGAAGTGCTGCATCTGAAAGCTTGCTGAATCCATTCATGTGATATTCACGAATGATGTGCTTCATATTTATGCTTTCGCCACGTTGAGCAGCCATACGATCTAAAATTGAATGAATTGATGCCGAACCCCAAGAGCCTGTGATGTCGTCGCCCGGAACATTGAAACGGTAGCTTTCAATTCCTTTTTTCCACGAACTCGAAACAAAAGAAACATCGCCGTCCTTTTTTGCAAACACGTAAGTTGTACAAGAATCCCATTCGGACCCACTGCTCCAGCTTCTTTTGCCCTCACAGGGAAAGTTTATATCACCGAGGTGCAGAATACCGTTTTTATCAGTTTTTCCTTTAGCGAATTCTTGTCCCAAATTATTCACTAAGGTTACATCTGCATCTCGAACTGGTTTTGCAGTGGAAAGTTGAGTGACCCATACCAAGGAAGATTCACGACCTTTCTTAAAATGGACGGCCATATCGGTTACTAATGCGGAGGATGCCACGTACATTGGCAAGTTGCCGCCCATCAAAGAGTTTCCAAGTCGGAAACTTTTTAATTCGACAACATAGAAGCCTGGCTTTTTAAAAGGGATTCCTATAAGTTCAAACTCGCGCTCGCCGCTTGGCTTTGGCATCAAGATTTTGGTTCCCAAAGATTCTGGAATCAATTTTGCGGCCTGCTCGGTTGTATTGTCATACTTTCTTTCGACTTTTCTGTACCATTCCAGAATTTCAGAAATTTTTGATCCCGCTGTGAAAGCCAGGTTGCTGGCCTCATAGTCTATTTGCTGAGTTTCGATATTCTTTTCGATATTGCGAACGCTCACGGGTAGTGCGGGATCAGCCTTTGACTCAAGAAGACCGAAGGCCCCTTGGAATTTTATCAGGGGTGTATATTCATCAGTCGCGACCGATAAAGGAAACTTATTTTGATTCGTCAGAGATCTGCCAATTTCATCTTTGATGGATTTAGGAATTATGACATTAAACTGACTTTTCTCTGGGAAAGGCCCCTTGAAAGTCAGTACGGTTGGATTCTCAGTACTTTTCTTACGATCTTCAGATGGTTTTAATTCTTCTGGTGTCCATGTTGATTTACCATCAGCAGAGACCAGCTTTACTCCCGGAACTGACTTTAGTGGAATCACTTTAGAAAACTCAAGGCGCATATCTAGGATCGGATTGCACGGACGATCCGCTGTCGTTTTCTCACAGATGAATTTAACGTTGAACGGTTCTATCACAGTATTGGAAATTGATTGCTTTTCAGTTACGGGGACGCCGGATTTTGAGAGAATGCCATTTACCCAGTTTAAAACAACAGTGGACTTTTCAGGAAACCGCTGATTAGCAGAAATGACGACGAAATTTTCAAATTGTTTAATCTGTGCAAAAGGTTTTTTTGAATTCGCCTCTAGAATGGGTTCGTAAATTCTACGAAGCTGCCAGCTATTTTTGATGGCGGCTGTGATGGAATCTTCGCGATCTTTCCCCTCGATAATTTTAACTCCGACTTTGTTCGGAATGCCCGAAACTTCAAAATACGCCAGAGCCTTCACCGAATGGGGGTCGATAGCGCCATCCGTTAAAAGCACAAAGTACTGATCTGGCTCAATGTCATTATGTTCGGGCTCAATTTGTAAAATTGCGGGTCCGCCAGTGGTGAAGGAATAGGATTGTTCCGAATTTACATTCTCTCCCGCCACGTCTTTAAGATTGGACTTTTTAACAAAGGTACATGCAATACCCGATTTAAGGGGCTCCTCGAACTCCAAAACCCAATTTTTACTGTCTGCCCAACGTGTAGTGTGTTTTACTTCCTGAGGCCCGGCCTCTGGATCGTATTCGCCACCCGTTGTACGAACATTACACTTCATTTTAAAAGGGTCGTTTTTTGAGCGTGGATCACCCATGGGAACCATGTCCGTAGAAAAACGTACGACGGTCTGTTGCACCTGTTTTACGGAACCTGTCGGAAAAAAGCTGACAACTTCCCCGGCGTTTGCAGTTATCGCGAATAATAATAGGAAAATAAGAGTCTGGGGCATGTGGCTTAACCTCGTGATAATGAATCTGGCAGTCTCCAATTATCCCAGCAGGTACGAACTTGGTAAACTTCATATTGGTTAGTTGACATATTCACAGGTAAAACTAGACGTGCAGAGAGGTGCGCTGAGTGCGTTCAAAATTGCAAACGGCAATGAAAAGTGCCATCTTTGAATCCATGAAAAACCAAAAAGTACAGCTGACAGATGAAGTAGCAGAAGCATTAAATGCCGGCAAACCCGTGGTCGCCCTTGAGTCGACTATAATTTCTCATGGGATGCCGTATCCGCAGAATTATGAAATGGCTTTAGCTGTAGAGGAGCAGGTTCGTGCACAAGGCGCGATCCCAGCGACGATTGCGATTATTGATGGTGTTTTGCGTGCGGGTCTTTCAAAAGAGGAAATCGAAAGCTTTGCGAAAAAGGGAATGCAAATCGCTAAAGTCAGCCGTCGTGACATTCCCATGATTGTTGCTAACAAAAAAGATGGTGCAACAACTGTTGCAAGCACAATGATCATTGCCGCACTCGCTGGAATTCCTGTCTTTGCTACGGGTGGAATCGGGGGCGTTCACCGCGGTGCTGAAGAAACAATGGATATTTCTGCTGACCTGGAAGAGTTGGCACAAACGAGCGTTGCAGTGATCTGCGCCGGAGCAAAGTCAATTCTCGATATCGGTTTAACTCTTGAGTACTTGGAAACGAAAGGTGTCCCGGTGCTGGGATATCAAACATCTGAACTTCCAGCATTTTACACTCGTGAAAGTGGATTTAAAGTAGACGCGAATGTTGAATCTGCAGAAAAGATCGCTGAGATCCTGCATGCTAAATGGAATCTGGGATTGAATGGGGGAGTAGTCATTGCGAACCCTGTTCCTAGAGAATACTCTCTCGACTTTAAAGAAATGGAAAAGGTCATCGGTAATGCATTAGCTGAGATAAATGAAAAAGGAATCAAAGGTAAAGACTCAACACCATTCCTGTTGGGAAAAGTGAAAGAGCTTACAGCTGGAAAAAGTTTAGAGACTAATATTCAATTGGTTTTGAACAATGCAAAACTCGCAGCTCAGATTGCAGTTGCTTATGCCTCCAGATAAGACCATCTAAGAGAGTGCCGCAATTGCACAGCACTCTCTTTTTAAGCTAACCCTTCATTAATCTTTCAAGTTGATCAGCGCAGATGCCCCAGCCTTGATGAAAGCCCATCTCTTCGTGTTTCTTTTTATCAGCTTCTGAGCCATGTCTTGCGATAGCAACGAACTTTGTTTTATCGCCAGCGGCTTCCAGTTGAATGGACGCCGTGAACATAAGCCCCGCACCCGATTCAGGATGAGCAGCAGGTCTGAAATCCGGGAGGAGTGCATCAGTCCATACCAACTTCTTTTGCGGAACCACTTCTAAAATGCAACCCATATTGGGGAAGGATTGCCCCTCAGGAGACTGCATCACAGTTCTAAAGATACCGCCAGGGCGTAAATCAATCTGGGCTTCGGTGACCTTCCAGGGTTCTGGACAAAACCATTTGCAAATAAGATCTGGAGTGGTCCATGCCTTCCATACTTTATCCGTGCTTACGTTCAATGTTCTTTCGAGAACTAAATCAAGTTTTGGATCGATGTTCATTGAAAGCTCCTATCTGTTGGGAAATTTAGACATATCCATAAAAAGTAAATTCCAGCGATGCCCATCAGGATCGACAAATCCTGCACCATACATCCAGCCATCTTTGTATCCCGGTTTGCCATATACGGTCGCACCAGCTTTGACGGCCTTGTCCATCCATTGATCGACTTCTTGAGGAGAGTCGGCACCCAGAGAGAAAAGGACTTCGTTGGATTCCCTGGCATCGGTTACTTTGTGGCCGCCAATAAATTCGCGAAAGAGTGCTTCTTCGAAGATATTTACGATGATCTTCTTTTCACCCAAAACCATACTCACCATGTGAGTGGGATTGCCAGGTACTTGGTTCATTTCGAAACCCAAATCCGTAAAGAACTTGCGGGCGCGCGGGAGATCTTTAGTTGGCAGGTTTAACCAGAAATCGTTCTTCATTAAAAACTCCTGAAAGATGGTTCATTGCCGTATATGAACTAAATTAACATACTAAATAGTATGTTGTAAAGATCGGTCGGATTTGCTAGACTCTTTATATGGCTCCTGCAAAAAAAGTCGTTAAAAAGACCCGAAACCTGGAAAAATCCCGGAAAGAGATTTTGGATGCTGCCTTTTGGGAGGTGTTTACCCGAGGATTTCAGGGTGTCAGTATCGATGATATAGTAAAAAAGACTTCGATGACGAAAGGTGCCTTTTACCATCAATTTCCGACAAAGTTGGATCTGGGCTATGCTCTCGTTGATGAAGTAATCAAGCCGATGACATATGCTCGCTGGATCGATCCCCTGAAAGAATTTGAGAATCCACTTGAGGGGATTCTGTCTCAGATAAAAAATCTAATTGGTAAGGCTGACCCGAAAGAGCTGCAATACGGTTGTCCCTTGAATAATCTGGTGCAGGAGATGGCTCCCGTGGATAAGGAATTCAAGAACCGTCTTGAGGCCGCATTGCTCTATTGGATCGAAGGGATGGAGCAGGAGTTAAAGCGTGCAAAAAAGATGGGTTATCTGCGTGAAGAAGTAAACGTCCGTCAAGTTGCACACTTTGTAGTGATGGCGCACGAGGGGTTTTACGGAATGTTAAAAGCCTTACCAGATCCGAAAGCCTTTAATGCCCTTTATGATTCTTTGAAGAAATACTTTGAAACAATAAAGGTGTAGGCTCCTTTGAGAGAAGCCTACACAGGAGAGGGAAAGGAACGGTGGTGGTTTATCCGATCAAACGTTCAAATATCCCGGATTTACCGTCTTGAATTTCAATCTTTCTTGGACGAGCGGTTTCCGTTTTTGGAAGATAGAGTTCTAAAACCCCATTTTCATAGCGGGCCTCGACCTTGGCAGATTCAATGCTGGAAGGAAGAGAGAAACTGCGTTTAAAGAATCCGTATCTTCTTTCAAACAGTTGAAATTTTCTGTTGCTGTCGTTCGACGTCGCTCTTTTGCGCTCACCAGAAACTGTCAAAAGATTGTTGGTAATATCAATTTTAATGTCGTCCTTTTGCAACCCTGGAACATCCATACTCATGAAATAGTGTGTATCATTCTCGGTAAGATCACATGCCGGAGTGAAGTCCCGATCATCGTAAATCTTTGTTAAGTGCTCCATTTCATCGAACATACTGGAGATTCCAGAAGCAAGATTGCGTGTCGTCCAATATGGTGTAGTTGTTAACATTCTCATTTCATACCTCCTTTTGGTTTGTTTTTTTTAAACTGATTTTGGAAATTCTTCTGTCAAGGTGTCGCAAAATATTTTTCAGAGGCCGATGATGTCATCGACGCCGTGTTCATGGATTCGGAAGGGTTTGTGGTATTCACAATGACAGTAAGCAGGGCTGTTATCCCTAGAAATAAGACGATGTCTTGAATTAATGAACGCAAGTTTAGAACTTTCATAAGACCTCCTTTCAAAAATACCGCTGTATTTTCAATCTGAGTTACGGCAAAATTTTGTCAAGGTCTTATGAATTTATAAGTATTTTCAATAACTTATATATTAGTCGTCTGCCAGGGCTTTGGGATTAAATTTCGAAGCTTTCAGATTCTGATTAATTTTAATGTCAGACAAAGTGATGTCTGTTCCGCGTTTGTTTTGCACATTGCGGATTTTGATACTGCCTGCGCGGAATTTTCCGCCTGGAAGTTTTTTATAGTCGCCAAAATCAATAGTCTTTACGAGTTTCGATTGTTTATCGAAGCACTCCGCTTTAATTGGCAAAAACTCTTTCGCAGATACGTAGCTGACGATTTTGGAATAATTGGGGGAGTTGGCTGAAACATCGCTTTCAACGAGGTAAAATTTGGCGCCTTTAACTTCCATTTCTTTTTTCACTGTCGTCGTGGCTGATGAGTCGCGATTGAAGTCGAAATCTTCTGCGCTAAGTTCAGAGCCCAGAATTCCACCTTTGCTATTTTCACCAGTCAAACGACGAACCTGTTTTGATGACGGAAGATAAATCCATTTGTCTTCTTTATCATTTTTCATGGTCGCTAAAAGAGCAGTTCCTTTAAGGTCCGCCGGCTTTAGCATTCTTACCATCATCGAGTGATCTTTTTTTGACGGACTCATGCGCCAGATTTGCATCTGACGTTCTTTGCTGGAGCCATCGGCTTCAATGATCTTCATTTCAGCGATAAAGGTTTCATCCTTGGTGCTGATGCGAGAGCTCATTTCTTTTCCTAAAGTTTCTGCTGTTGGCAGACCCTGGGCCCACAGTTTTATGGGAGCGCTGATCACCACGATTGCCAGAAGGATAGATGCTGCTGTTGCCATAACTTTCTCCTTCTTAAACCGTAAAGGTCCCAGAAGCCACGGGCAACTTTTCAGCATCGTCGGTAAAAGAATCAAATCCCCAACCAGACCAGCCAACATAGACAAAAGCATATAGAAGCCAAAGATGCGGTTCATAGCAAAATAAGAAGCCATAAACACGGAGAAGCCAGCTAGCAAGGTAAGGCTCGAGATCAAGCATGGATTGCCTTCAAGCCACAGGGCTTTTTCTATATCCAGGTTTCCACTCTTTGTGTTCTTTTGCATGACTCGCAAGCGCGACAAAAGATAAACAGTATTGTTGAATGCCAACCCCAAAGCGATAGAGAAAATAATCGCAACACTTGGTTTGATCGGTGTTTCAGAAATAGCCAAGAACCCCAGCAGGGCAGCCGGTGGAACCAGATTTGGAATACAAGCCACCAGCGACCAACGAAGGGACTTAAAGACGAAAACCAAAACCACAACAATCGCAAGCATAGATTGCCAGAATCCAAAGATCAGCTCGTGGGAAAGATCATTATTCAAAGAGTGGATTGTCGAACCCATTCCCGTCACTTGAACTCCCATGCCAGGGAATGCTTTTTCCGTTTTCTCGCGCACGACTTGCACAAGATCATGCAGTTCGTTGCCAGGTAAATCTTGAGTTCTTACGGAAACGCGTGTTTTTGAACTGTCAGCATTTAGGAAGTTCTTTAAAGGACTTTCATTAGATAATGAGTATAAAAAGAAAATCTCTGCTGTAGAGCTTCGGCTGGCAGGTAGTCTTGAATGTTGAAAGCTTGCGGCAGCAACCAAATCTGGCAAACTTACGACGCTGCCAATACCCTTCGTTTGACGAAGATCTGCAGACAGAGCATCAAGTCTTTCAATAAGTTTTGGATCGTTCCAAGAATCCTGGCTGCCAGCGATTTCAATGTCGACGGGAATCATGCCACCAAGTTCTCTGTCGATAGTTTCTGTCGACAGACGGACTTGGTGATTCTGCGGAAGATCATCAAAAAGACGCGCGGACCAGGAAAGGCTATGACCTTTCAGCGCCAAACCCAAAGAGACGATGATGATACCCATCGTCCATAAACCACTGCGACGGAATAAATAAAGTCCCCAGCGAGCTTTCGCCCATGCCCACTCCCGTGCCTGTGGTCCTTTCAGGAACAAAAGAAGCGGGAAGAGCAAGATCGTCGTCACGATCCATCCAGTAATAATGGAGATCGCTGCTGTCACGCCATATTCGCGGATAAGCGGCACGTTGGTCGTCAGTAAACTCAAGAAACCAATCATCGTCGTGAGGGAGGCGATCATGTTTGGTTTTAAGATAGCTTTAAGAGTCGTCATAACTAGATCTTCATGAGACTTTTCCGGGGCAGCTTTCTTTTCTTCGGCATATCGGAGAAGCGTATGGATACAGAGCGAGACCACGTCAACCGTCGTTAAGATGGGGATAGTTGTTGATAGAATTGAGAATGGCAAACCCACCAAGGCCATGACCGCCACAACAAGAATGTTCGCACAGACGATGACGATGAAGGAAATAATCAGCGGTGAAAAGTTTGAAAATATGAGAGCCAAGACGATGAAGCATGCGACAAAGCCCAGAACGACAAAGTTCCTAAGTTCTGTTTGCAGAAGCTGCCCGACATCAGTTTGAACTGCGGGAGTTCCACCCAACTGCACATCAGCAAACGGAAGTGCTGCGGCGGCAGTCACTTGCAGGTTCTGACGAAGTGCTGTCAGTTCGTGGGTATTGAGCCTGTTGATGCTGACTATAATCGAAGCTGTTTTACCGTCTTTGGAAATCAAAGTTGGAGCAATAATGGGATTTGCAAGAGTTTCACTTTTCCAATTCTGAACAGGTACGTTTTTAAGTAAAGGACCAACGCTTAGTCCATTTTCATTACTGATAGCACCTTGAACCGTCGCCAAAGAAAGCGCAGTACGCACGCCAGGGAAGTTCGATACCAGATCCGTCAGTTGCTCAAGATCAGAAATTTTGGACTGATTGAACCAATCGCCATTATCCTTGTTTACTTTCGCCGTGATGATAAACGGCTGAACTTCGGAAAGCTGAAATGTCTGACGACTTTTTTCGTCGAGCTTAAGAAGTGCATTATCTTTGGGAAGAAATTGTTTAAGGCTGTATTGAGTTGTAAGTTTCGGCAAGGCAAACAAGCTCGCCAGAGTTATAATAATCACGCCAATCAACGATGTGATCGCCAGTGCTTTTCTTGAAATTTTCAAAGGCATCCGCAACATTCGCTCAGTCCTTTTCCTTGGTTGAAGTCAGATACTGTATATCGGACGGATTTTTTCCTCTCTGGAATGTGCTGAAAATTGAAGAAGAGATGAACAGAGGGATAGTTAAACACGTGAAGTGATGAATTCGGCAAAAAAAGTAAAAAAGTTCTTCGATGTTGGACCTTTTTACTGAATGAAAAATGAGAATACATCCGAACGGAAATTCTTGCTTTAGATTTTGGGCGAAGAGCCGTAACGTTAATCCATGACTAAAAAGCAAATCACAAAATCTGTTTTCGTATTTGCTGCTTTTCTGTTTTCGCAGTCGGCATTTTCCTCTGCCACTATCGAATCAGAGTTTGAGCTTGTTCTTCCAAAGCAGTTTCAACAAAATCTTATTGAGGAAAAATGGAAATCACTGGTGAATAAGGAATTCCAGGCAAACTGGCAATTTCCTGATCAAATGGTCGAAGCCCAAGACGGGGTTCAGGTTCAGCTTCAAGGACTTTCTCTGGCGTTGAAAACTCAGCTACAAAAGCCAGACCTGGGATCTGAGCAAACTCAGTTAATTCTCCAGTCTAAGGATTTATCTGCGCAAATGACTATTGCTAGCATTTCCGTAGACCAATGGATTGAAAGAACTGTTAATGGCATCACCGGGCGTTTTCATCTTCAAGCCTCATGTTCTAATGTTGTCCTAAATATGAAACCGGGTACGGGCTCATTTTCCATCGCAGTCTCACCGGAAGTGGCTTCCAGCACGGCTAATGGGCGTGTGGAGGACGTGACTTTGTCTTGGCAGCAAGATGCCTGGAGTGCGCAAGCATTTTCGTGCACGGGTGCTGATGGCTTTGATCAAATCGTGAACCAACAGATTTCTCAGATTTCAATGGATTCTGCAGCGTTCGTTAATCCTAAGAAGGCATTGTTGCTTTCATATCTGAACGACTACGTTGGTAAATGGTCTTTTGATCTATCAACTCCCAGAGAGCTGGTGAGTGCGCGCTCAGATATCAAAATGAGCATGGTGATTGATAGCTTTAATGATACCAACCCTGATGAAATCACTGCTAAGGGCCGTGTGATCATGAACTTCACTAGATCCACTCAGAACACGACGAAATCCTTGGCTCTCTCTAAAGAAGATCCAAAGCTTGGTACGAGTTCACAGGCGATGATTCGTCTGCCCGGTGGATTGGCAAAAGAAATCATGACTCAAGCGTACGCAGCTGATTCATGGGTGCATCAGTTTTATTCCACGCAGATTTCTGGTTTTTCGACGGTCATGAATTCCCGCTTTATGCAGTGGTTCGTTTGGCCTGAGCTGATGGATTATCCGAAATCTAGCAAGTTTCTTTTCAATGTTTACTCGAACAAAGATCCCAAAGTCACGGGATCGGGTTTGAAGTATCAAGTGAATCTTAATTTGTTAAGTCAGATGCAGGCTCCTAAGAATGGAAACTACATTCCATTCATGAACTTTGTGGTCCCATTTAACAGCGGTGTGACTGTGGGAATTTCTGACAGCAAAGCCAGTGTGAAGTTTACGAACACGACAATGGATTTGAAATACAGCTGGGATCCATCTTATGTAAAAAGATATTCACCTAAAACAAGGTTCGCAGCATCCACAATCGAAGGAAAAATCCTGGGCGCGATCTCTGGTAAGACAATGGATGTAGCACTGCCAGCGATTCCGGTGATGGAAGGCGTGAAACTTAAAATTAAAAAGGCGACATCACTTTCAAACTCTGATTTGTTATTGCAGCTCGCTCCCTAAAACGAGCGGCTTACAGATAGCAAGTAAGAATCATTCTTAGAATAAACACCCAGCGGATTTTCACTGCTCCCAGCAATGAAGTCCGCTGTTAGGTTTACACTCCACGCATCGAAAAATCTTCGTCCCAGTGTCATTTCAAAAAAAGTACTATAGTTAAGGGTGTCATAAAGTCCTAGTACTGAGGCATTCCAAACTTCTTTCCAAGTAAGACGACCTCCAGCCATCCAGGATCTGCGAAAAACTTCGGTCAGTGAGATATTTGAATCATTCTGTTTTTCAGAATCCAAAAATGAATATTGAAGTATGGTGATTAGCATTGCGTCGTTGAAGTTAAATGTCTTTTCAATGCCCAATACGTTTTCGTGAAGCCATCCCGGTAAATTGACGTAGTCACCATAGTCATCTGTGTAGCTGGTGGCATATTTAAATAAAAAGTCCCATTGATGGCTGACCAAAGTAAAACCACCTTGGCGAATTCGCCGCTGCTTTCTGTTTAAAGTCACGTCGGGATCCACCTGAATAACTGTTTTCGGGGAGACCTGAACGATGGTTCCTGTGACCTGAGGTTCGATGATTGGGTATCCGCCAGCACCATCAAAACCGGTCAAAGAGATATCGAAAATCGAAATCGTCTTTTGCAATCGGAGGGCTACGTTATTGTCTAAGGCATCGTTCAGAGTTTCATTTTTCCCCCAGTGATAACGGAGATTTGGAGGTAGTAACAAAACCAGATTGTTTTCTGGAACTTGCGGGATGAAGACGTCACGAGGGAGCCAACGGCTGTTTTCTCCGGGCATGATCGCTTCCCGGGCTTTGGGAATGTATATCAGATCATAATCAAACCAGCTAAGTGATTCGGAAATCATCAGGGAAGGAGAGCCTAACTTTTTAGAGCGAAGCGGATCGAAAATTTGTCTGCGGTTCACGACATCAATAGGGTTGTAACCATCAGTGACACCCCAAGTGACAAGGTGATAGCCCAAAGAAATATTTAAGACATCTTTTTGAAACTTTAAATAGGCTTCGGAAGGATCTATGAAAATCTGTTCTTCAGAAGATTTGTTGTCCGGGTTCGCGACCAAAACGGGCTTTAAATAGAAACGCCAGTGTTCGCCCTGTTTCCATTTAGCCAGAGGATCAATTTCGATTTTGAATAAGCTGGTATTGGTGTTTTCTCCATACTCTTCCGGAAAATATTGTTCCGACATTTGGAGGTCTGCTCCAAAGCTCCACTCGGATTCTGCATTGGCAATTACGTGCCATAATGTGATAGAAAGAAGGAGGACGAGAAATTTCATCGATCCAGTGTAGTCGTATGCACCTTAGACCGTCTGCATGACTTCTAACAGTTTGTGGTGTACCATGATGAATGAGGGGTTAACTATGCAAACATCTCAGACGAGTTATCAAACTGAACATATTTTTTCGATTTCTTCAGAAGAAGAATTGATTTCCTGTTTTAGAGAGCGTGATCAGAAGAAATTGCTTTTGCCAGATAACCTGAAATATCCATTCAATGTTCGTTCTTACTTTACGTGGAAAGAGCCTTCCGGAGTTTACACATACCTCTTATTTAAAATGCCGAATTGGGATATGCCCCGAGGGGTCGCATTTAAACGAACTCACACCGGGGGAGAACCAACAGGTGGCTTGTGCAATTGGTGTCATGCCTACGGTTCTTCCGAAGACATCGGGCTTTTGTCCGTTGTTATGAATTCCAACGTTACTAATTCCTATTTGATCTGTCAGGATCTTCGCTGCATTGAAAAGATTGAAGAAAGTGCCATGCTGGCAGGCAAAAACCCCGACAAAAATATCGCTGATCTTTTTTATAAGATGTCTAAGCTTTTCGAAAATCTTAGCGGATCTAAAAAGGACTAACGATGGGCCTCGCCCCATTTAGCCATCATTTCTAAAACAGAACTTAAGCTTTTTCCCTTGGTGGTCAGTGAATACTCCACGCGCGGTGGAATTTGATCAAAGACATCGCGCTTGATGATTTTGTCGTCTTCAAGCTCGCGCAGCTGTAAAGTAAGCACACGTGCCGAAGGGCTACCTGAGAGTCTCTGTAATTCGTTAAAACGCTTTCGGCCGGAAAGCAGATTAAAAAGAATCATGGGTTTCCATTTTCCGCCGATGACTTGCATTGTCTTGGTAACCGGGCAAGGCGACTGTTTTACCTTTTTGTCGGATTTTGTAACCATCTGAAACTCCATGCTTTTTTGAAAATCGATACAGTAACAAAATAGTGCGTACTTACATTATGTTAGTGTCAGGTTTAGTATAGCATAAGTTCACTTGTTGGATCTATATTGGATAGGAGATTTTATGATCGCAATCACAGGGGCAACAGGGCATTTGGGTAAATTGGCAGTTGAGGCTCTTTTAAACAAAGGTGCAAAACCCCAAGAGTTGGTGGCTATTGTTAGAAACAAAGAAAAAGCCACAGACCTTGCCTTAAAAGGAATCACGGTTCGTGAGGCAGACTATGGTAATGTAGAGCGCTTGCAAAAGGCATTGGAAGGTGTGGATAAGCTTCTTTTCATTTCAGGAAGTGAAGCAGGTCAACGCGTTCCACAACATACGAATGTTGTTAATGCCGCGAAGAACGCAAAGGTTAAATTCATCGCTTACACGAGTATTCTAAAAGCCGACACAAGCAAAATGCTGTTAGCTCAAGAGCATTTGGCAACAGAGAAGCTCATCGAACAATCTGGCATCACGCATGCGTTTTTAAGAAATAGTTGGTACATAGAAAACTACACAGAACAGTTTGGAAATGTTTTAAAAAGTGGTGTCATTGCTGGTGCAGCACAGAATGGTAAAGTGAGTGCCGCGACCCGAGCAGATTATGCCAAAGCCGCGGCTGTGGTAGTCTTAGGCGACACTACGGAAAATGCTGTCTACGAACTAGCGGGTGAGTCCTTCACGCTATCGGAACTTGCGGCGGTCACGTCCCGAATAAGTGGTAAGAAAATTGAATACAAAGATATGCCAACGGGTGAATACGCGAAACTGTTGATGAGTTTCGGAGTTCCACAGGGCTTTGCCGAAATTCTTGCCGATTCAGATGCGGGAATAGTCAGAGGAGATCTATACACGGATCGTGATGATCTTAGAAGATTGTTGGGCCATGCGCCTTCTTCACTGGAAGAATCCGTGAAAAAGGCTGTTCAACAAAACTTATAATTACTTTTTCAAAGTCAGACGAACCGGGCAGTGGTCAGATCCCAAAACATCAGGGCAATGGGCTGCTGCCTTTAATCTATCGGAGGCTTCTTTGTTCACCAAGAAGTAATCCAAGCGCCAACCAATGTTCTTTTCGCGCACACCGGGGCGATAGCTCCACCAAGTATAATGCTCGGGACCTTGCTCGAATTTTCTAAAGGCATCGACCCATTCAAGCTTATCCAGGAACTTTGTCATCCATGCGCGCTCTTCTGGCAGAAACCCCGCATTTTTCATATTAGTTTTAGGATTGCGCAAATCGATTTCTTTGTGAGCGATGTTAAAATCACCGCAAATCATAACTTCGCGACCTTTTTTTCTAAGAGCTTGCAGGCGTTTTTCTGCAGCCGCACAAAATTCTAATTTGAAAGGCAATCGCGTGTGCTCTCGTTGGCTGTTCGGGAAATAGCTGTTCACGACTGTAATTGGGCCGAAATCAGCTTCGATCCAGCGACCTTCGGAATCAAATTTGGGGATGCCCAACCCAATACGAACATCGTCGGGTTCATTTTTTGAATAGATAGCAAGACCTGAATATCCCGGCTTTTCCGCGAATGCCCAGGAGGAGTGATATTTTGCCGGATGGTAAAACGTTTCATCCTTTTTAATCGCCTCATCGGAGATTTTGATTTCCTGTAAACAGACAACATCTGCTTTCTCTTTTTCAAACCATTCACGGAAGTTCTTTTTGTGAACTGAACGGAGACCATTCACATTCCAGGAAATCAATTTCATCTCAAAACCTCATTAAGCGGGCGGTAATGTCTGCTTATTATAGCAAACTTCCGATGACACGGAAATAAAGACTTCCTATGATAAGTGATATGTTAGTTCAAATCATAATTGCTCTAGGAATTGGAATTGTTGCGGGTGGGCTGGATATCATACCGATGCTTAAGGACGTGAAGTCCAAGCCGCCAATCTATCGTTATTCAATTATTTCAGTGTTTTTCCAGTGGATCTTATTGGGACTACTGATTCCATTTATTAATTGGGACGTGCAGCCTTGGTTGAAAGGATTCATCGTGGGCTTTTTGGGTATGACACCCACGATGATCCTGGCTTACGGGAGGGTTCAAAATTTTCCTATCGCGCTCCGTATTCTGGTGCACGGAGGAGTTTTAGGAACATTAATTTCTGTTGCTTGCGATGTACTCTTCAAGCTTATCAAATGATCCAGTCCAGCCTTGAGTCATGCCAGCGCGGCCTTTGATAAAGGTTTCGAGTTCTTCGGCTGTGTAATCGCTGACCACTTCCCAAGTCACAGTCACGCGAGTTTCCGTGGGACTTTCCTCAGCAAAAAGGACTGTGGTTTGCATCACTGCGGGCCAAGTCGGTGCCATTGGGTGACGTGACTGGTTTTCTTTTTCATCAGTGAACTCTTGAGTGTAAACCAATTTGTTCGGAGCCAAGATTTCCAGATACTTTGCTCGGCCATACATTTTCAAACCCGAATCGTTTTCCATGCAATAGAATGTCGTGGCTCCTGGCTTGATGTCTGAGCGCAAAAACTTCATGTTAAAGCCGGTTGGAGCAAGCCATTTTGCGAAATGGGTTGGATTCGTCCACATCTCAAACATCGTATGAATCGGAGCTTCGAAAACACGATTGATGACGAACTTTTCTTTGCCCGTGGATTCTTTGTCCAGGAACTCTGCCAAGCGATCCCAAGTGGAATTTCCACTGGCTTGCTTGATGAACTTTTTGGTTTCTTTGGCTGCTTCCGCCGTCGCTAAAGCCATGGTCATGTCCATTTTGGTTTTGCCGCCTTTGATTTCTTCGAAAGTCACGGTGACTCTGAAAAGAGGCGGGCGGTCTTCGCCACCACCGTGGTCATAAACCAAGCGAGAATACTTTTCGACTTCGTAATAGATTGTTTTATTTTCCCAGTCTGTGCCATCTGGTCCGTGCATAGTGTAAGACCAGTGACCGCCCACGCGCAGATCTTTACTGTGAGTCGTGATTGTGAAGCCGCGAGGGCCCCACCACTGGGCCACTTGCTTTGGATCTGTCCAAGCATCCCAAACAAGTTTCACCGGGGCATCATACACTCGGGTGAGATATATTTCATTAGGTTTATTTCTTGCGCCCATTCTTTTTCCCTTTCGATTTCTTTTCTTTGGCAGTGACGGTTTTTAGGTAAGCATCCAGTCGATCAAAACTTTCTTCCCAAAATGTTCGATAATGTTCCATCCAATCAGCAACATCGCGAAGTCCATCCGCTTTGATTTTGCAGGGACGCCATTGAGCCTCTTTGGTTTTGGTAATCAGTCCTGCCTTTTCCAGAACTTTTAAATGCTTGGTGACGGCGGGAAGACTCATCTCTTTTAGAAATGGCTTTGCCAGGTCTGTCACATTTGATTCGCCTTTAGCCAGGTGCGCGAGCATTGCCCTGCGCGTGGGGTCAGCGAGAGCTTGAAATGTCTGACTTAACTGATCCATATTTTACCTATCGGTTAATTAACTTATAGGTTAAGTATACCAGGATCTGCGGCCTTGTCAAAAAATAGGGAATACCACGTGAAATCAGATAGATAGGGGGTGGAGAAGATTTTCTGCAAAAGACCCGTGTCAGAGATGGCATCCCGAAGGGACTGCGGTTAATGTTGATAAATCCAAAGCAGAGGTTGCCATGAAAGTAGCGTTTTTCAGTGCTCGCAAATATGAAGAAAAGATTTTTCAAGAGACTCAGAAGAATTCCGACATTGAATTTGAATTCTTTGAGGCGAGACTTACAGAAAAGACAGCGCAATTAGCAAATGGGTATCACGCTATCTGTGTGTTTGTTAATGATCTTCTTAACGAAACCGTTCTTACTGAGCTTCATAAGTATGGCGTGCGCTTTATTGCACTTCGTTGCGCGGGATTCAATAATGTTCATTTGCCGACAGTGAAAAAGCTGGGAATACGAGTAGTGCGTGTTCCGGAGTATTCGCCCTATGCCGTGGCTGAACACGCAGTGGCTTTGCTGCTGACGTTAAATAGAAAAATCCATAAGGCTCACTATCATGTGCGAGAAATGAATTTCTCCTTGGAGGGCCTGGTGGGGTTTGATCTCCATGGGAAAACTGTGGGTATCATCGGTACTGGCAAGATCGGTCACGTGTTTGCAAAAATCATGAATGGCTTTGGCTGTTCAATTCTTGTTCATGATATCAAGACTGATGCGCAGATTTCGGCGACTGCAAAATATGTATCTCTAGATGAGCTATTTAAGAATTCCGATATCATATCATTGCACTGTCCGCTGAATGATTCCACGCGACACCTTATTGATGCCAATGCCTTCGCGAAAATGAAATCCAATGCGGTCGTGATTAACACCGGTCGCGGTGGTTTGATCGATACACACGCATTGATTGATGCTTTAAAAGCGCATCGCATCGGTGGAGCCTGTCTTGATGTCTATGAAGAAGAAGAGGGAGTGTTCTTTACTGATCAATCCAGCGAGGGTATTACAGATGATATCCTTGCTCGCTTAACTACCTTTCCAAATGTTATTATGACTTCGCACCAAGCCTTCCTGACTCAGGAGGCTTTGATGAATATCGCCGACACGACTAAAAAGAATCTTGTTTGTTTAATTAATGGAACACGCTGTGAAAACGAGGTCGCGCACATGTCTTAGGAGAGTTCGCCGAGAATTCCTCGAATGTGATAACGAATGTTTTTCGCATAGTCATGTGCAGTATTAATTAACTCCATTCCCGCGCCAGATAAGAGTCTTGCTTAGTAAATAGCGGTCAAGTTTTCGTTAAACATCCCCGAAATGTGTGTGTCCACCGAGCACGATGGATCCAGAAGGTAAGCAGAGTTCGTAGTTCATCCCTTCTTTAAAAGTTTTAGGAACATTTTAGTACAAGATGGATGTGAATATGAAAATGAGTCTGAAGGCAAAACTGTTCGCACTTTGTATATTTATGGCATCAATCCCTGTCATTGTTGGTGGAGTTGCGTTCTGGGGTATCCAAGGAATCGGCAAATCCTATGAAAAAGTGACGGGCGATGTACTAGGGAACATCGAAGTTGCTGATAAAATGTATCTGCATTTTCGAGCGATTCGTATCAGCCTAAGAAGTTTAGCTTTGCCAGGTTTGACTCATGAACAGGGCTTGCAATACGTCAAAGAAGTTAACGAAAGTATCGCGGCCTACGAAAAAGCGGACGAGCTCTACAAGTCCTACGGGTTTCTTCCTGGTGAAAGAGAAGAGTACGACAAAGTTAATACAACTTGGATCGCGTTTAAAAATCTGGGCTCGGAGGCTTTGAAGCTATATCTTTCTGGAACCAGCGAAGATAAGCAAAAGCTGATCAATATATTTCTTGTGGATTGTCCTAAATATGCAGCTGCCTATGATAGTTCTATCGCCAACCTAGTGGCCTTCCATCATAAAAACGGAGAAGCTTGGGTCGAAGATGCTCGCGGTACGGGTAAAGAAACCAACTTGACGGTCATGTTCACGATTCTGGTTGGCGTATTTCTAGGACTCGGATGCAGCGCCTGGGTAGCTATTACCTTATCGAAATCAATTGCGAATGTTTCGGAAGAAATCGCTCGGGGGGCGGATCAGGTAAAGCAGGCTTCGGAGCAAATCACGGATTCTTCTCAAGCACTTTCATCGGCTTCATCACAGCAGGCTGCATCTCTTGAAGAAACAGTGGCTACAATTGAAGAGTTAACTGCAATGGTGAAAACAAATTCAGAGAATGCTAAGCAGGCTGCGAAGCTTGCGACCTCAACAAGAGAAAGTGCGGTGAGAGGTGAACAAGATATTCGTGCATTGATTACTTCTATTCAGATGATTTCTTCTGATTCTAAGAAGATTGCCGATATTACGTCTCTGATCGACGACATTGCTTTTCAAACAAATTTACTGGCTTTAAACGCGGCAGTTGAAGCTGCAAGGGCAGGGGAACAAGGCCGCGGTTTTGCGGTGGTCGCGGATGCTGTTCGAAGTTTGGCGCAAAGAAGTGCTGACTCTGCCAAAAGCATCGCTACCTTAATTAACGAAAGTGTCGAAAGAATCGAATCTGGTAGTGAAAAAGCAGAACAAAGTGGAGTGGTGTTTTCTGAAATCGTCACATCGATTAAAAAGATCGCTGATCTGAGTGGCGAGATTTCAACTGCAAGTGAAGAACAAGCTCATGGGATTGTTCAAATGGGTAAGGCTATGAACGATCTTGACCAAGTCACACAGCAAAATGCGGCGGCTTCAGAGGAGGCTGCTGAATCAGCTCGACAGTTGGCGAGCCAAGCTCAGCAACTACGCACTAACGTAGATGACTTAGATCAAATTGTTGCTGGACGCTCTGGCGTTGCCAGTCAAGTCGATGGAACAGAACAAGTCATTTCATTGAACACGCCAGTGAGACTTGCGTCGTAAGTTAGAGCCAATAAGTGAATTGCCGTCTGCAGCCATGATCGAGTATAAGCAAGACCATGGCTGTCAAAGTTTCTAGAATTTTTCATGCGGGATATGTGTTCGAGAGTGAAGGTGTGCAAATCGCCTTTGATCCCATATTTGAAAATCCCTTCAGCCGAAACTGCTATGCGTATCCCGCGTTGGAATTTGATTCTGATCGCATTCGAGCGTTAAATTTCTCCGCGGTCTTTATTTCCCACCATCATGATGATCACTGTTCATTCGATAGTCTTAACCTGTTAAACCGAACAACGCCGATTTACATGTTTTGCGTTCATCCAGAAATGTTTGATTGGATCAGGCAGCTGGGATTTAAGAACGTGCATGCTCTAGAATTGGACGGAACAGTCGAGATCGGGCCCTTTGCGGTGAAGTCCTTGCCAGCCTTGGATGTGGACGTTGATTCTATATTTCAAGTGAATGTGCAGGGACTAAAAATTTTGAATGTTGTTGATTCATGGGTCGATGAAGAAACAATGAATCTGCTAATAAAGGAAAAGCCCTGGGATCTTGTCATGTGGCCGTTCCAAACTATGCGAGAGCTTGAGGTGATTGAGCCTTTGAGGGCTGAAGCATCTGATAGAAAAATTCCCCAGGAATGGTTAGAACAGCTAGGCAAACTTGCTCCTGCTAATCTAATTCCTAGCTCCTGCCAATTTAGAATGGAAGAGTGGTCTTGGTATAACCAGGCATTTTTCCCGATTTCATATCAGTTGTTTTCTGAGCAGGTGGGGAAGACCTTACTTCAGACAAACATTTTTCGATTGAATCCGGGAACAAGTATCAAACTTGGTACTTCGTCAATTGGCGCAGCAGAATCATTGCCTTGGATTCAGACCATCGGTAATCAGAATGTAGACTATCACTATGACCCTGAACTCGTTCCTCCGCTAATTTCTGCGATTGCAAAGAACTTCCCACAACTCTCCAAAGATCAGATGGATCGTGTGAGACATTATTGCCAAAACGAATTGCCGAAGAAGTATAAAGAAGTAGGCCCCTCAGCTGATGTATATTTCAATAAGGCACGGTTCTGGCAGCTCTCTATTTTTGATTTTGACGGAGCGGAGACGAAATTCTATTTCAAATTAAGTGATGATGAAATGGAAAGCGTTAGTGAAATTCCACAGCCTGTGGAGTGGAAAACAGAAGTCATTGCGACCAAACTGTATTCTGCTTTGACAACGGGGGAGAGTCTGACTTCGCTTTATCTTCGGGTTGAGAAATCCGTCGACGTCGACGTGGTGGAAGATCCTTTGATTCGCTGCCTGTTTAATTTAGAATTTGGAACTTATCAAAAAGCTCAATTGGATAGAATCCTTAAGCAGGGGAATTGATGGCAGTCATTCAACTTTCGCCGTTTTCCAAAAAAGTGATCGAAACTATTTTGAAAATTCCCACGGGAAAGGTCGCTACCTATAAACAGATTGCAGAGCTTGCTGGTAAGCCTCAGGGGTCCCGCGGCGTATCTTGGATTTTGCATTCATGTTCAACGACTTACAAATTGCCGTGGCACCGAGTTCTTAACTCACAGGGCCGGATTTCATTCGACGTCGGAAGCAGAAATTATCGAGAACAAAAAAGAAAGCTTGAAAAAGAAGGAGTCGAATTTGCCGCAGAGGGAAAATTAGATCTGCGCAAATTTCAGTGGAGCAAGCGCCCGGCAAAATCAAAGAGCCAGGCGTCTAAACCGAAAATGTTTTCTTAGAATGGACGGCAGCTATCAAGTTCTAGCTTGATGTCTTCTTTGCTGCCGAATTTGGATTTGCATTGGAAGCGGCCGTCTTTAGTAATCTGGCTGATCTCCATCACTGCATCGGCAAACCACTGTCCACCATGTTCGCATTCCAATGTTTGAATCCAATAGTGATCTTCAGATCTTTCTTCCGCACGGCAGTTCGGTTTTGGATTGTAGTTAGAAACGTCTTGATTGCAGATGTTGCCGTAACGAAGGAACGGCGTCGTTGATCCATCTTTGTTAACCCAGCTTGCTGACAAGGGTTCGAAGTTGATAAGTACTTCACCTTTTTGTGAGTTACAGCGAAGTACAATAGCAGAAGACCATGCATTCATAGAAACCAATGTGACAGCGAAAATTAGAGCGATTTTTTTCATTGAGACCTCCCTCGTCGAAGGTCGCATATGACAAAATCTGGGTTCCCTCGTCAACCGTGAAACGCCCAATTTCCCGACTTTAGTGAGGGAAAACGCGGTGGATCGTAAGCGCGGCTTAGAACTTATGAATTACCGAACCTTAAAATCTCATAACCTTGGGATATTCCTTCAATTATTCCGGTTTTAATCCCGATGAGTAAGTATGGGTTTTGTCACTGTTAGATCCCTAATTTTGCACATTCATGCGTTGTTTCTGACAGTGTTTTTCAGCGCCTGTGCTCCAGCGGAAAAAGACGACGAAAAAAGTACGGAAGCCAAAGCCATTTACACGTTTAAAGGCACGATCAGCTCGCCATCACATTCACAAATAAAAATGCAGCTCTCCCTGGATGGTGTAGCCACGGAAACTGTGACTTTATCAGATGGCGCGAACAATTTTAATTTTTTGAGCAAAGCTAAATCAGGAGCTCTGTATTCCATAGCGATCACTCAACAACCACAATCTCCCAGTATGCTTTGTACCTTAAGCAATGCGAGTGGCACGGTCAGCGCAAATGTATCAGTGACTCTTTCGTGTCCGGCACTTACTTCATTTTCAGTGACGGGAACCAAGTACACGACTCCCATTGCTGCAAGCTTAACTTTAAAAGCCACAGCCACGTTCAGCGATGGTCAATCCAGTGATGTCACGAGTTCGGTGGAGTGGAAGTCTTCAAATACCACCGTCGCATCTGTTCAAAGTGGAGTGGTGACAGGGCTTTCTGCGGGAGCGGCCTCCATACAAGGGGCTTTTGGCGGACAGACTGTCAGCAAAAATATCACAGTAACAGGAGCTACACTGAGCTCTGTTGCATTAAGTCCCTATGGTCCAAAGATTGGAATTGGTTCAGCGCAAAACTTCAAACTGACGGGGACCTACAGTGATGGTAGTACGACTAATTTAACTCAGTCGGCCACCTGGGTCAGTGCTGATCCAGCAATTGCAGAAGTAAATGCGACCCTCGCAGGCCAGCTTGTCGGTAAATCTGCAGGCACCACAACCGTCACAGCAAGCTACGGTGGAAAAAGTGCGAATGTTTCAATCCAGGTTACAGGTGCCACGTTAACTTCGTTAGAAGTCTCGCCAGCCATTAAGACAATCGCTAAGGCGAACTTTGCGCAATATGTAGCAACGGGCGTGTATTCGGATAATTCAGTTCGGGATATCTCTGATCAAGTCACGTGGTCCGTTGATAATCCAGCGAAAGCTTCTGTTAATACGACGGGTTTGGTCACTGGTATTGATTCAGGCTCTGTATCAGTCAAAGCGTCGATGGGTGTTTTGAATGACAGCGCCCTTTTGACAATCACGGCAACATCCCTTTCCAGTATCGCCATTCAGAATGCGCCAACGACTTTACCGACTGGATTTTCTGTCGGTCTAAAAGCCATCGGTACTTATGCTGATGGGACCACCCAAGATATTACCGCTGATGTGCTGTGGGGATCGAATGATGAATCCTTACTGAGTATTTCAAACGAGTCACCGAACAATGGTTATGCAAAAGGTTTGGCGTCGGGTTCAGTTGTCGTCAGTGCAGAGCTTGGCGGTATTAGCACGACAAAATCTTTTTCAGTCGCCAATGTTTCCTTGCAGACGATTGCAGTCAGTCCGGGCGCGTTGTTGATTCCTAAAGGCGTGAACTTAAATTGGTCAGCGCAAGGGACGTTTGCTGATGGAACAGTTCTTGATGTGACTAAAAACGTGAATTGGAGCAGTTCAAATCCCCTGTATGCGGTGATGAGCAACGTCGAGGGAAGTAATGGACTAATGAGTTCCATCTATACGGGATCTAGCACGGTGAGTTTTAATATCACTGCGACTTATGGAGCTGTCACAGCAACCGCAGGCATGACTATCACTCCAACAACTCTGGCGAGTTTGGTTTTGCGTCCCATGGCGATCACCATGCACACCGGGAAAACAATTGGCATGAAAGCCTATGGGCGTTTCTCTGACGGGGCTGCAAGTGATTTAACAACTGCTGTAAAGTGGGCCAGCTCCGCCCGCGCTATTGCTTCAATAAGTAATTCGATTCAAACACCGGGATTGTTAAGCTCACTGGCGGAAGGTGCTGCAAATCTATCAGCGGAGCTGGGTGCTGTTTCTGCATCCACAGCGGTGACGGTATCTAACTCAGCGACCGAGGGATTCACGAATGATGGCGTGGGATTAACCGGCACCTATCATAACGGCAAAACGCTAAGCTCTTTAAAGGGTTCACGCATTGATGCCACTGTGGATTTTACGTGGGGATCCGGAACGGCTCCCTTGGGTGTGGGCGACAATTTCTCGATTCGCTGGAGTGGCAAAATCAAAGCCAGATATTCCGAGACCTATACTTTTTGTACGAGATCGGATGACGGGGTTCGTTTGAAAATCAACGGCTCCTATGTTGTGAATAACTGGACAGATCACGGTGAAACAGAAAACTGTGGATCGGTTGCTTTGACCGCTGGAAGTCTGTATGCGATCGAAATGGACTTCTATGAATCGGCAGGAGATTCAGTGGTGCGCCTGTTCTGGCAGTCTCCTTCGCAAGCGAAACAAATTGTGCCGCAAGCTTATCTTTATCCCAACTAGTCCAAAAAAAAGGCGAACCCTGATGGGCTCGCCTTTGTGTCGGGGAGGGATAAATTACGGAAGTTTGAATAGAATCATCTCGGAGTCATCGCTCGCTTTGATATTCGCAGTTGCTACGTCCGTTGCAGCAATCGCATCACCTGTTGCCAGCTTTTCACCATTCACCTCGACGTTGCCTTTGACAACTTGAAGCCACATGCGGCGGTCATCACCGATGTTGAAATCAAGCTCTTCGGATTTTTTCAAGCGCGAGATATACATATCAGCATCTTGATGAATTCCGATTGTGCCATCGCGACCGTCAGTGGAAATCACATGCACCAATTTTTGCGATGCAAGTTCTTTCTCGAATGATTTCTGACCGTATCCCGGTTGTACGCCACGTTTATTTGGCATAATCCAGATTTGGAAGAAATGCGTTTCTTTATCAGACTCATCGTTGTATTCCGAGTGAAGAACACCTGTGCCTGCGCTCATGCGTTGTACTTCACCAGGTTTAATAACTGCCACGTTACCCATGGAATCTCTGTGTTGTAGACCCCCAGAGATGACGTAGGAAATGATTTCCATATCACGGTGAGGATGTGTATCAAAACCAGAGCTTGCTGCGATTCGGTCTTCGTTAATGACACGAAGCGGGCCGAAGTGCATGTGTTCTGGGTCATAGTATTCTGCAAAGGAAAACGTATGACGAGATTTCAACCATCCGTGTTCTGCCAATCCTCTGTCGTTTGATCTTCTTACTGTTAACATACCTTTTTCCTTTCTGATAAGAGGCACTGCCCCCACAAATAAACCAATTGCTGTCGTTAATGCGCCAAAGATAAATCCGCGACGCTTCAGGGGAATCTTCAAGTTCATGAGTGCCTCCCATTTCTTAAGTATCGGTGATTTCGATGTTTAAAAAAATTAATAAGATTTAATAGACTATATAGTTTATAATTATATAGTTAGGGTCGAGGAAGTGGGGGCTTTATGACGATAGATCAGTTGGAAACACTTGAAATGATTGTGGAAAAAGGAAGTTTTAAAGCGGCCTCAGAGTTTTTAAACAAAACTCAGCCCAGTCTCAGTGTCGCCATTAAAAAGCTGGAAGAGGAGTTTAATTTGCAGCTGTTTAATCGTGAAGAATACCGCCCCAAACTTACTGCTGAGGGTTTGATGTTTTATAACTGGGCAAAGCAATGCCTGTTATCCTTCCGTGAACTGCAAACCGTAGGGCAAGAATTGGGATCTAAAAAAGTGGAGCCCTATTTGACAGTGGTTCTGGATCCACTCGTGCGCTTTGAAGCAATCGAGGGAGTCTTTCAAGAAACTATTCTGAGTAAACATCCCACAGAGATGACCTTTCGTTCCGAAATCATGAGCGGTGGTTTGAATTCCCTGCTTTCAGGTGATGCGGATTTTTCTATCTCAACGAAATCCGGAGAACATGAAAATATCGAAAGTGTATTTTTTGATAAAATCGAAATGATTCCTGTTGTAGCAAAGTCTTTGGCAAAGAAATTGCCGAACCTTACCTATAAGTCTTTAAAACAATTTCCTCAGATCGTGGTTTTACAACAAGGTGACAAAGCAAATTTGCTTAAGAGAGATGGCAAAGGGTTGGTAGCAGATTCCAAAAAAAGCTATGTCACTGATCATGCTTTAAAGCACAGAATGATCACGAATGGTTTTGGCTGGGGAAGTCTGCCTTACAGTGAAGTCGAGAAAGAATTAAGTCGTGGCACTCTTATTCAAATTAAAGACGAACATGTGAAGTCATTCTATTTGGATTTGCATATCATGCGCATGAAACACAAACCCATGGGCCCGGTGGCCCGGGCTGTGTGGGAACAACTCCTCAGTAATTGCATGAAGCAAAACCCAAAGAAAAAATAGTCGCGAGATAGTGACACGAATGTCATGTGAGTCTGATCATCCGTTAGCTTATCATAGTGGTTCCTTTGGAGGACACTATGCCTGCCCGGCAGTACAAAGAATTTTTTCAAAAATACGTTGAGGCCTACAATCGCGGTCTTAAAGGCGACCTCGATACAGAATTAGTACAAAGTTTTTTTACCGATCAATTCCTGGCTGCGGGACCTGATTCTGTGGAAACAGGTTCAAATAATATTACTTTCTCGGCGACTTTGCGAAAGGCCTACTCTTTCTATCAAAAAATCGGCACCAGAGAGATGCATGTACGTAATCTCATGGTAACTCCCATTGATCGCTTTCATGATATGGTGAAAGTTTATTATCGTGCGGATTATACACCAGCTGGACAGCCGTTAAAGTCGATTGATTTTGACGTGACTTACTTTATTCAAAATGGCGAAGGTGGGCCGAAGATTTTTGGCTTTGTTGCTGGGGACGAGATGCAGGCTTATCGCGATGCGGGATTAGTTAGTTGATCTTAAGATCTAATCACGACACCATAAGGGCTCGGAGGAAATCTAATGGGTAAAAAAATCGCAATCAGTATCTTGGTTATTATCGTCCTGTTCTTGGGATATGTTGCTACTCGCAGTGGATCTTTCCATTATGAAAACAGTACTGTTATCAATGCTCCGGCTGATAAGATTTTCCCTTATCTTTCCAATTTCAAATTGGGTGGGCAATGGAATCCCTATGAACTAGTGGACCCCAACATGAAGAAAACTTACACCGGTGAAGATGGTAAAGTCGGCTCTGCTATGGAGTTCGAAGGTAACAAAGATGCCGGCTCCGGGAAATTGGAAATGTTAGAGATCAGGCCGAATGAATTCGTGCAAATGAAACTGACGATGACGGAGCCAATGCATGGTGAGCAATTGATTGACTATAAGTTGACCCCGGAAGGTACTTTGACGAAATTCACATGGGCCATGCATGGTGATGGCGGTTTTATGACAAAGCTTATGACAGTTCTAATTGATTGCGAAAAAATGTTTAGGACGCAAATGGAGAAGGGTTTTGAAAATCTAAAAAAGGTAGTGGAAGCGCCGGCGGGGACTACACCTGCTGTAGAGCCCGCAGCTACGCAGTCTCCCCAAAATTAAAACCAGCGTTTATGTTCGATGATAAGGCAGCGATCAGAGACTACTTTGATCCCTGCTTTTTCAGCTCTGGACTCTGCTTCTGGATGGCTGATTCCCAGCTGCAGCCATAAAACTTCCACGCCACCTACAGCCAAAACTTCATCAACGACCTCAGGAATACGATCCGAGCTTCTGAAAACATCTACAAATTTTCTGTACTCTGTTGGTACTTCTTTGAGTGACGAGTATATTTTAAAACCATTCGCTTCGTGGTTCTTTGGATAAGTTCCGACCATTTCCCAGCCATGGTCACGCATATACAATGGGACATAGTGGCTGGCTTTGGTCTGATCGGGACTTAGCCCGTACACGGAAAACTTTTTATATTTTTCCAGCAGGGCTTTGATTTCATTATCTTTGACGTTCATAAAAATTTCCTAGCTTCTGATTTGTGGATCCGGCGGTAATTTTTTTTCTGGCATTCCGGGTTGTGGATCGATTTCAGGAACCTTGCTGGGTCTTGGATCGATCTCAGGAACATTCTTGCGGGGATCACCCTTGTCAGGATTCTCGACCGGATTCGAAGGAATTTGTGGTTTATCTGGTGTTGCCATAGGAACCTCCTGAGTTTCAGGGTCCTACACCTTGAGCACAGATTCAATGCGTCTCTCCAAAGTGTTTGTAAATATGCAAACTTAAAGACTGCGAAGTTTCCGTCCTTCATATCTTGACAAGGTTTAGCAGTCTTACTCAAATCATCTTTGGAGGTGATTATGAGATTTTTATTTGCCGCTTTAGTAACACTGTCGACGAGCTTGGCCGTGGCCTCTGAAAAATTCAATCATATCACGTGCGAATATCAACAAAATGAAAGTGAATGGGAATTCGCTGCCGTCGATTACAATCGCGATGGTTTTGAGCTTTCTTCCGGTGACTCGGCGGCGGGTGTTGCAGCTTGGACCTCGTCACGAGCGGTAAACACCGGATTCTGCATTGCTCTTGTGGGAACTAACGATACTTCTACTATTGAAAGTGTTTTGTATGTTTTTGAAGGAACAGAAATCTGGGGAGTGGATCTAAAGACTTGCCAGCCTCAAGGCGCAGATATTTCTATCGTAAAAAAAGAAACACAACTCACTCCCAGAGGCTCTGTCGTGGATATGTCCGTGGATAATTGGTATGACCAAGGGGCTCCACTTTTAAGAATGAAGCATTACATTCCCTTGGTATCTGAAAACGATCGAGTGACTGAACTCGCAGTTACAAAATGCGAAGAGTTTCGACCCTAGCCCTTTGCGGTTCCAGGTTTGGGATAGTATTCGTGCGGAACTTCCAAACCACGACGAACGATCTTTTCGGTCATGATAGAGTTTTTCATCAAAAGTGATGAAACCACATAAGCAATTGAACAGCAGCCAAGCAGTGGCACTAATCCCAGTGGCTGCTTCGTTCCTTCTAAAGCAAAAATAACTGCGGTTAACAAAGCACGGGATGAACCTGCAAAAAGCGCAGCCATTCCAACCAATGCCATCGCATGGGGATCAATATTCCAATCTGGAAATAGCATGGTGAGACCTGTGCCTACGATAAAACCAAATGACGCTCCCAAAGTTAAAAGCGGAGCCAGGGTTCCGCCTGAAGTTCCACTACCTAAAGCAAGCGCCCAGGACAGAAACTTCCAAACCAAAATACTTGCAGCCGCTCCGATGGTCAGAGAGCCACTTAAGCTCATTGAGATATTTCCATATCCAACCCCCAGGCTGCGCGGCTCTACCAAACCAATGACACCTACCGCGAGCCCACCAATAGCGGGCCACCACATCCAGTGAATCGGAAGCTTCTCAAAGGCGTCTTCAATCCAGTAGATTGATTTCGTAACAAAGATGCACAGAAGCCCCATCACAATACCGAAGCCTAGAAATACCAAAAGCTGAGTCACGCCTGTTTCGCCCAATGCTGGCATCTGGAAAAAGGATTCAGAGCCGATAAATAGTCCCCGCAAAGTGGCTGCGATGACCGTGGCCAAAGCAACAGGTACAAATGATTTTGCACGAAACTCGAAAAGTAATAATTCGATGGCGATCATCACCGCCGATAAAGGAGTGCCAAAGATCGCAGCCATTCCGGCGGCAGCGCCAGAAGCTAAAAGAATTTTTCGTTCATAAGAAGAAACGGGCAGAACTTGACCAATCCAAGATCCCAAAGCACCCCCAGTCGCAATGATAGGACCCTCGGCACCGAAAGGGCCCCCGGAACCAATGGCGATGGCTGAGGAAAGTGGCTTTAATAAAGTGATACGACGAGGAATGCGGCTATCACGCTGTAAAATGTTTTCCATCGCTTCAGGAATTCCGTGTCCACGTATAGCCTTGGATCCCCAGCGAGCCATGACTCCCACTAAAAGTCCGCCGATCACTGGAATGATGATAGAAATCCAACCCAAGGTGTTTTCCGCCGGAGCGCGGTTTTCAAATGAAAAACTTTGAAAATAGAAAAGGTTGGTACACAGCTGAATCGCTAATAGCAGTCCCTTTGCGACGAAAGTCATTGCGACTCCGATCAAACAACTAAGTGAGTATATAAAAACAACCTGTCTTTTTTTGCTAAGTTCGAGTTCTGCCATCGATATCTCCGATCTGGCGAATCTGCTCTGAGTAGGTGAAACCTTCAATACTTTGGACCTTGCATCGAAACGGTGTGTCATGTAATTTCTGGTCAAGGAATTATCAATATGGAAAATACTAACTGCTGTGTCTGTCAAAAACCCAAAGCCCATTTGGAATGTGGTATATGCCATGAACACGTTTGTAAAAAGTGTGCTCAATTTGTCGAAGAAGGCACATTTTCATTCTATAAAGTGATTCCGGCTCCACTTGATAAGTCCGTGTTTTGTGGGCCTTGCTATGATCGAGAGATCGCACCTGCTTTAACGGACTATGAAGAGAAGATGCGAAAAGCAAAAGCGATCAGCATCTTTATGAAAGAAGATTCCAAAATCACACAAAAATTCAGTCGCAAAGAAAACGCGATTGAGATCAAAGAGTGCGACGACCGCGAGGAGTTAGTCATGCGATTGGCATTCCTGGCTGTGATCGCGGGTTTTAATGCTTTGGTTGATGTAGAAATCAAATCAGAAAAAATGAAACCCGGCGGGAAGTATCAATATACGAAGTGGAGTGGGAAAGGGATTCCCACTCTGGTCACTTCGAGTAGATTTCTTTAAGCTACTCCAGCAGCGCTGGAGTGTAGGCAAGCTTACTCCGGTAGCGCCGGAGTGTAGGCAAGCTTACTCCGGCAGCGCCGGAGTGCAGGCCGGCCTACTGAACCGTGATCCAAACTTTACTAATTCCATAGGCTCTTACCAAGCGATTGAAGGTATATCCATTATCAGGGTGCATGCGTATACAACCATGGGATGCCGGCTTACCAAGTTTCGGCCAATTGCCCTTAGGTGTTCCATGCAGGGCATAACCTCCGGTGATAAACACAGCATAAGGCATGTTGCCTAAACCATTATAATCTCCTTCGGGATATTTAGTGGAGGTGTAGCGGTCAAAGATGCGACCATTTGGATGTCGATCGAAATTAGGTGTGCCATATCCGGCCATGCCAGTCGAGACAGCCCATGAACCGCGCAAGCTTCCGTTCACATACAAGTACATGCGCTGAGAACTTTTCACTACTTGAGCCCAGACCGAGCATGCATTTCGTCTACAACCACCAAAAGGTCCGAGGATGTCATCCATCACCGTGTTGATGTGTGCGGGCTTGCCGGTTTCTTGTTCATAAATTTTATCGTAGTGATCCAGGATCTGTTCTACGTTGGGGTCGAAGGGATCGATATCTTCTAGCATGTTAGGAATGCGGTCATCGTCAATGTATGTGGAAACGTCAGCCTTCGCATAATTCCCCACGAGCAGCATAAGGGAAAGGCTGAAACATGTTACGTGATGGCTTGTTTTCATGTCACACCTCAATTTGTGAGTGGTTGAACTTGCACTCAGTGTACTCTTGCGTACAAAAAATTGAGGTGGACCTAGGCTATTACGGGACTTCTGTTGCGGAAGGAACTACCAAAGTTTCGTTCTGCACGTTGCGCATGATCACCTCGAATTGGTGTTTCAACAAATCGCAGTCGGAAACCGTGTGGCAGAACAAGAATGTCAAATGGAGGCGTTCCTTATCGCTAAGTTTGAATAGATCCCACAAACGTGGAAGCGTATCCATCGAGAAATGTCTTTTTTTGTCAAACACAAGCTTCACGAAAGTTTTCGATACGTGAAGGCGGTCAGCACAATATTGAAGAGAGAACGAGTATTTCTTGGTTTTCTCCGCAACAAATTTCTCCTTTAAAAAATCGCGGTAATCAGGGTAACTACCAATGTGAATTGGTTGAATCATACTTAACTCTTTTTGTTTGATTGGGCTTGGAAGGGCGAACGCCTCTCCGGATAGTTCTTGGAACATTGAAAATACCTCTTCGGTTAATCAAAAATAATAATTTCTCAGGAAAGAAAAGCCGGAGATTTTTATTTCCCCGGCTTGTTGGATTCGCGCACCCAATTCGTCAGTGAATTAGTTACGGTCTTGATCTAGAGCGATTTCCATTCTGTTAACGCCAAGATTTACGCCGAAACCTTTAGCGAATTGGAAGGAAACTTTAAGAGCGATTGTTGGAAGGTCGATACGAGTTGCAGTGATCAAACCAACGCCACCAAGGATTGCGCCTTGAGCTTGAGCTACATAGTATGTGCCTAGGATTGATTCAGGGTTAGAATCGAAAAGAGCGATTTCAGCCGCTTGACCAGTCAATTCCATTTTGCCCAATGCGATTTGTGGAGAGAAAGGCTTAGCTTTCATAGTAACAGTTACAGGGTATTCTGCAGTTTGACCTGTTGGAGACATACAAGCCAAAGTTCCTTTACCGTTGTACTCATAGTTGCCCAGGATAACTTTAATGCCAGAGGCAGTGCCTTTGAAGTTCAAGTTACAAGCCCAAGCTGGAGCTGTGTAAGCGTGAGCTTGAGAAACACCCAAAACCATTGCGATAGCCAAGAATACTTTTTTCATTTTAATCCTCCTTAGGATTGTTTTTGTTATTCGTTTAACTTTCCGCCGCTGCGGTATGGGCCAAGAGATAGCCGAGGTGTTTTAAGCTGTCTAGGCCCCGAACGGGACATAATGTCCCGATCACTAAAAACGGGACAAAGTGTCCCGAACACTTGCGTTATTAGAGTTTTGTGTCTATATAGGTTCCATGGAAATCACTGTAAAAAAGTTATTAATGCAGGAACTCGCGAAAAGGCAGGCACGCAATTCATCATATTCTTTGCGTGCCTTTGCGCGGGATTTGGATATTGGTTCCACGACATTATCTGATGTGATGGGGGATCGCCGTTCACTTTCTAAAACGAACTTAGAGAAAGTGATGGAACGCCTGTTGGTTTCTCCATTGGAGAAAGAACTTCTCTGGGCGGAGTACAAGCAAGGCTCTAAGAAGGTTGAAATCGACGATCGTCTTCTTATGGAGGAAGATACGTTCCGATTGATGTCGGATTGGTATTACGTGGCTATTTTGAATCTGGCGAAACTCCCGGATAACAAAGCGAATCCTCGCTGGATTGCAAAGCGGTTAGGAATAAAAGAGTCAGAGGCAGAACATGCGCTAGAGCGTTTACTCAGACTGGATCTTCTGAAAAAAAACCGCAACCGTATGGTGCGAACAGCGAAACCAATCTTTATCAATAGAGATGTACCGTCAGCTGCAATACGTAAGCATCACACTCAAAATTTACATTTAGCAGAGCATTCACTCCACAATGATCCTGTCGAACGCCGACAATTTTATTCGATCACAACGGCAGTGAATCCTGAAAAGCTTCCTTTAGTTAACGACGTGATTTTAAAGACTCGTAAAAAGATCGAGGATCTGCTAGAAGATGGCCCGTTATCTGAGGTATATACGTTTTCGTTTCAATTGTTTCCGCTCACGAAAGTGGACGGTAGCATGGAGGATCAGAGTGAGTAACCTAAAGAAATCAATTTTTAAAATCCGCTCTTTCGTGATGATGGCGATCACTATGTCAACAGTCGCAGCGAATGCACTTGTTGGGGGTGATTTTATCGGTAACGGTGGTGGTATCGCTGAAAAGAACGTTCTTTATGCTTATGAGCGTTTAGAAAAATACATCGAAGTCTGCCTGACTTCGGATGCTTGTAAACTTGATCCGCGTCAGCGCCAAATCATCAGCCAGATTGCAAAAGGTCTTCCTCAAGAAGTCAGAAGCCGCATGCTTTACTTCGGCTCTGAACAAAAGACTCCAGGTTTCTTTGTAATTGACGGTTTGGTTCGTGTTGCAAAAACGGGAAGCACTCCAAATTCCCCGATCTATATCAATTCCGATCTCCTTTACAGCAAAGCTCCGACAGGTGAATACACTGCAGTTTCAATTCCAGAAGCGGTAGCTATCCTGGTTCATGAGTTCGGTCATCATTATGGTGGCTACTCTCACGAAGAATTGGATTTGTTGGGTGTGCGTATTTCAATGCTCGTTCAATCTAAATTGTCGGTAACTCCGCTGTTGCCATGGAGTAGCGATTTCTCTGCGATGGTCTTTACAAAGGACGTCTATACAGCGACACCAGATGTGATCCTAAACGTGGGTGAGGATTTGATCGATATCTCCGCTGCGATTGAAAACGAGGCCATGTGCTATCGCTTTTCAATCCCGGTGCCAATTCTGCCTATTCCGGATTTGGACCTGGTTAGCAAAAAACCAGCGGGTTCCGTTCTTTATAACTTGCACTGGGATAAATTCGACGAGAGCAACACGAAAATGAAAGTGAAGCTTATCGGGAATATCTCGAACTCTTGCTTGTTCAAAACAAACATCCTGCTTCGTAGTAACGAATACAAGATGTCTATCAGCTTCACAGCGACGAAGGTGAATAACAAGTGGAAGTATGATGCGAGTTCCTTGGTGGTCGAGCAGTACCGCGATCCGTGGTATAAGGTGATCCGCTTGCCGTTCCAGCCAATGTCCTGGGGCGAGATGGGTTTCGAACCGATGATCAAATTGGATAAATAAAAAAAGGCCGGGATTTCCCGGCCTTTTTAGTTTTCAGATGTATGCGTTGCTTAGTGTTTGCTCGTTGCTTTGATATAGCCTTCGTAATCAATGTGATTGTCATAAGTAACAGTCTCGTTGATTTCGATGATTCTGTTTGCAACCGTTTGTAAAAGCTCGTGGTCATGACATGTGAAGATCACAGTGCCTTTAAAACGCTGCAGGCCTTCATTGACGGCCGTGATGCTCTCTAGGTCCAAGTGATTCGTCGGACCGTCAAGGATCAGGATGTTAGAGCCTTCCAGCATAAGTTTTGAGAACATGCAGCGAACTTTTTCGCCCCCGGAAAGAACCGTTGGTTGTTTCAAGGCGTCAGAGCCCGAGAACAACATTTTACCCAAGAACCCACGCAGGAAGCTTTCGTCCTTGTCTTCAGAGAACTCACGTAACCATTCAACCAAGGAAGACTCGCTGCCTTGGAAGTATTTAGAATTATCTGTCGGGAAGTAACCACGAGTTGTCGTGATACCCCACGTGTAAGAGCCAGAATCCGCCTGCATTTGACCGGCGATGATTTCCATTAACAAAGTCTTAGCCAAGTCATTACGACCCATTAAAGCGACTTTATCGCCTTTTTTCAGGGTGAAACTAACGTTCTTAAGAACAGTTTCGCCTTCCCAAGTTTTAGTGATCTTATCAACCACCAAAACGTCATTGCCCAATTCGCGTTTGATATCAAACCCGATGAATGGAGACTTGCGGGAAGAAGCTGGTAAGTCGTTGAACTCAAGCTTCTCTAATTGTTTTTGACGGGAAGATGCCTGAGCAGACTTAGAGGCATTCGCACTAAAGCGCGCGATGAAGGCTTTAAGCTCGTCCGCTTTATCAGCACTCTTTTTGTTTTGGTCAGCAAGCATGCGTTGTTTTAGTTCACTCGCTTGGCGCCAGAAATCATAGTTCCCGGTGAAAGTCGTCACTTTGCCATAGTCTATATCGGCAATGTGAGAGCACACCTTGTTCAAAAAGTGACGATCATGCGAAATCACGATGACAGTGTTATCGAAATTTAAAAGGAATTCTTCAAGCCAGTTGATCGCATAGATATCCAAGTGATTCGTCGGCTCATCCAGAAGAAGGATGTCAGGGCGGCCAAACAAAGCCTGCGCCAAAAGCACTTTTACTTTCTCGCCGGGATTTAATTCTTTCATTAATTTGCTGTGAAGCTCATCACCAATACCCAGTCCCGCTAGCATGACGCCAGCTTCGGACTCTGCTTCCCAGCCATTGAGCTCAGCAAAAGTGGTTTCTAACTCAGAGGCGCGGTGACCGTCTTCTTCTGAAAAGTCAGGCTTTGCATAAAGCTCGTCTTTTTCGGTCATGACTTTGTAAAGCTTCTCGTTACCCATCAGAACGGTCTTAAGAACAGGGTATTCATCGTAAGCGTAGTGATCCTGCTTTAAAACAGAAAGGCGTAGGTTCCCGGGAATAATGACTTCGCCTGTATTTGGTTCGATCTCTTTGGAAAGGATTTTAAGGAATGTGGACTTACCGGCGCCGTTAGCCCCGATCAGGCCATAACAGTTGCCCGGAGTGAATTTCACATTTACGTCTTCAAAAAGCTTTTTGCCACCGAAACGGAGGCTGATATTGGATGTGCTGATCATAGGGAACGGTTCTACGCAAAAACCGTTCTAATAGCAAGACGGCAGTCGAAACTGCCGTCGGTTATGCCCGTTTTTTCATAGAGGGAACTATCTGCGGGAAGCAAATTTCCCTTTATTGCGATAGTACTGCACCCATTGCTGCCATGTTTGAGATGGCTTAGGAGTGGTAACTACTGGAGACGGTGAAGGTTTAGGTTGAGTTACAACCGGAGATGGCGCTGGAGTCGGCTGAGTCACAACTGGTGATGGCGCCGGTGTCGGCTGTGTTACCACTGGCGATGGTGCAGGAGTTGGTTGAGTCACCACCGGTGTGGAAGCACCTGAAGACGTTTTCAAACCATAGAAATATTCAGCCAGGTCCACTTCACCTTGAGTGTAATAGTTTTTATCCAAAATGCGCGCATCTGCACCGATATGGGATGGCAAGGACAAAGTCGCACCCGAGAAGCTTGAATCATCAGCTAGCTTTAACAGCTGAGAAGACCATTTTTCATCATTCGGGTCATAAATTGAAACCGAACTTGCGGAAGCACCTTGTACCGCTACGGAGTGACCATACTGACGAGTGAAGCTGCAAGTTTGGCGACCGCTGGCCATCGATGAACATTTAGGAATATAGGATGCAAAAAGAATGGAACCCAAGCTTCCACCCTGCATTTCTGCAAGAAGGTTTGCCGGTGTCAGGGATTTTTGTGAGTTTTGGAAACTAAAACCCGTGGCGCCGCTTGAGAAACCTTGAGCAATTTTAGCGAAAGTTTTATTCGCATCATTTACATAGGTTCCGTTGGCAGAGGTGGTTTTCATATCAATACCTAGCATAACAACTGCGCCGTAGGAACCTTGTTGGTAAAGGCTTTCCGTAAAGCTGCCAGCAACGATATCTTTTTTTGTATTGAAGATCGACTCCATCACCATAGTGGATGAAGTTGGCAAACAAGCCATTGATCCGAACTTAGCTTTAACTGATGATTCCATTTGATCTAGGAGTGGCATGTCTTCAGCTTTACATTCAGTTGAAGAACAAGTGATCCCTGCGTTGGCAATATTATATGTGAGAACGGTCGCTGCAAATAAAGCAGTTGCTGTAAATTTCATTGGCCCCCCAATGTCAGTTACTCAAAGCAAATAAAGGACCATGGGGTCGTTTTCGTTTTAAACGAATTAAACGAACATCAGCTGTCCAAAGTCTAACAGGTGACTAAAGCATGGACTTTGTTTCCAGTTGCAATTTCTTAGGGCACACAGGGATAATCTATTAATGAAGCAAACTTTCGTGGTTTTAGCCGCTGTAGCCCTTGTCGCCGTTCTATTTTTTAGCCGTGAAAAAGAGCAAAGCGTCGATCATTCAGCCGATCCACAACCGCCGCCGGAGGCCGTGACAGATGGAACGACTCATAAAGCAGCAAACCGCAATATCGCTTCAGCGTCGACTCCTTTAGCGACGGTACCTAAGGTCACTTCTGTTCCCGTGGAAACAAAAGAACGCGCTCTCTTAATTGATCTTATTAAGACGACTCGTGCTGCGGAAAATAAATCTGATCTGCGTGGGCGTGTGAAAGAGCTGCGCGCAAAATTCAATGCTCTTCCTAACAAGAAACAAGTCCTCTGGGATTACTATAGAGATCTGCAAGCTGCGAACTCTGCACATTTTGAAAGAGTTGAAGCTTTGGATATGATAAATGGCCGTGGTGGCGATAAACAGCTCGCCGAGGTAGCTTTGGCGGAATCGCTTGATTATGCGCCGGAAGCAACAATCACAATGGATAATGCCCGCACCGAGCAAGAGAGAAATATCGCCTCTACAACGGATCAAAGTTATATCCCTGTCATTGTTGCCTATGAAATTTATCTGAATAACTGTGGCAGTTATGCGGGCTGCCAGCAGGGTCTATTAACAGTTATCGCCAATAATCCCAATCACAATATGAGAGCGTCACTTATCGAGGCAGTGAACAAACGCTTTCCTCAATCCAAACAAGAGTTCGCTGCGGATCTCGCAAGATATCAACTGAACTAATGTAATCCCATAACGACACAATCGAATCGCATCAACCTGAGAAAATATAGGTAACTTTTAGACAGATTGTTGAGAGTTAGACAGTTAAGGTTGATAATAAAGTATCTGGCACGTCTGTGGGTCCTAGTAATAGGGCTGAAAATTATGGAAGGTTTTTGTATGAGCCGCAGCCAGGATAAAAACAGCTTTTTGATTGTTAGTGGTGATCCCACGCGAATCACCGCGATTTCCGACATTCTCAACAAACATTTCACAAATTGCTCTGTGTTTCACGGCAGCGATTGGTTCGACACGAAATACAAAATCGACAACGTCAGACCGAAAATCATGTTTGTCGACGAGTATCTACCTAAAGGTTCCGGCTACGATATTATCGCCAAAGTTTTAAAAGAAAAAAATAATAACGGCATCTTCTTAGTGATGATGTCCTACGTTCCCGATCACGATATGTTTCCACATGAAGTGCAATCCGGACGATTATCATTCCTGTCAGAGCCAAATAGAGAATGGGCTTTGCTGGAAGTTGTCTCTAAAATCGTTGCTCCCAAGCCAGTGAAGGATGGCTCCCAGTACAAGCTTCGCAGTTTGACTGTGGGGGAGACTTTGTTCAAGGAAGGCGACGACACGGAAGTTGTCTATATCGTTAAACACGGAACTTTGAATGCGTTTTCCGAAGCAACAACGGGAGACCGCGTGCGCCTGGGAGAAATTGGTCCCGGCGAATTCGTGGGCGAGATGGGGCATTTTAATCACGAGCCCCGTTCTGCGACCGTGGAAGCAGTCACCGAAGTAGAGTTGATTGAAATTCCCATGTCAGCTCTGGAGAGTGTGATTTTCTCCAAACCTGCCTGGGCTAAGGCCCTTGTGAAAACTCTCGCGTTGAGATTGAAAAGAGCCAATAAAGCGCTGACAGGCTAACCAGCAAACAGTGTGCAATGTCATATTGACGGAAACCTCCGGTCTTTCTGATTCTTAGAGTCAGATTTCAGACGGAGGTTTTTTTATTATGGCATCCAATATGTTTAATTGGGTTGAGCTGGCTGCGACTGATATTTCACGCGCGATGACTTTCTATGAAAAGTCATTTGATCTAAAATTCAAAATGGAAGAGATGGGACCGCTGAAGCTTGCATTTTTTCCATCGGGAAATATGAAAGAGTACGGGGCTTCAGGTGCTCTGGTTAAGGGCCCGGGTTATAAGCCTTCTCATGAGGGAACTTTGCCGTATATTCCAGTGCAAGACATTGAAGCTTCGCTGCAAAAGGTGAGCGATAACGGTGGAAAAATTCTTTCAGGCAAAAAATCAATTGGTCCTTATGGCAATATTGGAATTTTTGAAGACACCGAAGGAAATCGTGTAGGTCTTCATTCTATGTAGGAGAAACATCATGCAGAAACGTCAGCTGGGTAAAACAGGAATTCAAGTTGCCCCTTTGTGCTTTGGAGGAAATGTTTTTGGTTGGACAATCGATCAAAAAACGTCCTTCCAGTTATTGGATGCCTTTGTGGAGGCAGGTTTTAACTTTATCGATACGGCTGATGTTTATTCGCGTTGGGTCCCTGGTAACAAAGGTGGGGAGTCAGAAACCATCATAGGGAACTGGATGAAAGAGCGTAAAATCCGCGAAAAAATAGTGGTTGCCACAAAAGTGGGGATGGAACTTGCTACCGATAAAAAAGGTTTAAAAGCTGCTTACATCAAACAGGCCGTGGAAGATTCTTTGCAGCGTTTGCAGACGGATTATATAGATCTTTATCAGTCGCATACGGATGATATGGAAACTCCAATCGAAGAAACTTTGGCAGCTTATGATGCTTTAGTTAAGGAAGGTAAAGTTCGCGCTATTGGCGCTTCAAACTTTACGGCGAAACGGCTAAAGGAAAGTCTACACATCTCGGAAACTCAGGGCTTTCCGTCTTATGTGACTTTGCAGCCAAAGTACAACCTTCACGATCGCGAAGGCTTTGAAAAAGAACTTGAGCCTTTGTGCTTAAATAAAGAAGTAGGAGTTATTCCCTATTATTCTTTAGCGAGTGGATTTTTGACAGGCAAGTACCGCTCGAAAGAAGATGTGAAGCAAAGTGCCCGGGGAGAAAAAGCGCTCAGCTATCTTGATGAGCGTGGAAAAAAAATTCTGTGGGCTTTAGATGATATTTCAAAAGATTATCAGGTAAAACCAGCGACCATAGCACTGGCCTGGCTTATGCAAAGGCCTGTGATTACGGCTCCGATTGCGAGCGCTACCTCCCTGGATCAGCTAAAGGATTTGACCAAAGCTTCGCAGATAAATCTGACGACAGTGGAAGTCGAAAAACTGGATTTTGAGAGTCGCTATTAACCCTGTCCGAGATTCCTTCAGGGTTCTGGCTCTGCAAGGGAAATAATCCATTTTAACGCGGGAATCTTGGTTGCAAAGAAGGGCTCTTTTCAAGGAAAGTAGCCCTATGCTTCAGGACCCCGTTTCCCCGGTACAATCTATGGATCCAAACCGTTTAGAACAAACGCTGCAATCTGCGTTTGGTCTTTCGCAGTTTCGTATTGGGCAAAAGGAAATCATCAACGGCATTCTATCCGGCAAAGACGTGCTGGCGGTATTGCCAACAGGTGGTGGCAAGTCCCTGTGCTTTCAATTTCCGGCGGTTTTTTCAAATAAGCTGGTGATCGTTATTTCTCCGTTGATCGCTTTGATGAAGGACCAAGTCATGTCCTTACAAAGAAAAGGCATCCCCGCGGGCTGCCTTTATGCAGGTCAAACGGATGCAGAAAAACGCCAAATATTTCAGGACATCGAAAAGGGCGGAACGTATTTGTTGTATCTTTCCCCAGAGCGCGTGCAGAAGGAAGGCTTTCAGCGCTGGATTCAAAATCGCGCGATTGCTTTATTCGCAATTGACGAAGCTCACTGTGTATCCCAGTGGGGTCATGATTTCCGTGAAGAGTACAGTCAGCTTGAAATTCTAAAAAGACTGCGCCCGGATATTCCAGTTCTAGCATTGACCGCTTCCGCGACTCCGACAGTTCTTGCGGATATTTCAATTAATCTCAAACTTAAAAGTCCTGAGCGTCGTGTTCACGGATTCTATCGCTCCAACCTTTATTATCAGGTTGAGTTCTGCGCTGACGAAGAAGCTAAAGCGGCTTTATTGATGCAGGCAATTCAACAAACACCAGAGGGGCGCATTATTATTTATTGCGGAACCCGCAAGGTGACGGAAGAGCTCGCAGGACAGCTGCAACGTCGCTTGGATAAGGTGGGATATTATCACGCCGGTCTTTCCACCTCTGAGCGGACTGAAACGCAAGAGTCCTATGAGCGTGGCGATTTAAGAATCCTGGTTGCGACCAATGCCTTCGGCATGGGAATCGATCAACCTGATGTGCGCCTGGTCGTTCATTATCAGATGCCTGCAACGATTGATTCGCTCTATCAAGAAATGGGACGTGCCGGCCGGGATGGCCTCGATTCCACATGTTTGATGTTGTATTCAAAAAAAGATAAGGGTTTGCAAACTTATTTCATCACTAGCTCTGAAGCTCCCAAGGAAATCAAGAACGCGCGCTGGAGAAATCTTGATGCCTTAGTGAATTATGCTGAGGGCGGAGAGTGTCGTCACGCCGAGATTCTTACATATTACAAAGATGCTCAACGTATTGAACGCTGTGGTCACTGTGATACTTGCTTGCCTCAATCCGAGCGCAAGGTCGTAAGACCAGTAGCAGCGCTAAAAGCTCCTACAAAAACCAAAACTCGTTCAAAAGTGTCAAAGACCACTGTCGACATGGACGGCTTGGTGTTTGATGAAGCGCAAGAGGCGCGCTTCCAGCTTCTTAAAAAATGGCGCAAAGAAAAGGCGAAGGAGCTCGACGTTCCTGCCTTTGTTGTCTTTGGCGATTTGACACTGAAGCATTTAGCAGTCCAAAACCCACAAAGTCTGGATGAACTTAAAAATGTCCATGGCATCGGCGAAGCAAAGCTGGCAAAATTTGGTTGGGACATTATGGCGGAGCTCGGTCAGTAATTTTTCCGTCAAAATCTTCCGGAGGCATTCATGAGAGTTGCTATCGCCGGAGCCAGTGGGTTCATTGGGAAAGCTCTGGTTGCAGATTTAAAGGGAACTTATTCTATTGTGGGCCTAAGCCGCTCACAGCACACTCATTCTGAAGAACATTCTTCCTGCGAATGGCGCAATTGCGATCTCTTTAGTTTATTGGACGCCGAAAAAGCGCTGGAGGGAGCTGAAGTCGCCATTTACCTGGTGCACTCGATGCAGCCTTCGGCTCATTTGTCTCAAGGCTCCTTTGAAGATTTTGATTTGATCGTCGCAGACAATTTTTTAAGAGCCGCTCAGAAGAACAAAGTTAAAAAGATTATTTATGTCGGCGGCCTTATTCCAGATGACGAAAGAAATCTGTCGAAACATCTGCAAAGCCGTCGTGAAGTGGAAAGTGTTTTTCTAAATAGCGACATTCCCACCACAATTCTAAGAGCTGCGTTGATCATTGGTTCCCATGGTTCGTCCTTTCAAATCATGACTCGTCTGGTGAAAAGACTTCCGGTGATGTTATGTCCCAAATGGACTTCTACGGACAGTCAGCCTGTTGCCTTGGACGATGTTCTAAAAAGTATTCGCTACAGCATGGAGACCGTCGAAACCGACAACAAGATTTATGATTTGGGCGGTCCTGACATTCTTAGCTATAGCGAGATGATGTTAAGAGTGGCGGATCAACTGGGATTAAGAAGAACTTTGTGGAAAGTTCCTTTTTTGACGCCGCACCTGTCAGCTCTGTGGGTTCGTCTGGTAACGGGAGCCCCCAAAGATTTGATCAATCCACTGATCGAAAGTTTACGTAATCCCTTGCTGGTGCGCCCAGATCATCGCTTGGAAATCCCAGGTCACCGTTTTATGGGAATTGATGAGGCCTTAAAAAAAGCCATCGATAATTATACGGATGCTAAAAAGCCCCACGCCTTTCACGCGGCAAGGGATGCGAAACACGAAGTTCGCTCGGTGCAAAGAATGCCTTTGCCGGCGGGATGGACGGCCAAAGACGTGGCTTTGGAGTACATGGCCTATCTGCCGGTGATGCGCCCACGAGTTATGAAAGTGGAAGTGAAAGATCGCTGGGTCTATTTCAGCAATCGCTTTCCTTACATTCGCTTGCTCGTGCTGGAGTATTCTCCGGATCGCAGCTGGGGGCATCGCGAGCTTTTTTATGTTCGAGGCGGACTTTTCTCTAAAAAGAGCGGCCGGGGACGTCTGGAGTTTCGGGAAGTTCTGGGTGGGACCGCTTGTCTGGCCGCCATTCATGATTTCAGGCCACGACTTCCCTGGTACTTCTATAAAGTGACGCAGGCCTATGTTCATTTATGGGTGATGAAGCAATTTGCGCGGCATCTTGCACGCCCGCTTGTCGAGCGCCCTAAGTTAGGGTAAATACTTGGGAATGAAAAAGATCATTTTGACGGGCGACCGCCCCACTGGCCCTTTACATCTTGGACACTATGTCGGCTCTTTGCAAAATCGCGTAAAGTTGCAATCCGATTACAATCAATACGTTTTGATCGCGGATGCGCAGGCATTGACAGATTATTATGAAAACCCAGAACACGTTCGTAAGAATGTAGAGCAGGTTGCACTTGATTACCTCGCTGTGGGAATCGATCCAAAGCAAAGCACGATCTTTATTCAATCTCAGATTCCAGAGCTTTTTGAACTGACGTTTTATTTCATGAACCTGGTGACAGTTGCTCGCCTGGAAAGAAATCCAACTTTGAAAGATGAAATCCGTCAAAAGAATATGAAAGATTCCATCCCAGCTGGTTTCTTCACATATCCGGTTTCTCAAGCAGCAGACATCTTGGCATTTAAAGCTGATTTGGTACCAGTGGGTGAAGACCAACAGCCTATGATCGAGCAAACCAACGAGATTGCTCGCAGATTTAATCACCTCTACAAAACCGAAGTATTCCACGATACCAAAGCGATGGTCGGCACAACAGGCCGCCTGACGGGTATCGATGGGAAAGCGAAAATGTCTAAGTCTTTGGGTAACGCGATTTACTTAGGCGATACTCCCAATGAGCTTAAGAAAAAAGTAAATGCGATGTACACGGATCCAAATCACTTGAAAGTTGAAGATCCAGGAACAGTTGAAGGACACGTGCCATTCACATTCCTTGATGTCTTTGATCCAAACCAAGCTGAAGTGGAAGCTTTGAAAGAGCACTACCGTCGCGGTGGTTTGGGTGATGGCGTTCTTAAAAAACGCATCTTGGAAATCTTGGAAGCTAAGCTTGCTCCGATGCGCCAACGCCGCGAAGAATACGCAAAAGATATGGGTTATGTGCGTGAAATCTTGCGATCTGGCACAGAATCAGCCCGCACTGTTGCAGCACAAACTCTTTCTGATGTTAAAAAGGCGATGGGTATTGTGTACTAAAGGGGACGACCTGCAAAGGAGCCCCTTATGGCTAAACTCGCTCGCGATGTCATGTCCAATAATGTGATCACAGTTTCAGTCGGAACGACCCTGGCCGATGCAAGACAGGTGATGGAAAGAAATCAAATTCGCCATTTACCTGTCATGGATCAAGACGAGCAAATCGTCGGCGTCATTTCTCAACGAGATATTCTTAAAAACTCCAGTCAATATCACGCCCGTGTGGAAGACTTTATGTCTCGCCCCGTGGTGTGGATGGCTCATGATTTGTCATTACATTCTGCGATTGAAAAAATGCTCGATCTGAAAATCAGTTCGGTTCTGGTCGGGGATGAACACAACCAATTGATTGGGATTGTAACAACAGATGACTTATTGCGATTGCTGGCGCAAAGTTTAGATAAAATTCCAAGAAAACACACACTTTCGACGTTGTTTGATATCGAAAGCTTAGATGAGATCGCCTATAAGATCTCACAGACGGGAATCTAGATGAGAGTTTTGGGCCTGACATTAGTGGCGTTAGTTGCAATTCAACATTTCATCTTCATGTATCTGGAGATGTACTTGTGGACTCAGCCCACAGGCCTAAAAGTTTTCAGAAATACTTTCGAGAAAGCGCAAGCCACCGCCGTCCTCGCTGCCAATCAGGGTCTTTACAATGGTTTCTTGGGAGCGGGTTTGTTGTGGGGACTCTTTCAACCGAATGAGGCCTTTGCTTATCAAATCAAAATGTTCTTTCTGGTCTGTGTGATCATTGCAGGATTTTACGGGGCGTACAGTGTCAGTCGCCGTATTTTCTTTATTCAGGCCTTACCAGCTATTCTGGCTGTGATCTCGTTGCTTTAAAAATTTCCCGCAAACAATGCTGGCAGGTGAAAGCCAATCACCACGGCAAAAGGCAGCGTGATTGGCACAACGATGCCCCACGGTTTGGGATTGTGAAGCAGATGCAAAAACGTAATCACAAATACGATCGGTGCAAAAAGCATCAAGTTTAGGTTCACTGCGAGACCCAGAACCAAAAGCAGACCTGATACGATTTCGATGACTTTGGTTGTTGGCATGATGAAGCGAGTCTCGATACAAGCTTCTACGAACTTTTCAATGACGGGTGGAGAGGGTGGAATCGTCACCCAGTTAAAGAAGCCATTCAGGCCCCAGAAGGCCATTTGTAAACCGAATATCATACGGCAGACTACTTCAATAATTTCCATGCTTCACATTGTAGCCAGGCCTTTGACGTGTTGTCGAGGCTGTTGATTGATTATTATCACTGGACTTCGCAGGATTCGTCGATCGCTCTCTCTCCTTGTTAGCTTGAAAGAGGGAGTGGCGGTGGAAGAAGAAGAAATCGAGCTGCGCAAATTCGAAGAGCAAGATGTGACCAGAAGCGAGCTTTATCACGAGCTCGCCAAGGAATGGTATTCCTCTAATAAAGGTCCTATGGCTTTACTCCGCCATGAAACCAATGCTCAGCTGACTTGGATTCTAGGTGAGATTCGCAAGTACATCGGCTTTCACGCAGAAATTTTAGACGTGGGGAGTGGTGCGGGATTTTTCTCGAATGCCGCGGCTAAAGCTGGTCACGATGTGACGGGACTTGATATCTCTCGCACCAGTTTGAGAGTGGCGGAGATGATGGATACCACCGGCCGCGTGAAATATGTCGAAGGTGATGCCTACCGCATGCCTTTTCCCCGAGAAAGCTTTGATGTTGTAGTGGCGATGGATCTTTTTGAGCATGTGTCAGACCCGGAAAAGATTATTTCTGAAATGAGCCGGGTATTGCGTCCTGGGGGCATTTTCTTTTTTCGCACGATAAATAAGACTTTGGTTTCATACTTATGGATGAATAAGTTTATGAAGTGGTTCTTAAATCACACGCCCGAGAAATATTTTGAATATCGTCTGTTCAGAAAACCCTCGGAAGTGCAGTTGTGGCTTGAAGAATTCGATTTGGAAGTTCAGGCCATGCGAGGACTTCGTCCCGTGGTTTTTCAGAGGAGCATTTGGAACCTTATTAGGACGAAGGAGCTTCATCAGAACTTTCAATTTGTCTGGTGCAAATCAAAACATGTTTCGTACACGGGCTACGCTAAAAAATTTCGCGACCATTGATGTTATGTGAAAAAATTGAAACGTGAGTTTCCATTAGGGGGGCGTATAAGTACCTCCATATGAAACTTAACCAATTCTTGAAGTACACAAGCTTGCTCTTGATCGGGCTGCTTGCGGGCAATGCCTTTGCGTTTGTCATCGGTATGGGCCCGGTCATGGAAAAGCTGTCGGCTTCGTCCTATATCGCTTTTCATCAATCCATGCAGCGATCATTTTTGTCTTGGACCCCGCTATTGTGTCTGGTGGTCGTATTTAAACTTGCCGTGCACCTTTTCGTGATGCGCAGGCATTGGCAGAGGGTGGAGTTCTTTTTGGTTTTGTTCGCTATGCTTTGTGTGGCCGATGAACTAGTGATGACTTGGACTGGGAATATGCCGCTCAATCGTGTGATTCATATGTGGCAGTTTCAAGGGCCTCCAAATGACTGGGAAAGCATTCGTGTGCAATGGCTGAATTTAATGTACTGGCGCTGTGCTTTGCTGGTGGCAGGCTTTAGCTTTATGATCGCCTCAGTCCTCACTAAGAAGACTGAGTCTCCGATTTTACAAGATGTCTCTGTTGCCTTTTAGGCAGATTATTTCGCATCTCCGGTGAAAGACCTTTTTGCTTCGGCTCTGGATATACTTTCAAAACCTTTGGCAGTTCACGTGTGCCTGGTGCCATATAATCTGAAATCAAAAGCTGTCTAGCCTCTTCGTGAGGCCAGTGCAGATGATCCGTCAAATACACCATGGCTGATTCCACCAAGTTGATTAATGAAATACCAAAGGACTGGGCATGTCGTGCCGACATGTATTCAGTAAACGCAAAATACTCCCAAAAGAATGATTTGTGTTCAGCAAGTTCTGAACGGCTTTTGATCGCCGCCACGAAATTTTTGAAGTTTCCGCTGTTCGCAAACAGGTCCCAATACTTTGCAAAACGATTCATTTTTTGCATCGTTTGGAAATCCATCATTTTTGTGCGCAGGATTTGGAAAGGGGGATGTTCAGAATAAACCATTTCCCACTCTTTGTCGTGACGGGAAATCGGTGCACCTTTAAGTCGTTTCAAGATACCCACTTGAATTTCATCGGGACGAAGCTCTGCCAAAGTGTCAAAGCCCTTAGCAAAGCTATAAATATCCTCGCCGGGAAGGCCTACGATCAGGTCGGCGTGAGAGTGAATTCCTGTTTCTTCTGCCAGAAATTTAAAATTCTCTTTTACTTTAGCCAGGTCATTTCTGCGGCTGACCAGTCGTGCAACGTCCACGTTCCAAGTTTGAATACCAATTTCAAACTGCAAAGAACCATGAGGGAATTTTTTGATCAGCTCGCGAATCTCTGTCGGCAGACGATCCGGCACCATTTCAAAATGCAGGAACAATCCCAGTTCGATGCGCTGAAGGAAGAAGTTCAGAATTTGCGTGCAGATTGTGGGGCTAAGGTTAAACGTGCGATCGATAAATTTAAATTGTCGAGCACCGCGATCCAAAAGGACCTGCATATCTGCCAGGAAGGCCGTGATTTCAAAGTTACGGACTGATTTATCCAAAGATGATAAACAGTATTCGCAGCGATAAGGACATCCGCGAGACACCTCAACATACAGAACGCGGTTTTTGATATCCTCATCGGAATAGAAACTATACGGCGATGCGATATTTTTAATTTCTGGAAGTGGTCCCTTGATGTACTTGTCTTGAGGCAATTCACCACTTGCAAAATACTTCTGGCAAAACTCATAGAATAAGAAATCTGCCTCACCCTTGAACGTGAAGTCAGCAGTGTTGCAGATCGCCTGGGTCTCACTTTCATGAGTTACTTCAGGGCCTCCCAGAACCACAATGGTCTCGGGACTGATGCGTTTGATAAGACTCACCAGTTCGTAACTTTCGTTGGCATTCCAGATATATACGCCAAGTCCGATAATCTTAGGGTTGAGTTTCAAAAGTTGTTCCGCGATGTCGCGCGGATCTTTCTGTGTGGTGAACTCAAGGATCGATGCGCGTTCTTGGAGTTCTTTTAAATTCGCATAAAGATAGCGCAAACCGAAAGAGGAATGCTGATAAGTTGAATTGAGTGTGACCAACAGAATGTCATTTTTCATCGTGCTCTCATCATCGCTAAAGTTCGCGCGTTCAAGATTAATCTTTGCTGGTTGTGGACAACTTAGCTAACATTGTAACTAAGTAATCTATTTCAAAGGAATGATTCCATGAAAACTGCCATGATGGCCCTTTTACTCGTTGCATCGCACGCTGGCGCTCACCAAGCGTCCCTTGAAACCTTCTCCACGAAGCCTATTTTGGCGGACCTTGCGGACCTTAAGGCTTTGGACATTCCTGTCCTGGCTAAAGAAGAATCTGTAGGTGTCGGATATGCGGTTATCACTCCGGAAATGCAACTAAAAATCCAAGAGCGCGCTCATAAAGTGGGCAAATGCGGTGGCTTTGAAGATTTGACTACAGAAAAGAACTTCCAAGCTTTGAATTTTACTTCAATGTTGAGTTCTTTGGCTGAAATCAAAGCTAAAAACGACCTTTACGAAAGAGCTCCTTTTGCAGCCGTAGCGGTTGAAAAAAGCCCTAAAATCGAGGCGGCAGTAGCTGAAGTCAGCGAGCAAAACCTGCGTGAGTGGGTGACTTGGTTGTCTTCTTATCCAAATCGTTACAACCGTGGCAAAACACCAAATGCTCACGTTGAAGATATGAAAAGACGTTTGCAGACTTTGCTGGCGAGCTCGAACATCCCATATGAAATTTCTTTGATCTCCCATGATTCCACTCCACAGCAATCAGTGCGTGTTCGTTTGCCGGGTTCCACTCGTCCAAACGAGATCGTAGTTTTGGGTGGTCACTTGGATTCCATCAATCAAGGATGGGGCGGCGGTCAGCAAGCTCCCGGCGCTGACGACAACGCTTCTGGTTCTGCAAACTTGCTGGAAACTTTGCGCATCATCAGCCAAAAAGAACAACCGCAACGTACGATCGAGTTCTTCTGGTATGCCGGTGAGGAATCAGGTCTTTTGGGTTCTGCGGAAATCGCGAAGTCTTATAAAGGTGAAAAACGTGATGTGGTTGCAGTCCTTCAGCTGGATATGACTTCTTATCCAGGCGCGGGGGAGTTTGTGATCGGTAACATGACAGACTTTACCAGCAAGTGGTTGCATGAATACCTAAGAGCGGTGAACGAAGCCTATTTGCATGCACGTATCGTTGATGATCAATGCGGCTACGGTTGCAGCGACCATGCTTCTTGGTTCAGACAAGGTTACCCAACTTTGATGCCTTTTGAATCCACTATGCGCGCGGATAATCCAAATATCCACACGGCAAAAGATATCATCAATGATAAAACGAATTTTGCTCACTCTGCGATGTATTCAAAATTGGCAGTTGTATTCGCAATGGATCTTGCAAACTCTACGGCACGCCAACCTTACTAGCTTAATAAATTCAAATTGATTACAGAAAAAGCCTCCGCGGGAAACCCGGAGGCTTTTTTCTTTTTTCGTAACGTTGTAATTAAGACTTCCGCGAATTTATTTTTCCGATTAATATACCGCTATAAACTCGCGCGTGTTTAATCGATAACGTTTTGAGGCCCTTGTGAGTCGTACACTAAAAGTCATCAGTGTTGTTTTCCTGGTTTTACTGGTCAGTTGCTTAATTGGCGTGACTTATTTGGAATTCGAATCACATCAAGTCAAATCCTATGCCGGGGAGTTCTGCCAAGCCGTAAACATGGAGCAGGAGCTTCCAAATGTTCTCATGAAAATCCGTGACATTGTTTTTTATCGCGTCTTTGTTGATGAATCGAATGGCAAATACTGGGTCATTATCCCAGGTAAAGATGTTGCCGCCGATTTTCATAAATTCGTAAATGGCAAAATGACCGTGGTCTTTCGCACGAAAAGTCCTACGACATATTCCTGTGTCATCGAAGTTCAAAATAGCCGCGCGCAAAAGGCGACATTACTCGGCGGCACTTAGCTCCACTTATCCAATTGTTTGAAACGTTTTACGATGTCTTCAGTAAGCGCATCGTAGTCGTCTTCTTTGTGAGCGATCATGTAAAGAGAGTGTTTCCAGTAACCCGCTTTAGGGCCAATGACCGTGATGAGGCCCATTTTTATTTCTTCCAGTACATAGGGCAACGGCAAGAAACCACATCCTGCTCCATCAACAATCGCGCGCCCCACGACTGACATGATATCTGATTCAAAGGAAATCTTTTTACGAGTTTTAATGTTCTCAATGAAAAGATCGGTTTCGTGGCGCAATTTCATTTTGTACGACGGAATCACTAAGCCACCCGGAAAGGCCGCGAGGAAATCCTGGATACTGGTGTTTTTCGAAACACGCATTTTGAGTGTTTTCAAAAGCTGGGTGGAAACCATCAAATTTACAGGTGCGGCGATGGATGCAAGCTCCACGACGTCCTCTGCGTAAATGGGTTTGTTTGTCAGCATCAGGTCTGCTTCTTTGGTTCTTAGAAGCTGTAAAATATCTTCGTCTGGCGCAGAAGTAATGGAAATAATTTTGTTGGTTTTCCCTCTGTTATCCCGAATAACGGGAGAGAGAATATCAGCGATAAAAGGTCTTTCAACCTGCTCCGAAATTCCGATGTGAAATCTTTCGGTCATTTTTTCGCCCGGGGATTTTAGCGACTCAGCCAACTCATTTGCTACGTCAAACATGCGTTTTGCATAGGCGAAAGTCTTTTCGCCGTCAGACGTAAGTTGGAGCACACGACCTTTTTTTTCAAAAAGTTTTACCTCGATATTGCTCTCTAAAATTTTTAATTGCGATGAGAGGCTGGGCTGGGAAATTCGTAGATATTTAGCAGCGTTTGAAACACCGCCAATTTTTGCCGTCACGTAAAAATAGTACAAGTGATTAAAATTAAACATAAATTACCACCCGGTTTTAGAGGTGAAATCTGGCTCCACTTTGGAACCCGGACCACGACATCGGTCGCCCAACTGCCCAAGAGCACTAGGGAATTCTAGAGGGCCCAGACTGAACCTATAACTTTAACTTATGTATGTCATTTAAATTATATATTTAAAGAATTGTTGGGTCTCAGCGATAATGAAAGAACAAGGAGGTAGATATGCAAACAGACATCTACTACAGAGACATCACACGTACAGAAAACCTTGAAGCTTACTTACTTGAAAAAGTAGAGGCCTCAATTGAAGATTTCTTCAAGTACGATAGTGCTGCTCACCTCACCGTGAGAGTCGAGACTACAAGACATCGCACTCACGCTCGCAAACCAAGTTACACTTGCGAGGTCGTTTTAAAACCCACTCATACAAAAGGCGTTATTAAAATCGCCAAATCAGATGACAGTTTTAAAAGAGCCGTGATGCAAACCGTAGACTCTTTGAAATCTGTTTTGCGTCGCCGTTCCTCTAAAAAAGCCATGCATCGCAGACATGATCCGATGCTGAATTATTTCCCAACTGAGGAAGAATCCCAGTTGATGGCAGAAAACCAAGCTGGGTGGTAAGCCCCGCTTGGACGATGGGAAGAAAAATATAAAAGAAATAAGATAAACAATTAACCGAGCAATCAGAAAGGAGTTGGCCCATGGGTTCTCATAAATCGAAACCAGTTGAAACCGATCTCAGAGCAAAAATCTGCGAGCGACTTAAATGGGATAAACGAGTGAGTCCTGCCGACTTCGATGTGATTGTGCGCGGATGTTCCGTGATTGTTACAGGCAGTTGCGATACATCATATAAAAAAATGGCAGCCCTGGAACTCGTCTCCGATTTTGAAGGAGTATGGTCTATAGAAGATCGCATTGTGGTTCCATCTGACTATTATCGCTCCGATGAAGAGCTAAAAAAGTTAATCCTGGAATCTTTGGAAGATTTCGTCATGATCGGTGGCGAACATATCGAAGTCTTTGTTGAAGATGGCATTGTAACCCTCGAAGGCGAAGTGTTCCGTCCAAGATTAAAAGCTTTAGCAGTCGGCTCGGCATGGGAGCTCTCCGGTGTACAGGATGTGATTAACAATATTGTTATTACAGACCGTCCACGCCGAGCTCCTTTTTTTCAAAACATATACCGGGACACTGATAGTTCCGGTCCTTCCGCAAAGGAGGCAGGTTGATGGTGATTGTTAGTTAAATCATGCGGTCCTTTTCCCAATATCCCTCCATGAACAAGGCGCCCAAGCGGCGCCTTTCTTTTTTAGGTGCCAGGTCCTATTTACGTATGCGGTGCATCCGTAAATAGGACCTGGCACTTTTTGCGGAAGCGCCGCAGAACCGCTGCGGTTCCGCGATGCATTCCCGAAAGGTACGCCGTACCTTTTAGTTCTATGAAAAAAGTTTTGATTCTTAATGGCAGTCCTTCTGGAGATCAGGGCAACTGTGCCGCCTTCATCGCAAAAATCCGTAAGCTAGATAAAACTCTTACTTATGATGTCGTTCATTTGGCTAAGTCTTCAGTCAGTTCGACTTTGAAAAAGAAAATTGCCGCGTGTGATTCAGTGATTTTTGTGACCGGTACCTATTGGGATTCCTGGGGAAGTCCAATGCAAAGACTCCTAGAAGAAATTACCGACATGGAAGCCACACCAGCCATTATGGGCAAACCTTGCGCTGTCATGGTGCTAATGCACTCGGTGGGTGGAAAGTCTGTTCTGTCGCGCTTGCAGGGCGTTTTAAGCACTATGGGATTCTTGATCCCGCCAATGAGTGGCATGGTCTACTCTTTGGTGTCCGACATTGCACTTAAGAACAAGAACACACATGTCAAAGACTTCTGGCAAATTGAAGATGCGGAATTGATTTTGGAAAATCTGAAAGCAGCGATGGCAATGAAGGTGGCCTGGACAACTTGGCCCGTGGATAAAAAAGATCCGCGCAGAAAATGGTTTAAAGCGTGAATCCGCAAAGGGAGTGCTAAGACACTCCCTTTTTATTTGCGTTTACTGAGCAGGAGCTGCGACACCTTTCGCTTTGGCATTGATGGTGACGTTATCCATGTCAGTCATGATTTTCACAGTGCCCATGGCTTCGCCTTCTTTAGCAGGGACGAAATAGAGTATGAAAGTACAAGAGTAAGTGGCGTCTAATTTTCCCAAGCAGTCTGTGTCTGCCCAGTAGTCTTCGCCGGTCATGGTGATGCTGCTAATGTAAACAGCTTTGTCGTCTGGAGCTGTGAACTCCCAGGTTTGCGAAGCACCATTACCCATAGTCACTTCTCCGAAATCATAATCAATCGCGACTTCCCCGGTGGCATGCACGGGACTTTTCATAAATGTATGAGAAGGAGACGCATAAGCACTCCACGAGAATGTGCTGGCCAGCATAAGTGCGATCAAGGTTTTCATAAAGAACCTCCTTACGGTTGCCTTTATTGTGAAACAACGGTGAGAAGCAACAAGTAGGGAACTGTTGTATGAAAGGAAAGTAACTGCCGGCTTGTCTTTCGAAATATCCAGACGGTGTGAAGGCACAAAAAAGGGAGCTTCATCAGCTCCCTTTTTTTTGGACAAAGTAAGTCCGTACCTTTTATGTCATTGCTTTTGTAAGGTCTTGAACTTTTTTGGAAGCGTAACATTGAGATACGTAATCCCAGTTCACTTGTGACCAGAAAGTTTCAAGGTATTTAAGGCGAAGGTTGCGGTAATCAACGTAGTAAGCGTGTTCCCAAACGTCAGCCACCATAATTGGCGCTGGGCCGTTGTTAGTGAACGGAACTGCTGCATTGGAAGTAGATACCAGGCTCAATTTGCCAGAAGCATCTGTGCACAGCCAGATCCAGCCAGAACCGAAAGTTTTCATACCACCGTCAACGAACTTAGCTTTTAGTTCGTCCATGGAACCGAAATCGCGTTTGATGGCTGTTTCAAGATCAGCAGAAGCTTTGCCGCCTTTGCCTACGGGAGCCATGTTGAACCAATAGAATGTGTGGTTCCAAGCTTGTGCCGAGTTATTGAAGTTACCACCAGATGAAGAAAGAACGATCTCTTCAAGGGATTTACCTTTCAAAGAAGAATCTGTCTCCATAGCCTTGTTCAAGTTGTCGATATAAGCTTTGTGATGTTTGTCGTAGTGATAAGTCATTTGCTCTTCGTTGAACAAAGGAGCCAAATCAGTTTTAGCGTATGGAAGTGTTGGAAGTTTAAACATAAACATCTCCTGTTAGGCTTCGACCAATGTGTCGAAGCGAGTTTCTCGATAGTCTCCGACCGGGTCGGAGGAATCCTTAATGAAACTATATTGAAAATGGAGATGGGTCTATCTTTTTAGAATTGTACAGGACTCCGCCCAAAAGACGGAGTCCCAAGAGACATTTGGTGATCTTAGTTTTGTCCCAACATCGTTTTAACGAATGTCGGCAATGAGAACGCTGCAGTGTGCAGGTCTTCGTTGTAGTACTTCAAGCCCTTCGCTTTGGCGAATTGGCGCGCGTTGTCTTTGTTGAAGTCCGTCGCCGGGTGAGCAGAACCCTTCACACCCATTTGCAAGCTCCACATACCTGATGGGTACGTCGTTGCATGGAACAACATAGTGTGGACGCTGCTTGCGCCGAAAATGCCTTTTAGGCACTTATTAAGCTCAACGAAGGTGCCTTCATGGAACATTGGAGATTCACCCTGAGTGATCACCATGCCGCCATCTTTCAATGCTGTCTTGCAGTTTGCGTAGAACTCAGCGGTGAACAAGCCTTCGGCTGGTCCTACTGGGTCCGAACCATCAACGATGATAACATCGTAAGAGTTTGGTGCAGCGTCTTTCACGAACTGAATGCCGTCACCGATAATAAGATTCAATTTCGGGTTGCCGAATTCAGATGCGATTTTCGGCAAGTGAAGTTTGGAAGCACGAACAACTGCTTCATCGATTTCAACCATCGTTACTTTTTCAACGTCATATTTGAAAAGTTCACGAATAGTTCCGCCGTCGCCACCGCCGATGACCAGAACATTTTTAGCTTTACCGTGAGTCTGCATCACCGGGTGAGTGATCATCTCGTGATAATGGAATTCATCGCGCTCTGAACACATAACCATGTTGTTGATCGCCAGGAATTTTCCGTGAGAGTAAGAATCCAAAACGCGAACGCGTTGGAACGGATTTGTTTCATCAAACAATACTTCGCCCGTATAACGCAAAGACAAAGCTTGGTTTTCGTCTTTGTCAGTGAACCAAACATTGCGCTCGATTTGCACGCCTTTGGACAAATCGAAAGAAGGCTTTTCGCGCATTGTTTTTGGTTTGAAGTCGGATTTTTGGATCACGTGCAAAGAACCGCGATTCATTTCAATCGCCGAGTAATTTGCCTGGAATGCTTTTTTCAGGTGTTCAAAAGAAACCCAAGGATCAACAGTTTCGCCGCATGTGAAAAGATCCACTGCTGCGTATCTGTATTCCGGCCATGTGTGGATCGCCAAATGGCTTTCCTGGATAACAACCACACCGCTAACTCCCCACGGAGAAAAGTGATGGAATGTCGAGTTGATCACAGTAGCGCCTGCGATTTGTGCCGCCTCAATCATGCTTCTTTCGATGATAGAAACGTCGTTTAACACCTCAGCGTTACACCCGCTGAACTCAACCAATATATGGCGACCTAAAGCATTCAATTCCGTGCCCTCCAAAGTTTAAAACTGTGCTTAAAATTTAAAGGGTAAATAGGTCCTTTTGGTGTTGGGGGCAAGATAATTATGCCCGGCCTTGCCAGATAAGTTTCCTCTGCATTGTTCGTTGTCGCTGTACAGGAGTTCAGCCCGCGCCTTATCTTAGTTTTGGGCGCGGATTTCGAAGCAGACGTGAATTTTTTTGTCGTGGAAATCCTGAGGGATGCTTTCCTCGGTGATGTCGCGAACCTTGTACTGCTCTTTAATTGCAGGTGAGAGGTGAAATTTGCGTTTATTGTTCGAGAAATACAGAACTCCGCCTGGTTCCAGCATGCTCATGCACTCGTTCACAAGCAGTTCCTGATCCCGTTCGACGTCAAAGCTGTCGGTCATTTTTTTAGAGTTAGAAAAAGTCGGCGGATCCAGGAAAATCACGTCAAAAGCCGGTTTTCCCTGGTTTCGGTCCAACCACTCAAGCACATTGGCGTTGATGAAGCTGTGCTGGTCGGTAGGAATGTTATTCAGCGCAAAATTTTCTTGAGCCCAGGCCAAATAAGTCTGAGACATGTCGACTGAAGTGGTTTTTGCGCCTGCCAAAGCCGCGAATACGCTGACGGAACCGGTATAGCAGAAAAGGTTCAGGAATTTTTTTCCGTTCACGGTTTTAAAGATCTTTTGGCGCATGGGACGGTGATCTAAGAACAGACCCGTATCCAGATAGTCATAAAGATTCACTTTGAATGTCGCCTGGGACTCCTTCACCGTGAATGTTTGATCTTTTTGATCCAATTTTTCGTATTGCTTAAGGCCTTCCTGGCGTTCCCGTTTCTTAATCACGATTTTTGAGTCGTCAGCTTTGAAAAGTGCCTGCAATGCCTCAACGACATGGGGCAGGTGGTTTTTTTCGATGTCACGGCTGTCGCCTTTATCATAGATCAAAAAGTGATCGCCATAGATATCCACGATGAAGGGATATTCAGGAATATCGCGATCATAAAGTCGGTACGCTTGAATACCTGCGCGCTCAGCCCAGGCTTTTAGTTTTTTATAGTTCTTTTCAAGGCGGTTTTTGATCATTTGCATACCGCGGTTTTAGACAAAAATATTCTGATATGGTACCAATTCTTGAATGAGCGCCGAAAAAAGAGCCCGTCACCTAGCATTTTTACTCTATAAAGAGACCTTTGAGGTCGCCTTTGTGGAGTTTAAAGGCAAAGTCTATTACTCCCATTTTCCGAAAGGTTTGGTGGCGCCCTCATCTGCAGTTGTAAAACTTCTGCAGGGCCTTTTTGACCGTCATGTGGATCACAGCTTTTTTATTCTGCGCCAGCGTATTTTTACCACAGCGCAGTTGTCAGAAATGTGCAAAGGGATGATCAAAGTCGTCGCGAAAAGAGCTTCAAGTGAAATCATTCCTGAACAAGATTCGCAGTTTCTGGAAAATCTGGAATTTATAGAAATTGATTCATCGATGGCGGCGTTAAGCGCGGTCACTCATCTGAATGTTGAAAACAAAATATCTTTGACAGAGTTGAATGACCGGTTGCGAATCAATAACGCAACGACTGATGAAGAGTTGGTGCAGGCAGCCCAGGCGCTTTCCCGTCAAGTTCCCCGGGGAGATGTTTTACACGATCACGATCGAAGTATTGCCGCTCTTTTGGTTTCAAAGGACGGCGAGATTTTAAGTTACGGCGTGAATTCAAACTCTAAAAATAAAACGCTGCATGCGGAAGTTAATTTGATTCAGCGATATTTCCGCGAAAATGGCCGGAAAATTCCCACCGGTTCCGTTTTATATAGCACGCATAAACCCTGCAAGATGTGCGCAGGAATGATTTATGGTTGGATGGAAAATCCCGCGAATATCAAAGTGTATTACTCGGTGGAAGAATCAGGAGGTTTGTCTTCGCAGACGGTTTTGGATCGCCTAGGTCTTAACCAACAGCTTCAGTCATAGTAGCAAAGCACGAATTAATAGCTTTAATCAGGGTGTCTTTGCGAATCGGTTTCGATAGATGCATGTCACAACCAGCATTCAAGCTGCGTTCGATGTCTTCCGCAAAAGCATTGGCGGTGCAGGCAAAGATACGCGCGGGGCGACGGCTTTGTTCGCGCTCAATTTCACGAATGCGCATGGTGGCTTCATGTCCATCCATTCCCGGCATTTGCACGTCCATAAAGATCACGTCGAATTTTTCTTTTTCCACCAACGCCACAGCCTCAGTGCCACTTTCGGCATAAGTGATTTGATGAGCGGTTTTCTGCAGATAAATTCCCAACAAGTTGCGATTGTCATCGACGTCATCCACAACGAGCACGCGCAGGCGCTCGTCCTCGATAAAGTGGCTGATGTCGTTAAGCTGATAACGACCTTGTAAGGGATTGTGCATGCTGGTTTTACGCTCTGTTGTCGCTGGCATGGAAGCGGTGAAGTAAAAAGTACTTCCCACATTCGGTTCACTCTCAAGCCAGATCACTCCACCCATAAGACTGACGATTTTTTGAGAAATGGAAAGTCCCAATCCCGTGCCACCATAGCGACGCGTGGTTGTGGCATCAGCTTGCGTGAAGGGACGGAAGATGTCTTTGAACTTTTGTTTCGAAACCCCAATACCCGTATCAGAAACGGCAAATAATAGATTACCTGTTCGGGGAGTATTGTTAACAGAAACATTCAAAGTGATTGTACCTGCATGCGTGAATTTGATCGCGTTATTTAAAAGATTGATCAACACCTGGCGCAGTCGATCCGAGTCGCCGATATAGTATTCTTGAACATCTGGTGCGACGGAGACCTTTAGTTGTAAGCCCTTTTCTTTTGCGCGGAATTCAAGGATGGACAAAATATCCTCGATCATTCTTTGCAGGCTGAATGGCAGCATGTGCAGAATGATTTCACCTGCTTCCACTTTGGATAAATCCAAAACGTCATTGATAATCGTCATCAGCTGATAGTTCGCTCTTTGCAGAATTTCCACAAAGGATGTTTGCTGTCCGTCTAAGGGAGTTTCTGCCAAGGTATCTGTGATGCCGATAATAGAATTTAACGGCGTACGAATTTCGTGGCTCATGTTCGCCAGGAATACGGACTTGGCGTAGGTCGCTGCACGCGCTTTTGCAGCGGTTGACAATAACTCCTGATTTTTTCTCTCCAGGTTTTCTGCCAAATTTCTTTTTTCAGTGATATCAAAGGCCATGCTCAGGATTTTAATCACATCGCCGCTATCGTTTTTAACAGGCGTGTAGGAGCAATGAACCCAGATTTCTCCACCGGATTTAGCCAAGCGTTTGAACTCGCCCACTTGAGGGTTGCCTGCGCGCAAAGTATCCCATAATTCGGAATATTCTTTTTCGTGAAGTTCGTAAGCAGGCAGAAAAATGGAATGGTGTTTGCCGTGTATTTCGCTTAGCTCATAGCCCACGAGATTCAGAAAATTGCGATTGGCCCAAAGAATTTTTCCTTCGGGATCGAACTCAATTAGAGCATGGGAATTTACAAGAGCCTCGTACGCGGACTTGTTCATATCGTTAGTCTATCTGTAGAAATGCAATTAAATAAAATTACAAAAGGCTCTGGGAATTAAAGTTTTGTAATTGCGTTGTTTAGATCCGATGAGCTGAAAAATCCACCAGGCGACCTTGATCCGCAGAGTAGGTAATTTGAATCGGCTTGCAGCAGACTTCACAGTCTTCAACGTAGGTTTGACGCCCTGGCTCCGATATATCAACCAACATTGATATAGCCGTACGGCAATAAGGGCATTGAAAGAATTGTTCGATCTCGGCGTTATCAAAGCTTTCAAATTCCGGGTTGCTCATAGAATCCTCCGTGATTTTTTGTTGGGGAGGAGACTTCGCTGACTCCCACTATATAGTTCCAGTTTCCCCAGTTGCTGGCGGCATCATAGTCGATCAGCATCTCTTCAAAGTATCGTGCGCCCCAACGCCAATCCAGGCTTAGGTTTTCCGTCAGGAAGTTCGCAACGTCTTGGCGGCTGCGGTAAGAGATAAAACCTGTTTCATTCAGCTCTTTCATGCTCCCATCGATGGGATCTTTGCCCGTAGAACCTAATTTCCAGCTTTTGAAAAGTTCCTGTTGAAGTCGATCATCCACCAACGGTTGATGAGTCGGATTGGTATCCGCCTGAAACAAAAAAGGTCCAAGTTTCAGTGCGTAGTACTTGAAATAATCGCGACGAAGCAAATCCATCATCATCCAGTTAGTAGAGTCGTTGGCGGTTCGTTCGCGCTCGTAATTTCTGACTTCCCAATAAATCACTCGCGGCGAAAGGCTGCCGTTAGAAAGCCAAGGCGAAAATTTTGAACTGTCATCAAAGTGCACCCGCTCAGAGTATCCATCTTTAAAACTTCGCAGAAGATCCTTGTCCCAGATAAATTCTTTCAGTCGCGTGAGGGCTTGCAACTCTCCACCGATGAATCGGGAGGGAGTGATGAACATGCGAAGTTCGCGATTCAAATCCAATTCAAATTCATCAGCTTTGATCGGATCGGGCCATACTAAAGGAATCGGCAAAACCTTTTCAGGATGTTTTGTGCTTAAAAGAACCTGAAACTCCGCCAAGTTGTTTGGCAGATCCAGTAATGGAAAGGGCAGAGCTGATTTTTTTAAAAGTGTTCTTTGATCAAAAGGCATAATTCGATCAAGAACAATTCGGTGTGTGACTTGTTTTTCTTCCCGCAACTCTTCAGGAGTGTATTCTTCGGTATAAACCAAAGTGTCGATTTTATATTTGTGAATCAGATTGGGCAGAACTTCTTCTGGGTGAGCATAGGTGATCACCAATTTGTGACCACGATCCTCGATTTCTTTCTGCAGATTTGCCAAAGTCTCTAACAGAAACTTGCGACGAAATTTCCCGGCGCGGCTGAAATTCAGTGGATACGAATAGACGAACAAAGCTTGCTGCGCATTTTGGCAGAGCCACGTCAGTGCTTCATTATCATGTAATCGGAGATCGTTGCGGAACCAGTAAAGAGCCCTCATAAAAGAAGTATATGAGGGCCTATTTAGACGACGAACTTGATTCGTCAGAGAGTGCTATTTTGCAGGTGCCGCGGCAGCAGCGTCTGGAGTTTCGAACATAGAAGTCGCAAAGTAAGATTTGCGGAATGTGCTCCAGTTGTTTGGTCTGACAGATGCCACTCGCCAGAAGTAGTGTTTTCCAGCTTCAAGTTTTGCTACATCGAATGAAGTTGCTTTAACGTGTTGGTCATCCGCAACCAACCATTTGAAATTTGCATCAGTCGCAACTTGCACGTGGTACTCTTGCGCGTCTTTTGCTTCTTTCCATTTCAAAGTAACTGTGTCGCCTTTAACTGCAGCGAAATACTCTGGGCTTGCAAGCTCAGGTTTTGCTGGAATCGTTTGAGATTCAACTTTCATTTGTTTCGGTGGAAACAACTCGTTCATTTTTTGGCCAAGTTCTTCTTTAGTGTGGTGATTAGGACCAGTGTGACCTTCACTTGCGAAAGCAGGTGCAGTCAAAGCCAGGGTCAAAGCAGACACGATAAGAGATGCGAAGATCTTCATATAAAATTCCTTTTGTAGTCAGTGAGTTGAAAGTAAAATAAATATGGGGCGAAGAAAACCCTCTTGCGAATTTTGCTGGAGGGTGTTAAAAATCCCCTTCGGTTTTGCGGATGATCGCTCTAATAATACTCAAATACTTGATATTAGGGAGGAAAGTCCGGACTCCATATGGCAGCGCAAGGGGTAACGCCCCTCTACAGTAATGTAAGGAACAGTGGAACAGAGAGAATGTCCGGGGCATTGAGCCTGACACCGGGAACGGGAGGGTCAGGGGAGCCGCCGGAGTGAAAACAGCCAAACTCTGCGCGGAGCAAGATCAAATAGGGTGGCATTAGTAGGACGGCCAGTCCGTAGCCACCGGGTAAGATCGCTTGAGGGCGACAGTAATGTCGCTCCTAGAGGAATGATCATCCATTTTTACCGGGACAATCATGGGACCAGGTGAAAAGGACAGAATCCGGCTTAGAGCAAAACCGAAATCCCACTTTCTAAAAAACGACCGCAAAGGGGCCATTGTCTTCGTTGCTGCGTCGTCGGCGTACTGATTGTACGCCTTCCTCCTAGCGCCTTGCCACTGACCCCTTTTCGATCGTTTTTTTCTCGGTGATTTTGCTCCGTTCTTTTGGGGACTGGCTTGCAGCTCGCTTTGCTTGCTGCTCGCGTTTTTGGGGACTTTGTATAGGGTGTGTTCAGTTATTTTCCTTTAAATCTCATAGTTTGGCGGGTTTTTTGGCATTTGGATTGCTTCAATTGGGGTATTGGAGAAAACCATGTCTTTCGGTCGCGGCTTCATCGTCATTTTTGGAGTTATGTTTTTTGTCAGCTTTGCTCGGGGTCAGAGCCGTTGTGAGGCTGTTTTTGGTTTGGGGCCTTCGGCGGTTTATGGGGCGACTCGCGATGTGCTGGAGAATGAGTTCAATCGTGTTTTGACGGATTCGCAGATGGATTTGGTGGATCGCGTGGTGAATCAGCGATCTGAATTGAATTTGGTTGAGCAAAAAGATTTCTTTAAATTGTTAACGGCTATGTCTACTCATGATGTTTTGCAAAAGCGTGAAGTGGAATTGTTTTTGGATCGTAAGGTCTCTGATCAAGAGGCGACGGCTTTGCAGTTTGCTCGGGCTTTAGGGCGCACTGAAAAGGGTTTGAATGAAACTCTTCCGGGCTTTGGTGATAATTATACGAAAGAGCAGATTGCTCGCAAGGATCGTATTTTAGAACTTGCTGGCTTTTCGTTGTCAGAGCGTGTGGGGTTGCTAGGTTCAAAACTTGTGAATGATTCTTTGACTCGTTATGCGGCTGAAAATCTTTATGCTGATCAAGCGAAGGTCACCCCGGAACAGGCGACGGCTTTGAATGCGGAAGTCCTTCTGCAGATGCAGAAAATTTCTACTCTAAATCCGGGTACAGGTCGTAAGAATTCTATCAATGCTTCTGAAGCGAAATATATCTATGAAGAAGTGACTCGCAATCCAGTGACTCGTTTGTTGAATGTTAAAAAATATGATCCAAGCGGGCATTTGGGTTTTTGCTTTGGTCGTGCGATGAACTCTCACCTGGAATCTTTGCGCATGGGAGTCGACAACGCTTCTATTCGCAAAGTCTATGTTGTTGGTCAGATGAAAGCTTTGGTTGGTGATACTGTTTGGACTTTCCATGTGGCGACCGCAGTTAAAAACTCGGAAGGCGGCTGGTGGATTATCGATCCATTCTTTGGCAAAGCCGTCTCCATCGAAAAATGGTACGCGCGCATGCATAACCACGACGTCGACGGAAAGCTTCGCGTTTATGTCACTGAACCTCAGCGTTTGACGGCAGGGAAAAGTCTTCGCTATGACAAAGAACACCTGCTATCCAGCTGGTACAATGGTTACTTTAAAAATCTATTCGAATACTACGCACAAAAATCCCGCAACGAACTTCCCGCGAAGCCATGGCACATGAAGATCTTCGACAAAATCCTCTCCTGGCTCCAACTCGGCATTTAAGGTGCCAGGTCCTGTTTACGGACGCAGTGCTTCTTCCAAATGTTTTCATCGACGCCTCGGACTTTCCTCGTCTTTGCAGAGTTAATTCTGCATGCCCAGAGCCAAAGTAATCTTACAGTCAGTTTTTCCTTATAATATAAGCGCACGATGTATTAATCGGGAGTGGTTTAATCTTCCAATGCATGAAGTGTGGGAAATATTTTGTGAGGAACTCACGCATGCTTCTAAAGAACATAACTTATTGATTCATAGTTTTGTGCTGATGAGTAATCACTTTCATCTGATTGCTTCCACGCCAGATGCAAACATTAGTCAGTGTATGCAACAATTCATGTATCGATCGAGTCGGCGTTTGACAAGAGCGGGAAACAGAATCAATGAGACGTTTGCGGGACGTCATTACAAATGCATTTTGCAACACCACAACTATTATTTAAATGCCTATAAGTACAACTATCGAAATCCAGTTACGGCGGGAGCATGCGAAAAAGTGGAAGATTACGAGTTTAGTTCCTTGCGAATGAAACTAAATCTATCACCCGCAAAATTTCCATTAGGTGAAGACACAACACTTTTTTCAGATAAGAACGGAACGCTTCGATGGCTGAATTCGTGTCCTGATCCCGCGAAGCTGGAAGGCTTCAAATTCGGAGTTAGGCACCAATACTTCAAATCTAGAAAAGATCGGATTACGAACAAGCCACTCTTGGGTGAGAATGACTTGCTGTAACAAGAAACAGGACCTGGCACCTTTTAGGAGCTGGCGCTGGAGTAGGACTTCAGTGCGAATTTCCAGAACTTGTTGGTGATGTAGATCAGGATCGCTGATAGGGCTACGACCCACGCGAACAGTTCGTATGGGGGAGGTTCTAACAATGCTTTTGCCGGGACGCTGGCGATTACTCCCACGGGCAATGCTGTTAATAGCATCCATTTCAACCACGGTACGTAAATAGAATCAGGGCGCATGCCTAATCTGTAGATTTGGTACCAAATAAATTGCAGGTTTTCAGAGCGGGCGAAGATCACCGCGGTTGCTGCCATCATGAATCGCATGGAATACAAGGCGATCAATCCGCAGGGAATAAGCAGGATCAACCAGAATAAGCGCATCCATTCAAAGTCAGGTAATTGCAGCAAGCTATACACGAACCAAGTTGTGGCAATCCCGAGATTACCTATCGCCGGAGTGCAGGCTTTTTGCATGCTGATCATGAATTGCGAGTTTGCCGGTTTTGCCAAGAGCAAATCCAAATCGCCTTTTCTGACTTTTTCGGAGAATTGATCCAGGTTTTCCGACAGGATAATCATGTATAAAGCATCGACCACGAAGACCACTCCCAGGAAAACGCGCATCTGGGCCTGATTCCAGGCTCCGATCATAGGCGTGTGCAGGAACAAGACTTCAAAGGTCATAATTTGAGCGATGTACCAGAAAATATCCGTCACGATTCTAGTTAGGAAATTCACGCGGTATTCAAGATCGGCGATGAAGCTCGCTCGGAACATGGATAAATATAAGAACCAGTATTTTTTAATCACTGCCATCTTAAGCTCCCGTTCCCGTGTATGCGTTCAGTCCACGTTTCCAGATCACAGCACCGATAATGTTCACTACGACAATACCAATCGTCACTGAAATGAAGGATTGATAAACGGAGGCGATTTCCAAGCGACCCGTCAGGTAGCCAACTGGAACGTAAACTCCCGAGCTGAATGGAAGTGCGATCACGATGGATTTTAAAGGTTCAGGCATCAAATCTAGAGGAAAAAGTTCACCTGTTAATAACCACAGCGCCAGATTCTTTGCTCCCGTGAAGGAATAGATTTTATTCAAATGAAATGCGCATGCCGCAACCACGAAGCTGATCGAATGAACCAGGATCAGATAATAAAATTCGAGCGCAAAAGCCATGGGCATTCTTTCGAATTTCGTAGGCAATGCAAAGATGATGACGGCTAAAATCGGGATGACCATGGACACAATAGTCGTAATGAACTTATAACCCATCAACTGTGAGAAATAATATTCATAGTACGTCATCGGACGAGTCAGAATTGCATTGATGCTGCCTGAATCAATTTCTTGAATCATGCGGAATTCATACATCCAGCTGGTGCAAATACGCGCAAAGAAAGCGCCCCACAAGGCATAAGCCAAATAGTATTCTCTGCTGAATCCTGCGATTTCAGTTGTGGCAGCTCCACGAAATACAGCGATCCACAGCAGAATTTCAATTCCTGTTGTCAGCGCCGGCTGCAAAACAGCATCGACGAAATAATTCAGCCTGTACTCGAGATTGGAAACAATCGCGAGCTTAGCGAACGCGAGATTCCGTTTCCAAAAAACGGCGAATGACTTCTTCAAAATCGACCTCTTCATTTTGAGCTAGTTCTTGATTGGATTTAGCAACGAATTCATCCACGCTGCCTTGGTATACGATATTGCCTTTGCTGATCAGAAGTAATTTGTCAGCCAGCTGCGCGATATCATCCATATAGTGACTGGTAAGAATAATCGTCGGCGCTTTTTCCTTTACGTATTGATCCAGGAATTCACGAATCGTTTCCTGCGCCACGATATCCAAACCGATTGTTGGTTCATCCAAAAATAGAATCTGGGGTTCATGTAAAAGTGCGCCGATGATTTCCATCTTCATACGCTCACCCAAAGACAAACGGCGAAGTTGAGTGTGCAGAACGTGCGTGCACTGAAGCATCTCTGCCAAGTGGGCGACACGTTTGCGAGCAGCTGTGGGATCGAGATCATAAATTCGCGCTAGCAATGCATAGGAATCGGCGGGGGAGATGTCCCACCACAACTGATTTTTCTGCCCTAATAGAATGCTGATCTGGCGAAGGAATTCATTTTTTCTCTCCCAGGGGCGATACCCCAGGACACTCGCTTCTCCGCCAGTAGGTGTGACCAGGCCGGATAGCATTTTTAGCAAAGTCGTTTTGCCAGCACCGTTCGCGCCGACAAGTCCCACGATTTGGCCAGATTCAATTTGTAGTGTGGTTTTGTTTAAGGCTACTTTTTCCTGGTATTGTCGATTGAAAAAACCTTTCAAGGAATTCGTGAATCCCTCGGGCTTTTGGTAGCTTTTATAAACGCGGGTCAGATCTTGAGTTTCAATTACTATCGCCATTCGGCGATCATAGACTAGTTCAAGCCCAAAGAGAAGCCAGCTTGGCGGTCCTCGTCAGTAAAGAAAGTTTGGAAATCAGGGGAAACATAGCTTTCCTCGCTAATACGACCTTCCTTGCAGCTTTTCAGGGAATCTTTGCTGCCATCAAATGCGCAGTCTGAAGTATTCCAGGCTTTTTCTGAATAGCGGATTTTGAATCCAGCGACACGATCACCCTTAAAGTACACCACAGCTGAATCCAAACGTGTACGACCTGCAGAATGGAAGTCACCTTCCAGAATTGTGTCGCCCCAGATTTGCGCTTGATAGTTCGCAACTGCGCGAAGCATGTCAGTTTGTTGAGGACTTAATTTATTTAATCTTGGAGTTGCGCTGTAAACCAACATGGCAGAGTAAGGTGCTTTGCACGGACCTTGTGAGCAAGCATTCGTGAAGTGAGCGGCCTCGTCATAAAACTTGTCACCGTTCGGGCCCATGTGATCAGCAAATGCCAAAGGCGCTGAAAGACTTAAAACCGCTGCGACAACAATTTTTGCAAACATAAGCACCTCGAATGCCTAAAAGATAGGCCCAAACGAGGGAAACTTTTAATACATAGAAGAGAAGTTATTATGCAATTCATGCACGGGTATCACGTTTAATGCGCCGTACACGTAAACAGGACCTGGCACCTAAATTTTTCTTTCGAGGACTACGAATTCTAGATTGTCGACTTTGGGAATTCCGAAGCGTTCGTCGCCGTAAGGGAAAGGCTTTTTTTCGCCTGTCAGACGGAAATCCTGCTTTTCATAGAATTTGATCAACTCTGTTCTAACGGAAATCACAGTCATATACAAATGTGTGCAGCCCCAGAATTGAGCGATAGCTTCGCCCTCGTCGATCAGCATTTTACCGATGCCTTGACCTTGCAGCGTGGGATCCACAGTCAACATTCCCAGGTAACATTTTCCGTCGTGGTTTTCCAAGTGAACGCAGCCCAAAAGATTGCCGGTATCGTCGTCTTCCGCGATCAACATGATGGAGCCTTCGCGCTCGATCAATTCCATAATTCCGTCTTCATCTGCACGTTGGCCACCCAAAAGATCAGCTTCTGTCGTCCAGCCTTTTTTGGAGCTTTCGCCGCGGTAAGCGGAGTTGATCAATTTAACCAGCTCTTCAACATGACTCTCATCAGCTTGAGTGAATTCAATATGCATGGACGACCTCTTTAACTAAGAACTATTTCTTTTTGGCGTAAACGAAGAATTCTTTCCCTTGGCGATTGGGAAGTGAGGCTTGCCAGCGCCCCCAGAAGATAGGGATGTAATTGTTTTTAACTCGTTGGCGAAGTTCCCATTCACTGCCACCGAATGGTGGGCCCTGGCGTTTTTCCATCGCAAAGAAAACACCCATCAAATGGCCACCCTCGGCCAGAACACGATTCCAGACTTTCACCAGATCCTGGCGCAGTTCCGGATTGATTGCGCAGTAACAAGTGTGTTCGAAAACGATATCAAAGGCCGCATCGTAATTGCGAGGCAGGTTGAACAGATCTGCTTCCACGAAAGTCAGATTCTCCATGTGGCCATAAAGTTTTTTAGCTCTTTCCAGAGCGACCGGGGAGATATCGACGGCTGTGACCACGTGGCCTGCTTTTGCAAAGAAAGCAGCGTCGTGTCCTTCGCCGCAACCTAAAACCAGGATACGCGAGCGGGAGATTTTCAATCGCTGAAACATGTCTTTCAAAGCTTCTGCGGGCTCGCCCAAATTCCAGCCCGGATTTTCTTCGCGCTTATAGATTTGGCTCCAAAAAGATTCTTTTTCGACATCAGTTTCAGAATTCCAATAGGGTGGCACTTCATATGTTTTGCCATCCACCGTGACTGAGTCATCGTCGAACTCATCGACCATGTTAAAGAATGCGGCTTGGGCTTTACGGGACATCACGAAAGGAATGTGATCTCTTGTATATCCATGAAAGCGATCCCACTCATCCAAAGACAGGCTGTCCAATGAGAATGAAAATTCGGTGTCGTAAGGACAGCGAATAGACCAGTGAGAATCATTTTTATCGATTTGCAAGGCGATCAGGGGTTCGTCGAAGGCTTCGACGATCACCGGAGTGTCGCCGAAGGTGCTCAACAATGTTCCGCCTTGATGAAGTTTCAGATTTTCCAGGATTTCCCGGCCGGAGTTGGGATCTTGAATGCGCATTTCGCGACTGACACAAAATCCCTCTTCATCAATTTGAACAAAGTGATTAGGAATGGCCATTAGTGATGTTCAGGAGCTGGAGTCGTCGCAGGCGTTGCCGCCGGAGTAGCTTCAGCAGGAGTTACAGTGTCAGGTGTTACAGTGGAGCCTTCAGAGAAAACAACGATATCGTTTGTTGTTTTAACCGACTGCAAAGTCCATTTGTCTGTTTTGTCTTCAGTAGGTTCACGGTGAAGAACGGCTTCGCCCTCGATGATTTGTTCCAATGCTTCGCCAGCTTCGCTTGTTTCGCTGAATTTGTATGCGAACACGGCCCGAACTTTGTTGTCGTTCATGGATTCAGTCCAAAGCTTTTCGATTCTCAAATCTTTCGCGTTTGGTTTTTTTGCAGTCAAAGTTGCTTTGATCAACTCAGCCAATTTTGTTTGGATGCCAGCGTGCGTCTCGAAGCCGATAGCTTCGTTCGTGTGAATCACGTTCCAAGTCCAAACCAAAGCAGCAACGAAAACAACCAGGCTTACAATTTTCTTCATTCCGATTCCTTTTGAAAAATTCTTGTCTTTATCGGAGCATGATATCGTAGATTTTTCAATACTCGTAGGGAAAAGGATATCTCATGAACCAACAATGGCTGACAATCTTAATGTCTAAGGGAATTGAGCTTGAACAAAACCTGCGTCAGCAGCTGCAGCAAGCTAAAGACGGTCTTAAATCTCAGTTGGAAGACCGCGGAATTCGTCTGAACGCCGCTGACCTGGCCGCTCTTTTGGAAGAGGTTTCTCCTAAGGCATCACATGCTGCGCTGGGTTATGCGCTTGATATCGTTAGGCCTTTTTCTGCAGGGATGGGATTACGCATCTCTCGTCTGAAGGATACGCAAATCGAAGTTGTGATTCCGGCTCGCACTCGCAACATGAATGAGATCGGACAAATGCACGAAGGCGCGATTATAAGTGCTGCCATCGAGGCCGTAAAAATCCTGTGGATGCGTCATGCTCCCATGGGAAATTTCGAGATTGCTGTTACGCGAATTGAATCTGAGTTTTTTAAAGTGCAAACAGGTGACTGCAGATTGCGAATGGAGCTGGCGGAAAATACCCGGGAAGTGGTCTTGGCCGATCTTAGGGATCGACGCGAGGCTGGTTCATCGGCTGACGTACAGATCTTTGATGAGAACGACCAGGCCGTGGGTTCTGTGCAAATGCAGTTAAAGTTAAAACACACTCCAGCGCTCGGTAATTCGGCGGAGTAAAGGTTCTATGGAAATTCTTGATAGTCACATTGATGCAAATTCCTCTGATTTTAAAGCAAATCGCGATGCGATGTTAAAAGTCGTCGGCGAATGGAGAGAAAGAGTTGAGCTGGTTAAACAGGGCGGTGGTGCAGATGCCACGAAAAAACACAAAGCTCGCGGCAAAATGACGGCGCGTGAGCGCATTGAAGCTTTGGTCGATGGCGGAACAGCTTTCCTGGAGTTTTCAACGTTGGCTGCGTGGGATATGTATGAAGGCCAAGCTCCTGGTGCCGGTGTTATTACGGGTATCGGTGTGATTCATGGAACTGAATGTGTGATCGTTGCGAATGATGCGACTGTTAAAGGTGGAACCTACTTCCCGATGACAGTGAAAAAACATTTGCGCGCACAGGAGATCGCTTTTGAAAACGGCCTGCCATGTATTTACCTGGTGGATTCCGGTGGCGCATTCTTGCCAATGCAAGCCGATGTTTTTCCGGATCGTGATCATTTCGGTCGTATTTTCTATAATCAAGCACGTATGTCAGCTGCAGGGATCCCACAGATCGCAGTCGTTATGGGTTCCTGTACGGCGGGCGGCGCTTACGTTCCAGCGATGAGTGATGAAACCGTTATCGTCAAAGAAAACGGCACGATCTTTTTGGGCGGTCCTCCTTTAGTGAAAGCGGCCACTGGTGAAGTGGTTGACGCTCAGGAATTGGGTGGAGCTCATGTTCACTGTGAAAATTCAGGTGTGACAGATCACTTTGCGGAAGACGACGAACACGCGGTGGAAATCACACGTTCGATCGTTGCGCATTTGAATCACAAGAAAACTGTGACAATGCAGATCCTGCCTTCTGAAGAACCCATGTTTGATGCAAAAGAAATTTATGGGGTGATTCCCAAAGACAGCCGTGTGCCATTTGATGTCCGTGAAATTATCGCACGCATCGTGGATGGTTCAAGATTCCACGAATTCAAAGCATTGTACGGCAAAACTTTGGTGACTGGTTTTGCACACATTTACGGAATGCCTGTCGGTATCATCGCGAATAACGGTGTATTGTTCAGCGAAAGCGCGATGAAAGCGGCCCACTTTATTGAACTGTGTGAGCAACGTGAAGTTCCTTTGATCTTCTTGCAGAACATCACAGGTTTCATGGTTGGTAAAAAATATGAAAACGAGGGCATCGCGAAACACGGTGCTAAAATGGTGATGGCGGTTTCCAATGCCCATGTTCCAAAATTCACAGTCGTGATTGGTGGATCTTATGGAGCTGGAAACTATGGTATGTGCGGTCGCGCCTACCAACCACGTCAGTTGTGGATGTGGCCGAATGCTAAAATCAGCGTGATGGGTGGTGAACAAGCTGCCAACGTGTTGTTGACTGTCAAATTGGATCAGATGGCGGCCAAAGGCCAAACGATGGGAACCGAAGAGCAGGCAGAGTTCAAGCGTCCAACACTTGAAAAATATGAACATGAAAGCTCTGCGTATTACTCATCTGCTCGCTTGTGGGATGATGGCATCATCGATCCTGCAGATACTCGCAAAGTTTTGGGGTTGGGCATTGCTGCCAGCCTTAACAAGTCTTGGGGTGAAAAATCTCAAGGCGTATTCAGAATGTAGGACTGCTTCATGACTTTTATTAACACCGTTGAGATGGATCACGTGGCCTATGTGAAATTGAATAGGCCCGATGTACGTAACGCCTTTAATCCAGAAATGATTTCTGAAATTACAGAGACATTTCATCAATTGGCAATTCGTACGGATCTTCGCGCAATCGTTCTGCAGGGAGAGGGTAAATCCTTTTGTGCAGGGGCGGATTTGAACTGGATGAAAGAAATGGTGAATTTCTCTTACCATCAAAATCGTGAAGATTCTTTGCGCCTTTTCAGCATGTTTGAAACTATCGCTAAATGCTCTTTGCCGGTGATCGGTTTAATTCATGGCGCCGCTTTTGGTGGTGCTTTGGGTTTGGTTGCGGTTTGTGACGAAGTTATTGCAGAAGAAGGCACTCAATTTTGTTTCAGTGAAGTGAAGTTGGGAATCGCTCCGGCTGTCATCAGCGCATTCGTACAACGAAAAGCTGTTCCTGGTAAAGTTCGTCCTTTGATGCTTTCAGGTGTCGTGTTCAACCCGCAAGTGGCGCAGCAAGCAGGTCTGGTAACGGATGTTTGCCCAGCGGGAGAAGGTCACAATGTTTTGCAAAAGGTTTTAGCGAACTACAAACAAGGTGGACCTGAAGCGGTTCGTGAAACTAAAAAACTTTTGAACGATATCGCGAACATGACTTGGGAACAACAGCGTGATCGCACAACTCATTTGATTGCTGAACGTCGTGCTAGCGATGAAGGTCAGGAAGGTTTGAAGTCCTTCCTGGAAAAGCGTGAACCGTCTTGGAGAAGTTAAAAGCGATTTTTTGCCTGCTGATTGCGATGGTATCCATTCAAGCAGGCGCCACATTTGCCAAACAATTATTTCCAGTATTAGGTCCGCAGGCTACGACGTTTTTACGTGTGTGGATTTCGGCGCTTCTATTGCTCGCGATATATCAGCCGTGGAAGCATAAGTTTTCCAAAAAATCTTTAACGGCCGTGGCCCTGTATGGATTTTCTTTGGGTGCCATGAACCTGTTGTTTTATCTGGCGCTGGAAAGAATCCCGTTGGGAGTGGCTGTTGCATTGGAGTTTACCGGCCCCTTAGCTGTCGCCATGTTTGCATCGAAAAAGTTGTTGGACTTAGTATGGGCATTTGTTGCAGCGTGCGGAATTGTTTTGATTTTACCGCATTCAGATTTTTCTCAAAGCATCGATGTTGTGGGGGTTCTATTAGCGCTCGGTGCGGGGGCCTTTTGGGGCTTGTACATTATATTCGGAAAAAAACTGGGTCATCATATTAAAGGTGGAACAGCGACAGCGATGGGAATGTTGGCTGCCGCGATCACGGTGTCTCCAACATCGATTCCGCAATTGCGACTGACGGAATATTCGGGGCAAATCTGGTTGATGGCTTTGGCTGTGGCAGTTTTCTCGAGCGCTCTTCCATATTCTTTAGAAATGATCGCATTAAGACGAATTCCTTCAAAGACTTTTGGGGTTTTAATGAGTCTTGAACCCGCAGTTGCGGCCTTAATGGGATTTGTATTCTTGGGGGAGGTGCTTACCGGAACTCAAATTCTAGCTATTTTATGTGTTATTGTCGCGTCCTGTGGAAGTGCCTTAACGGGGCGTCAAGTGGACCCCCCGGTTCAGCCGTAGCAGAGGCAAAAATTGCCGTCTTTTCATTGCCTTGAGTGGGATTCGTCGATATAGATAAAGCTCTTAAATTGGAGCTTTTGCACCATGACGAAAATGCCTGGAAAATTCACTCGTATCGCTATCGCCAATCGCGGAGAAGTCGCGGTTCGTATCATCAAAGCTTGCGAAGAGTTGGGAATCGAAACGGTTCTTTTGCACTCGGAAGCAGACATCAATTCTCGAGCTTACAGAATGGCGACTAAAACCATCTGTATTGGTCCCGCAGCGACTGCTGAAAGTTACCTGAATATCGAAGCGAATATCAACGGAGCCTTGGCTGGTGGCGCGCAAGCAATTCACCCAGGATTTGGCTTCTTGTCTGAGAATGCTGATTTTGCAGAAGCTGTTAGTAAAGCGGGTTTAACTTTTATCGGACCATCCGCCGAAGCGATTCGCTCTTTGGGTGATAAAGTTCACTGTAAGGAGCTTGCGAAAAAAGCAGGATTGCCATTGGTGCCTGGTTATCAAGGTGAAAACCAACAGGTTGCAAACTTGATCACGGAAGCAGAACGTATTGGTTACCCAGTGATCGTCAAAGCGGCTGCCGGTGGTGGTGGCCGTGGTATGAAATTGATCAAGTCCTCCGCAGAAGCGGCAGAGTTGATTGAATCGGCTCAGCGTGAAGCTCAATCTGCTTTTGGTTCGCCAAAAGTTTTCCTGGAAAAATACCTGGATCGTGCCAAGCACATTGAATTCCAAATCTTCGGAGACGCGACAGGAAATGTTGTGCATTTCTTTGACCGTGAGTGCTCCGTGCAACGTCGTCACCAAAAAATCATCGAAGAGGCGACTTCGCCTTCACTGACGGAAGAACTTCGTCGCCGTATGGGCGAGGCTGCTTGTGCGATTGCGACTTTGGGTAAATACAAAGGTGCCGGAACCGTTGAGTTCCTTTTGCAAGACGGTGAATTCTATTTGCTAGAAGTAAACACTCGTTTGCAAGTTGAACATCCGGTGACTGAAGAAGTATTGGGTGTGGATTTGGTGAAAATGCAAATCCTGACAGCGCAGGGTGAATACATTCATGATCCAAAAATGATCCGCGTTCCGCGTGGTCATTCGATCGAATGCCGTATCTATGCAGAAAATCCATTCTTGGGTGGCGTACCAAGCACGGGCTTATTGGGTCACGTGGAGTGGCCAGAGGGCCCTGGTCGTCGTTATGAATATGGTTTTGATTCTGGCGACACAATCACGCCTTATTATGATCCCATGATTGCGAAAGTGATCGTCTGGGATGAGAGCCGCCCTCGCGCGATTCAAAAAATGATCCGCGTGCTGAAAGACTCTGTCGTTTTCGGTGTTCACACTAATATTCCATATTTGATCGAGATCTTGTCCCATAAAGAATTTGTGATGGGTACGATGACGACAAGATTCATCGAAACTTATTTCGCGGATCCGATCAAAGAACCTGAACTAACGGAAGCTGAAAAGAAAATCGCAGCAGCAGCCTTGGCTCAAGCTCGCGGAACTCAGCAAGCGGTTGAAACAGCATCTGCTAGTGCATCCCCATGGATGACTTACTGGAGAGGTATCTAATGGAAGTCAAAGTACGTATCAACGGAGTTGATCACAAAGCTCAAGTGCAATTGCTTGCGGGAACTTTGTGGGTTCATGCAAATGGTCGCACTTTCACGATGGACGCAGGGACAGGACGAAAGTCACGTAAGAAAGCAGGGACTGGCGGCTCCTCTGACACGGTGATGTCTCCGATGCCGGGTAAAGTTACAAAAATTCTGGTTCAGGCTGGTGCGGAAGTGAAGGCTGGCCAAGCAGTTTTGGTGATGGAGGCGATGAAAATGGAGTACACTCTTAAGTGCGATATCGCGGGAACTGTTGAAAACATTTCTTGTGCTGTTGGCGAACAAGTGGCTTTAGGTAAAGCACTTGTGAAAATCAAACCTTCTGCTGAATAGAAAATTTATGGCTAAGAATTCAGTTGCGATTGTGGAAATGGGATTACGAGACGGTTTGCAAAACGAGAAAGTCGTTTTGGATGCCGACACACGCGTTGAATTCGCTCGCCGACTGATTGATGCTGGAACAAAGCGTGTGGAAATCGGCGCCTTTGTTTCTCCGCAATGGGTTCCGCAAATGGCAGGAACCAAAGAAGTTGTCAGTAAAGCTTTTGGCTTGCAAAAATCTGGTCAGATTCCTAAGAAAACTGAATTTTCTGTTTTGGTTCCCAACGAACGCGGTATGCAAGATGCCATCGCGAGTGGCGTAAAAGAAGTTGCGATCTTTGCGGCTTGTTCTGAATCTTTCTCTTTAAAAAATATCAATTGTTCCATCGATGAAAGCTTTAAACGTTTTGAGCCGGTGATGGCTTTAGCGAAAAAGCATAAAATCAAAGTACGTGGCTATCTTTCCACATGCTTTGGTTGTCCGTTTGAAGGCAAAGTTCCTGAAGCTCGTGTGGTAAAGCTTGCGCAAAGAATGCATAAGCTTGGCGTGTACGAACTTTCCATTGGCGACACGATCGGCGTAGCTAATGTGGGTCAGGTTCAATCTCTGTTTAAGAAAATCAAAAAGGTCGTTCCAGTTAAAAAATTGGCAGGCCACTTCCATGATACTCGCGGGCAGGCACTTGCTAATATTCTTGCCGCTTATGAAACGGGAGTTCGTGTCTTTGATACCAGCCTTGGTGGTTTGGGTGGTTGCCCTTATGCCCCGGGTGCAACGGGTAATGTTGCTACTGAAGATGTCGTCTATATGTTTCACGGGATGGGGATTAAAACAGGTTTAAACCTGGAAAAGCTTATTGCGATTGATCCTTGGATGTCAGAAAAAATACAGCATGCACTTCCTTCAAAAGTAGGAAAGGTCGGCTCCCTAAAGCCCCTCGGAAAAGTCAGTAAATAGAGCAGGTTACCCCCTGTTTAGGCCCTAAACACTGATTGCCGTATTTTGTTCCTGGTCGAATCTAAAGGGCCTCAAATCCAATATAGATCCGTTTGAATCTCCCAAATCTTGGTATTTTATTTGAAGTATGTCCTGCGAATTTAAAATTATTCGCAGGAGATGCACGTTATGAAGTTTAACCGCGCGCTTAGCTTTGCCCTTATTTCCAATATGGTCCTTGCGTCATTCTCGCATGCGATCAGTAAGGAGTTACAACAACTTGTGACGTTGGAAACTAAAGCCAACGCGGTTACCACTCGCAGTGATCAAGCTGTCAGTGTCTATCACTACGATATTCCCGTAAGCTTGATTCAAGCTGATATCGCAGAACGAGCTCCTGAGAAATTCGTTGATTCTTTGATTCATGAAGAAAATGGCGTGAAGTATCTGCGTTGGATTATCAACCCTGAAGATACAAAGTGGTGGCAGGAGATTGCGAACTTCCTGAAAGACAATGGCATCACTCCAATTAAAAAAGTCTATTATAAAGGATATATGACTGCGTCCCGCAGCTATATCATCGTCGATCCTGTGACGAACGCTGAGTTCTCCTTTAAAGGTTCCACTGATAAAACGGGCGGTCACTGGCGTGATAAACACCAGGACTGGGACGACGGTAAGCAAATCCGTATGATGACGGACTTCGTGAATGACCAATTGAAAACGCAACCCAAACTTGAAAACATCATTTTGCTGGACGAGCCAGTGGCTTTTGGTATCGAGACTCGTAATGCAAAAGGTGAAGTTGTCATCGATCAGGGTATGATCATTCGCTCTTATGACACTTTGACGAACTCAGGTAAAACTTATGTGCCGGGTTTTTCGATCGTGCACGAGCAAAAAGGCCGTGAACTGGCTAAGCTCAATGGATCAAACGATCCTGCAAGCTATTGGAATGAACACTATAATAAACCATTGGCTCGCGCCTTGGCTGAATTCTTTGCTTTGACAGGTATGACCTACGATTCGCCTCACTCTCAAAATTTCCTGGTTGAGTTGGATGAGAAATCCCGTCCGACAGGAAAGATCGTTCTTCGTGACTACGGCGATACTTATTTGACTCAAGAGTTCTTTGATAAAGTGGGTAGAACAGATATCACTCAAGCTTGGGAACAATCGAACTTGATTCGTGGTGCAACATCTGTGGGTGTGGGTATCCTTCATGGAAATACTGCTCCCTCGTGGTTGCCAGAGACGGTTTACAACCAATGGGGCGTAGACTTCTTTAAAGAATTTGAAAAAGAATTCCACAGAGAAACGGGCGTTCAGTTGGTGAACAACAGCAAACCGGCTGCTCGCGGAATGTACCGCAATAAAGGTTACTCGTTGGCTCTTCCTGCCGGTCAAAAGTTCCTGAAGCTGGTAGAACAAGGCAAGCAACGTAACTACATGCTACGCTGCGAACGCATCTTCATGTAATCAGAATGAAAATCTATAAAAAAGGCCTGGTAATTCCGGGCCTTTTTTATTTGTAGAATTTGAATTTAAGAATTGAAGAGCTTATCGAGCTGACGGAAGTACCACTCTTTAAGGGGCTTTTGTAAAGGGAGCGCAGCCAGCATCTCAGTGCGATTTTGCACGATCCCTTTGTGAGAGGTTCCTACCTCGTCTGCGCACTCTCTGATCCAATCCTCAGTCGTTTCTGGATGGAATTGGGTGGCGACGATGTTCTTACCAATTTTATAACCCTGATTTTTACAGAAGCTGTTTGTAGCAAAAAGTTCTGCCCCAGGCGGCAAATCAAAAGTGCAGTGATGCCAGTGGAAAGCCTGAATAGTTTCGCCATCCGTTGTTTCCACAGGAACGAAACCAATTTCCCAACCCGGCTCATGAATATGGACTTTGCCGCCCATGATGTCGGCAATCAATTGAGAACCCAGGCATAGGCCAAAGATCTTCACGTTGTTATCGATCAGATCACGAATCAGCTTCTTCTCTTCGCGCAGCCACGGGAACTTTTCTTCCTCGAAGGTATCCATGCTGCCGCCACAGATCACAGCCCCATCGTAGTTCACACGAGTTGGCGCGGGCTCACCCAAATAGGGAGACCAAAGTTCAACGGCGTAGTTATTTTGAGACGCCCAGTCCAAGGTTGTGCCTGGAGGCCCATCCAATTCGTGCTGGATGATCAAAAGCTTTTTCATGCCGCCGATACTAGCATATTGCAGTTGGCTTTGCTATACTGCTTTGGCCAAGGCAACCCTTGGCGTCTATGAGAAAATAAATCCGTCGTTATTCCTTTTTTAATAACTCTTATTAGAACCTTTCAGGTTCGCAGACGGATATTCATATATGCAAAATCAAATATTTCAAATGACGGCCCATAAGGTCGGCTTTGAGTTCAGCAATGGGCTGCGCTTATTTTCGTCGTTGAGTTTTACTATCGGCGCTGGCCGCTATGGTCTGGTGGGACCAAATGGTATCGGTAAATCAACATTAGCGAAAATTCTGTCGGGAGAAATCCCTGCGACGGAAGGGGAGATTCATGCAAGTCATCTGGTCACGTACTTGCGACAAATTGAAGAGCGTCCTGTCCAAACCGTGGGGGAATTCCTGGTGGAGATCTGGGAATCCTCGCAAATGGACGCCGTCACCCAAGAAAGTCTCTTAGGGGATATTCCTTTTGATCGGACACTTCAGCAATTAAGCGGGGGTGAGTGGACACGTGTGCGTATTGCCAAAGCTCTTGCGACGAATTCGGGATTGTTGATTTTGGACGAACCAACGAACAACTTGGATCGCGAAGCCAAGCGCCGAATCACAGAGTTCGTTCAAGGATTTACCGGAAATCTTTTGGTGATCAGCCATGATCGTGAGCTTTTAGAGATGATGGATTCAATTATGGAAATGTCGAATCAAGGCATGCGCGTCTATGGCGGGTCGTATTCTTTTTATCACGAGCAAAGGGCTCAAGAAATTGAGCAGGAACAATCAACGCTAGATCAACTGCGCCGAGAGAAAAAGAAAACCGAGAAAGAGCTGCACAGTAAAGTTCAGACTCAGGAAAAGCGCATGCGCCGGGGGCAAGCCCAGGCCGACAAGGGGGGAATTCCACGCATCATCGTGGGTGGATTAAAGCGCGCAGCTCAAGTCACCATGGGAACAATCAATGCCAATGAATCTCAGCGAGCAGAACAGGCGGGAGCTAACTTTCAGGCTCACTATGCGAGTATGCGAACGCAGTCCTCATTGCGTTTGAAAGAACCCGGTGCGGACGTGCCTGCGGATAAATTGATTTTCACTCTGTCGGATTTCAATTTTCGTTTTCCGGGAAGTGAGAGTTGGCTTTGGCCTGATAATCTTACTCTGCACATGAAGGGACCCGAGCGTTGGGCTTTCACAGGTAAAAATGGAGCTGGGAAAACCACGTTGATTCAACTTCTTTTAAGCAAAGGTGAAAAGCCTCAGGGTGAAACTCGCGGAGAGCTGAAAGTGGGTGCTTTGCGCTGCAGTCTGATTGATCAGGAGTACAGTATTCTTAATCCCGAGCAGACGGTTTTGGAAACGATCATGGAAGTCAGTGGCAAAGGAAGCGAGTGGATCCGCAATGAACTTGCGGCCTTTCAGTTTTTTGGCGACCGGGTTCATCAGAAAGCTGAAAGCCTGAGCGGTGGAGAAAAGTTAAAGCTCTGTTTGGCGAAAGTCTTTCTGGCAGATGCTGCCCCGGAGCTGTTGGTTCTGGATGAACCGACCAACAATCTTGACTTGCAAAGCCTCGAGGTTTTGGAAGAGGTCTTATTGGGCTATCGAGGCGCTTTATTGGTCGTCTCCCATGACCCGGTATTCCTGGAGAATATTCAATCTAGGGAGGTCTGCCTTTTGCAATCCTAGCCTGTGATATGTTGTCACGTTGGCTCACTTATATTTCTTTTGCCTGTTTTGGCATACTTAGCCTGGTTGTTCTGCAGATGAACCAAAGGCCTCTTTGTATCGATTCCAAGGTTGTCGAGAAAATCGACAGAACCTCGGGACGACATGAGGATTTGGTTTATCGTTGTGCCGTGAACAAGGCGACTCGCTATAGCACTTACTTTGGGGAAAACCTCAGGGATCTAAACCTGCGCATTGGTGCGACGGAAAGGCTTTTAGAAAGCATTGAACCGTTCTATCAAAAGGTGCAGCTGGTGATTCTAGGTGATCACCCTGATATGTTCCGTATTAAGGGACATGTGATCTATATGGGTCAAAACCTTGTTGAAGCACCAGGACATCTGGAAAAAGCTTTAGCTAAAATCTGGTACCGTGAAAGAAACGAAACCCTGTTCGTTCAGCAGGAATTGATGGAAGAAGTCGCAACCGACTTCTTGGTCTATCTGATGGCGGGTGACTTGGATATCGGGGACCCTTCTACGCATGTGAAGACTGCGATTCTTCCGGTGAAATGGCCTTATGTAATAAAATCCCCTGAGGCTTATTGCGATTCTCCATGGAAGCAATCCGAAGACTATGAGATCTGCGCTTCCGGGCAGAATCTATCATCTATCGCTCCAGAAGTATTGGAGATGAGTCTTCGTCCGCTTCTTTTGAATAGCTGGGTGAAGGCTTATAAATCTTTGTCAATGGGCGAGCGCTATCAGTTCTCACGCAAGATGGGTTTAATTATTCGTGGTGAATACAATCCGGTTCTGTCTGTGGCGGGAGATTCCAATGCCTCAACTTTGGCGCGTGCAACAGCGGTCTTAAAGAACTTCAATCAATACGTGGCTTCGGCTGATTTGACTAAGACCTCGAACACGTATCGTCTGTTTGCTGCGAATTTCGCAAATGAACTACGCAGTCATGGATATGAAAAGGCCTTTGCGGAGGCAAGCTTTGACGTTCTTTACGTCAGTAATCAAAAACTTTCTGCAGATACCAAGGCTTTCCAGGAGTTGTTGAAAATTGCCAAAGAACAACCACAAACGCAGATTGCGCTTCGTGATCAGGAAAACTTGTGGATGCTTCCTTCTAAGTTTCCAATTCCGATTAAGACATTTGGTCAAATCAAAGCCAATCGCACGATTGTTGAAAAGTGCGGTGGTTATAGCTTTAGTTATGTGATGGATTACTCGGACAGCACGGAAAAGTTATTGGTGGTTGAACATTGTGATCCTAAAGTCGAAATCAAATACCGCGAGTATTTGAAATCCGGTGCTGAGGGATTTGCCTTGGAAAACAAAGGTATGTCCTTTGTGCAATTTCATCTGCCATCGCTGTTGATGAAGCGTGATGAATTGGCTTCGGTATTAAACGTTCAAGATTTTATTAAAAAGCGTGACGTGGACAATCCATCCTTTAAGAGCTTAGGCTGGCAGGAAGTTCGCTTTAGTCAGACGGCGAATGCTTACCAACCAAAAGCGTACGTCGATGCAATTGAATGGTTCAGATTCTAAATACAGAAAAGCAAAAGGGGCTTTCAAAGCCCCGTTTTTGTTTTTAAAGTCCTGCCATCTCCGTGCGGTATTCCGCGATGGTTTTTGCTGTTTGATCAATCTCTGCTTCCAAATTTCTTTTCTCGGCGTTGGCTCTATCGACGTCTTGTCTGGCGCGAGAGACATCCCAGTCAGCATTTTGGATCTCATTGGTCAGACGACCGACATCTGCCAGGTTGTTAGTTGATTGAGCAAAGGACTTTTGGCTTTCCAAAGCATTGCGACGATTCTGCATCGACATAAAGTTCATTTGTGCCGTTACAACTTGAGTATTTTTGTTGGCAATCGCCAATTGTAAGTCACGTTGGCGGTTTTCCAGATTCTTAATTTGCGCTTCCACGTATTTTAAACGGCCTTTTTTATACTCAGGCAAAAAGCCGGCTTCAAGATCCGCAGGGCAAAGATTTTTATACTTCTTGCCGGAAGAACCCGCATTGAACCCATTCGCTTTAGAGCAGTAGTCACGCAGGCCTTTGTTGTAATCAGATACAATCGATTTCAAAGCGGGTGTATCACAAAGATCTTTGGAGAATGGATCGCCGGATTTTCCCACCAAGTAAGAGTTGGAGCCTGTGCAATACTTTTGGCGACCACTTTTAAAACCAAGATCTGCTTGAGATTCACTGATCTCGGCCTCTTCTTTGCGGCACGCTAGAAGTTTTGCATCTGAAGATAACCAGTCACCACGCAGGGCTACTTCTTCACCGTATTTGAACCAGTTCGTGGATTCACAATCTTTTTTAAGTTGGCTGGCGCAGCCGACAAACATTGAGGAAACAAATGCGATAGCAATAAGCTTTTTCATATTTATCCTATGAGGTTCTTTAATTCTTGTTCGTATTGATGTTGATCTTCCATGGCCTGCAACATTTGATTTTCAAGGTCCTCGATTTGACCACTGATATCGTGCAATTCTTTGGCGGTGGCAGCACTATTAGTTGCAGCACCTGAGATAAGGGATTCGTTCAAGCTGTCTCGTTTTGTTGACAGGCTGGTGATCCGTTTGTCGGAATCCTCTATCAATTTCAGTGCCTTCTTAATCAGGCCTTCAATGCGCTTACGTTCTTCTTTGTAATTAAATTTGGGCGCTTCGTCCGAAGTTTGTCCGGAAGTCGGTTTGTGAGTCGCTTCATCATTAAATACGCGCTCAGACAGGAAGCCCTTTTGAAGACTCCACACATATTCATCATACGTTCCGGGATAAAGCGTCAGCAGGCCGTGATTTACTTCCAGGATCTTGTTCGCCACACGTCCGATGAAACCACGATCATGGCTTACAGTTACGATTGTACCTTCGTATTTTTCCAAAGCGCCAGTTAGGGCTTCCACGGTATCAAAGTCCAAGTGATTCGTCGGCTCATCCAGAAGCAACAATGGAGACTTTTGCAAAAGAATTTGCCCCAAAGCCACGCGTGACTTTTCACCACCGGAAAGGACTTTTACTTTTTTATGAATGGCATCTCCGCTGAACAATAAACTTCCTGCGATATTTAAGATGTCTTGTTGGATCACGTCTTTGTGGGCCAATGTTGCCATCGCCTCGATCACGGTGTGTTCGGGATTCAATGCTTCAGGCGTGTGCTGCGCAAAATACGATAAGCTTACCTGATGGCCCCATTTGATGGAGCCTTTCACTAGCGGAATCTGTTCACCTAAAGATTTTAGTAATGTGGATTTTCCGGCACCGTTTAGTCCCACGATACCTAAGTGATTGCCGCGCTCCAGGCGCAGGTTTACGTTTTTCAAAATAACCTTGTCACCGTAACCGCAATCCGCGTTTTCGATTTCCAGAATCACTTTTCCCGTCGCACTCGCAGGTGGAATATGAATATGGGAGTGAGTTGGCGCTGCCTTGATTTCGATCGTCTCCATTTTTTCCAAAGCTTTCAGACGAGATTGGGCCTGACGGGCTTTGGTGGCTTTCGCCCCGAAACGAGTGACGAAGTCCATAATGGATTTTTTCTTCGCAGCCTGGCTCATGGCCTGTTTTTGCAGTAACTCAGCCAGCATCGCTTTTTGTTCGAAATAGTCGTCCAAGTTTCCAGCGAACTTTACAATGTCACCGGATTCAACTTCCAAAATGTGATCGGTCACGCGACGAAGGAATTCGCGATCATGGGAGATCAACAGGAATGCACCTTTGTACTCTTGCAGAAAGCTTTCCAAAACCAATAGCGTTTCCAGATCCAAAAAGTTCGTCGGCTCATCCAGCAATAACAAGTTCGGCTCTTGACCGATAAGGTACAAAAGCTTCACCCGCATGCGGAAGCCGCCGCTTAGTTCCTTCAAATGGGATTGAAAATGTCTTTCCGTCAGACCCAGTTTAATACCGAATTGCTTTAATTCCCAAAGGGGAGTGATGCAGTTCTTATCCAGGTAATCTTCGACTTTTTCAGAGATATTCCAGTCAGACTCTTGTTCCAAGTACCCCAGGCGCAATTGCTGAGACTTGGTCACAATGCCTTCATCCAAGTGTTCTTGGTCCACAAGGATTTTAAAAAGAGTGGTTTTGCCCGCTCCATTGGGACCGATAACTCCTACGTGCTCGCCCTCATTGATCGCGAATGTCGCCTGATCAAAAAGAATCTTAGGCCCATAAGCCTTATGCCCATCCTGTAACTGCAATAACGTAATACCCATATCCCGAAGGTAACAGTTCCCTTTTTGTAGTGCTAGCCGTCATGCAGGGTGTTCACACATTTTACAGTCATGAATTTTCTGCAGGTCACGGTTTTTTGGTGCCTTAGCTGTGATATAACTCCGGGCTTATGAGCGAAGGAAAGATCTTAGTTTCAGCCTGCCTAATCGGAAAACCGTGCCGCTATGATGGAAAACATCAGCTGCGCGAAGAAGTCACCGTCCTCCACGAGGAAGGGATGACTATCGCCGTTTGCCCGGAAGAAATGGGTGGGCTTTCCACGCCACGCACGCCTGCGGAACGTATCGGTGACAGGGTTATCGATAAAAATGGCAAAGACGTGACAGCTGAGTACAAGTGCGGCGCTCAAAAAGCTTTGGAAATCGCGCTTAAATTCGGCGTCAAAGAAGCTATGTTAAAATCTAAATCCCCGATGTGTGGCTGCGGTCGAATCTATGACGGCACCTACAGCGGCAAAACAATTGAAGGCAACGGCGTCTTAGCCGAAATGCTGATTGCCGCCGGTATCGAAGTCGAAGCGATCGACTAAACCCGTTCCCAAAGCCACAAAAATCCTAAAAGCTGTGTCAATTCTCCGTCTCAAAGTGATTGCTGCGGTGATTACATTTGGAATCATTTTGATGACCAGCGCCTCTTGGCTAGGCAAGAATGTTCTGCAATAGTTTCTTCATCGACGTCGAAATCGTTTTTGAATTAAACAATTTTGGGAGAACACCATGAAACACCTAGTATTAGCTTCTTTATTTATCCTTGGCGCGAGCACTTCTCACGCTGTTGTCGCGGATCATTTTACTTGTACGGCAACTATATCTAACAAGACGGCTGAAGTTAAAGCGGTCCAGTCGCAGGATTTTTCAGTAGTCAGACTTCCCAGTTCTGACGGGACAACGAAGCCTTATAATGAAACAACCGGACGTACATCGTTCAAAATGGATTTGCAGACTTCGGTGGGAAGAGCTACCGCAAATCTAAATTTGTACTACAAACACGCATCCCGCCCAATTTCTGGAAGCACGGGATTAGAGGCACGTCAGTTCACGTGCATGGGGGTGGCTGTTGGATACTGTGCAAAGCCGCAGCCAGGACAGACTACGTCTTGTATGGACGACGTTGGTGTGGCTTGTATGGAGCGTTTCAATCCTTTCGATCCAGTTGATGGGTGGAGTAAGACACGTGTTGATGGCACCACTCCAGTTTTTACTGACACTGAAATTTCCCCAGCTAGCGCTGAAATTTCTGATGAGCAAACGGGCGAGAAGCTCGACATCACAGTTAACTGTAAATTTTTGGGAACTTATAAGTGAGATCTCAAGACCAAGCTGCTGAACTTGTTCGCCCTGTAGTCTTCGACTATGGGGAGGCGGCAAAGTTTCTTCGGGCTCTATTCGAATACTATAAAAAAACGGGTTCCTTCAGTTTAAGACAAAGAACTCAGCGTGTTGGAGGATTGTCGCAGACGCTGGTTTCTCAGATTATCAACGGTCACAGACAAGTGACCCGTGATAATCTTCCAGCTTTGGCGGCGGTTTTTAAGTTAACCAAAATCGAGCAGGATTATCTTGATAAGCAACTCTTAGGAAATGTTTTAAAAGTGGTATCGAATACGGCTGGTGAAGTGGCACCGGCGAAGCGTATGGCTAAAAACCATATTCTTTCGGATTGGGTTCATCCTTATGTGAAAGATTTGGTGAATCTGAAAGGATTTTCTCCAGAACCGCAGAATCTTCACCGAATGCTTTCCGGAATCGTCAGTCCCGAGCGGATTCAGAAGTCGGTTGATTTCCTGATTCGCGAAGGGTTTTGGCGCAGAACGCCCGAAGGCAAAATCGTTCCCGAGGAAAGTGCCGTCGCAACAACAAACGAAATTCCTAATGAGAATATCCGTTCCTTCCATAAAAAGGCCTTGGATATTGCCCATAGGGGTATTTCGGTTTTACCCTCCCATCGTCGCAAGTCTTCAACGGTTTTGGTTTCCGTAGATAAAAATAAAATGGATGAACTAAGAGGATTGGTGGATTCGTTTCAACAGCAATTGCTGGAATTTATCGAAAAAAATCCCCAAGGCAAAGATTCCTTGGTTCAAGTGGCAATACACCTAACTCCCATTGGGGCGATCAATGAAGAATCAAATACTTAAGATAAGTTGTCTGGTCGTCGCCGTTATGCTGTCGACAGGACTGCAAGCGCAGGCTTCGGGCACTGTCGTGGGCAATGGCGGGGATCCGGTTTTTGAGTTTTTGCGTGCGACTCGCGAGTCAATGAATGCGACGATCAAATTTGTTTTGAATCAACCTGAGGAAAAAGAGAAATTCTGCAAATCAGATCGACTGTCTGTGGAACAGAGTCAGTTCTGCCGCGATTTCTTTTTCAAAATTGGCCAACAGATTTTAATTCTTAGCAGTGGACAGAAACCCACCGAGTTCGTTCTGCGCGAAGATCCTCTTTATGTGCAAGGACCTGATGGAAAGCCTATGTACGTCGCCGCACGTACTTCCCTTGGACCTGACGGCTCAATAGAATTTCATCGAGACTCCTTGCGTACTATGGCACCTGTTCAGGTTTTGTTTCTGATTACTCATGAGTTTGAGCATAAGACTGTGATCAATGGAAAATCCGTTACTGACAATGAGCAGATTGGCCCGTTTCATTCAGGCAGGGAGCTCTTGGATGCCGTTGCGACTTCACTGGTATCGGTGGCTAAACGAAAAGGTAAAATTGGATCACAATTTGGTATTCGTGATTTGTTTTCTTGTGAGGCTTCGAATGGAAGTGGTCAGTTTGGGGCGCAGATTGCTGGTTCACGACTTTTCCAGGACGGAAATCTTATGACCTATGAGACGAGTGTCGGAAGCAATCCAATGGAAGGATCCATTTACTTTCAAGAGGATTTTAATACCGTTCTGCGATTGAAGTTTGTGATCACTGAACCGAATAATTGCGGAAACGACTATCAGGGTCGAAAGACTATAGTGGAGATCATCAGATCAAAGTCAACTGGTGGTGGAGTAAGAGATGAGAGCGTGGTATCTACGGTTATCTTTGCTGACAATCCCATTTGCACCAGTACTCAAAGAATGGTCGTGAATTATGGTGAAATTCGTTTTGCTTGCCAGTACTTCGCTTCGGAAGGAACGACATCATCGCCATTCTCAGTAGGTTTAAAGAAGAAATAAAAAATCCGGGGTAAGCCCGGGATTTTTTTGAGAAGGTAAGGCCGTACCTTTTTGAAGTACGGCCTTACGTTTTTATTTCTTTTTCTTTTTGTTGTTTTTGTGGGATTCGGCGCGTTTTTCTTTTAAGCGGTTTTTTTCGTCCACGAAAACTACTGTTGGTTCGAATTTTTTCGCTTCTTCAACGGAAAGACCGCAGTAAGAGCAGATGATAACCAAGTCACCTTTTTGAACGTGGCGGGCGGCTGCGCCGTTAAGGCAGATATCGCCCTTGTCACCCAAGATCACGTAAGTGGAGAAGCGTGCGCCGTTGTTGCAGTTATAGATATCCACGCGTTCGTTCATCAACAAACCAGAAGCTTTGATCAAATCAGGACAGATGCTGATCGAGCCTTCATAGTTTAGATCCGATTCCGTCACTGTGGCTCTGTGAATTTTGGTTCTAAGTAGTGATACATTCATAATAACCTCTAAGCATTATGCTGAAGTGCAATCAGCATTCCTTTTAAAACTAAGTCAGGGATAACAACATCGAAAACTTTTTCTTTTTCAAATAGGGAAGAGAAACCGCCCGTACCAATTACAAATGGCTTTTCATCCTGGAAGCATTCACGAGTGATGCGACCGATGATTTCTTTCATCGTGCCCAGGTGACCGTAGTACAAGCCTGATTGAATACTTTCAATCGTAGTACGACCCAAAGCTTCATGCATAGGAACGATTTCAACAGATGGCAACTTGGCAGTTTTGCTTTCCAAAGCCTCCATGCACAGACGAAGTCCCGATACGATGGAGCCACCTAAGTAGTCTTTCTCTTTAGAAACCGCACAGAATGTTGTGGCTGTGCCCAGATCCACGATGATCAGGTTTTTATTCGGATACAAGTGAGTACCTGCAATGGAGTTCGCAATACGATCTGCGCCCACTTCCAAAGGATTGCGGTACTTTACACGTAATCCCGTTTTCACTCCCGCTTGGAGAATGAACGGATTGATATTGAAATACTTCATGCAGGCACCACGAAGAGAGTAAATCACTTCCGGTACCACCGAGCAGATCGCAATCTGTTTTACTAAAGCCGGGTCATAACCGTTTTCACGAATCGCTGTGCGCAGAAAGATCCCTGTTTCATCCGAAGAAGCTCCGCTTTTAGAGTTCTTACGGAAAGACATCACCATTTTGTCTTTATCAAAGAGTCCTGCAAAGATTTGGGTATTACCCACATCAAGACATAAAATCATAGGTTTTCCTTTGGTAGCATCATGCGGATCAACTCACTTGTTAGCTGATCCAGATTCTCACAAGCAATAAAGCTTTGATGGTTGTACAGGGTGAACTTGTGAGTCCGATTTACAATATCAATGTCAGTCAAATCATTGTGAACAACGAAATCAGCGTGGGAGGCTTTAAAAAGCTTATCCACAGCCGCTTTCTTTTGTTCTGGTGTGGCGTGGCTGGTCAGTTTGAATGCCACAACTTTCACATCTTTGTTTTTAGAATATTCTTTCAAGCGATCAACGATTTTGTGATTGCGCTTAAGGTGAATATTCATCCCTTCAGCATCCGAGCTGACCTTTTTAACTTCCAGCGGACGATAGTTTCTGCCATCGACTTCGATAGAATCCACGGAGTAATCGCTCACGGCTGCCGCATGAATCACGTGAGTGAAGTTTTCCTCTGCTAGGTATTTTTTTAACTGTGAATCTAAGCTTGCGAAGCTTGTGAAAAAGTCACGATGGTTCACATGTTCAGCCTTGGCAGTTCCATGGGCCTGGATCAACGTCACATCAAAACCCATTTGGCTTAAGTACTCTGCTAAAGAAATTCCCGTGCGACCGGAACTTAGATTTGTGATTGTACGAACCGTATCGATAGGTTCCTGGGTGCCGCCAGCAGTAATCAATACTTTCACTTTTGAAAGCTCCGATGAGCGGGGAGCCGCAGACGCCAGCTCTCCATTTGTCGCTTCCGGTGCTTTCTTATGTAAATGAGTCAAAGTAATTTTTAGAATCTCATCAGGATCTAAAAGCTTACCGTAACCTTCTTCGCCGCAAGCAAGAATGCCTGAAGCGGAATCTAAAATCTCAAGCCCATAAGATTTCAAGGTTTGCAGAGATTTTTGCGTTACCGGATGAAGGTACATGGAAGTATTCATCGCAGGAGCAATCAGGAAAGGCTTTTTAAAATCATGGGCCAGGAACAAAGTGGAAACCAGATCATCCCCAATACCTTGAGCCGCTTTGTTGATAAAGTTGGCCGTTGCCGGAGCCACCAATACCAAATCCGCCCAGCGCATCAGATGGATATGATCCATCACATTGCCTTGCGAGTACATATCGCTCACAACAGGCTTGCCCGTCAGTCCTTCAAGCGTGGCATTGCCGACGAACTTTAAAGCTGAAGGCGTCATCACAACTTGAACTTCGCATCCAGCTTGCACAAGGCGTGAAACCACCTGACATGCTTTGTAGCATGCGATGGAGCCAGTCATCATAAAGAGAACTTTAGATTTGGACATTATCAATCAACCTCACAGAGCCTAAGCGAGCCGCCACAAAGCGACGCCCATGAACGTCTGTCACATAGTCCACATCAAAGCCTGCTGCAGTTAAAGCTTTGGCAGCTTCATCAGCGGATTTTGCGGTGGTGATAGTTTTATAAATAGTTGGAGCTTTTTCACGCTCCTGCGGAGTCAGCAATGAATTGCGCGAACTCTTAGCTAATCCATCACTTTCACGAACCGTAGGAATTGGAACGATCTCGACGTCCATAAAGAAAGCGTCGACCATTCCTTTGATCAAAGTCAGCTGCTGAAAATCCTTTTCGCCGAAATATGCTTTGTTCGGAGCAACAACGTTGAAAAGCTTCATCACCACCGATAGCACACCATCAAAGTGACCGGGGCGGTGGGCACCATCCAAAAGTTTGGAATAGCTGTTCTCAGCCACCTTATAACGGTACTCATCCGGATACATATCTGGATAGCGTGGGTAAAAGATTGCATCGACCTGATTGTTTTCAGCGATTTTCAGATCCTGATCCCAAGTTAAGGGATATTTTTCGAAATCTTTTGGATCATTGAATTGCGTGGGGTTCACAAAAATAGAAAGCACCACCACATCATTTTCCCGGCGAGCGTTCTTCATCAGTTCCTCATGGCCTGAATGCAAAGCACCCATGGTTGGTACGAAACCAACGCTGCCTTTCTGATTTTTTCTCCACGCCTTGAATTCAGCGGGAGTGCGCAGAACTTGAATCATTAGGAATAGCTCTCTTTCTCGGTCGGGAAATCAACTGCTTCCACTTCAGAGTGGTAAGTGTTGAAGGCATCTTTCAAAGCTTCAAAGCCATTGAAGTAAGTTTTAACGAATTTCGGTTTGAATCCTGGATTCATACCCAGCATGTCTTGCAGAACCAATACCTGTCCGTCTGTATCAGGACCCGCACCGATACCAATTGTTGGAATATCCAAAGATTCAGTGATTTCAGTCGCAAGTTTTGAAGGAACACACTCGAGTACGATACAGAAAGCACCAGCGTCTTGCAGGCGCAGCGCTTGTTCGCGGATTTTAGCTTGAGCCTTATCATCGCGGCCCTGAACTTTAAAACCACCCAACTGATTCACCGATTGAGGAGTCAAACCCAAGTGACCCATGATTGGCACACCGGAATCGACAAGATGACGGACGATTTTGTAAGTGTACTCATCGCCACCTTCTAGTTTCAAAGCATGAGCGCCTGCTTGCATGATTTTCGCTGCGGCCGTCATTGTCGCGGTTAAACCTTTACGGTTCGCCATGAATGGAAAGTCGGCTGTGATGAATTTTTTAGTGCCAGCACCCCGAGCAACTGCTGCTGTATGCAAAGCCATCATCTCGACCGTTGCAGGCAGAGTTGTTGAGAAGCCGTGCATGGTGTTTGCCAAAGAATCACCGATCAAAATGCAGTCGATATTGCTCTCAGCTACGATCGAAGCAAAAGTGTAATCATAACAAGTGATCATCGAGATCTTTTGTTTTTTATTTTTCTTTTCCTGGAAGTCGAGAATGGATTTCATAGCTGGGCCTCACTTTCGCGGGTATTCAGGCCAATAGGTTTCAAGAAACGCTTCGTAGATTTTCTTAGCCGGATCGTTTTCCAAAGCTTTCAGATTTGCTGCAACAGTTTCAGCATCTTTGCGAACCAGTGGGCCCGTCAGTGCGGTCTCAGGATTTGCAAAAGTGTTTTCCACAACTTTTTGCACGTACAGATGAGCTGCTTCTGCGGGAACCTTCATCGTTGCAAAGCCGGAAAGCATTCTGGCAATCAACAAAGTCACAAAATTTCCACCCATCACACACTGTGTATGATAAAGCGCCTTTTGCGCCGAAGGGAGCCAGGAATAGGAATTCGTGAGGCCTGGCAAGGCCTCGTCCAGGCTGGAAGCTCCTGTTAAGGTGAAATGGATTTTTCGGTAAAATTCCAGATCGTAAAGATCATTTCCAAAAGTCATTAACGGGTGGGCTGCGATCATTCCTTCGAAAGAATGAGCTCCCGAGAAGTGCACCACGATTTTTTCATCGTGACCCATCAGATGTTGACGATGGAAGCCTTGCAAAGCACTGTCACTGATAGCTAACAAGACATGAGTAGCCGCAGCGATCTTAACGCGTAAAGCATGTGGGTCTTGAGAGCGATCCCAACTTTGAAAATTGATATTTGACAGATGAAAATAGTGAGCAATATGGCGGGCGACGCGGCCAGAGCCAATAATGAGATAAGAAATTGGTAAATTCGTATTCGTCGCCATAATTTTTTAGGTACCTGTCTTATTAGGATCAAGTCCGCTGTAATGTTCGCAACTTAGCACAATTTTAACAGATTACAACGAGCCTTGCCATGATGGGTCAGCGGTGATAGGTCGATAGTCCTATGAAGCACTTGTATTGGATTGGCGCCGTTTTAATCATTGCTGTGGGCCTTTATTTTTCTATGAATTTTTCTGTGGGGCCTGAAACAACTCCCAAGATCGAATTTATTCATGTTTCAACTCCAGAGGAGATGGGAAAGCTCGTCTTTGAGCAGCTGCGTGAAGAAATTAAAGCCGCTCCGATTGTGATTCTGGGTGTTACTCCTAATAAAATTGAAGAGATGGAGTTGGTGAAAGGCTTTATCGACATCAATCAGGACCCAGGTTCCAAATACGATGTCGTCATCGTTGAACCCATGCTTCCTTATGTCGAGCTTTTCCGTCCGGCTATTTACATTGCAATGAAGGAAGAAATGCAGCGTCTGGTTGAGGGAATTAACAAAGCTCGCGCCGAAGGACTGCGCGTGGCGGTGGTTGTTCCCAATATTTATGCTTCGCAGCTGATCGATGCGAATCCTGTTGCGAAACTTAAGACAGATTATAAATTGGACGTGACCAGTTTGAGCGTCAGCACCTTTCCGGTGACACGCGCTCAGGAAGCGGCTTTTGAGCCCAAGTGCATTGATAGTGGTGAAGTGGATCCGGCGGGAACAAGCAAGTTTTCTTGTGCTGTTCGCAATGTCGCTCGCAGAACTTACCGTAAAAAACTTGAGGCGAACAAGTACTCCACGATGATGGAGCAAACGGGTCCTAAAGATTATATTATTTTATTTAACCGAAACTAGGGAGTCTTCGTGAATAAATGGATTGTAGCGATGATGTTGGTATTGCCGGGAGTTTCTCAGGCAGGAAATATTTTCGAAGGCACATACGAAAATAAAAGTCGTACATACGAAACGGATTTGATCGAGTTCGATGGTTCTGTGACGATGAACACGACAAGCTTTTATGCTAACGGTGCACAAGTGAACTGGTTCTTTGAATTTAAAATGCCAAAAAATCACGATGTTCAAGTGGGCGAGACTGTAAAAGGTCGCGTGCGCAGCGTGGATGGTTTGTATGGATGTGTGTTTGATGAAAAGGCCGAGATGAAAATGGAAAAAGACGGCGTGGTTAAAATCCGCTTCCCTCTTTTGACGTATCATTTTGAGACACGTTCAGTGACTGAAAGAGTTGGTACTGGCTATCGCCGCTATGTTGATTGGACTGGCTGGGGTTGGGTTGAGCGCGGTTACCACTTCCCAATCGAACGCTACAGAATCATTTCTCAAGAGTGCGTGGTTACTCAACGTAATAACACAGTGAACGTTCTTTACCCTCTATTTGATGGTGGCCACAATCCACCAGTCCCTGCTCCTTAAAATACAATAAGGCAGGCATAGAGATTGTAAGCTCCTGGGTGTATAGAAAAACTGGGAGCTTATAATGAAGAGATTGGCTTTACCCGTTATCGGGGCCTTAATTTGCTTACAATTTACGGCAGGGTGTTTAGACACTGGACGCTCTAAATCAGGTGTTCGCGTTGCCCAAGGCACCATGAACGGCAAGACCGCCAAAGAAGCCAAGCGTATCGCTGAGCAAAGCGCCATTCAGGAAGTCGATTTCAATTTCCAAGATGACGATGCTTATCGCAACTATATCGATCCTGTCGTTTCAAATCTTAAGGTCAACGGTGACGACTCCATCGGATTTGTTAAGACCGTTACTTCCAGAAAATGGTCCGTTCTTTCCCTTTATAATAAAACGGCGCCTGCTGATGTCTTCTTTGTTCCGCGAGTAAAAGCTTCTCAGGATCCGAATGACAAATCCACTTTGGTATTGGCTTGGATTTCTCCGACGAAACTACAAATCGATAAATCGACTTACGAATCGTATTTAACACAGCAAAAGGGTGGCATTTTGATGAGATTCATCATGACCATCATGCGCCTGGAAACAAAAGGGCAGTTGGCGGCATATGCCACTCAAGCCCAGCTTGCAAATGCTCCATTGTCAGAAGAAATCGTCGAAGCTTTGAGCCAGGAGAATCAAGACCAGGACCAAGCGGAAGCCAACAAAATCGCCGCACAATCCGAAGCAGAAGCTGATGAAGGTGCATCCCAAGATAACACTGTTGCATCCATTGTTTCCGACAGCGGCAAGCGCAAGGGTGCACCCGTTGATAAATGTAAAGAAGAAACAGACAAGCAGCAGCTCCCAGAGTGCATAAAAAACCAAGAAGACCTGAACGAGAAAAGACGTAATGCCCTTTTGGATAAGACAGACATGGAAAATATTGAAAAGGCAGCAGACTACATGATTCAAAGCGGTCGCAACGCCAAGATCTCAGACATCAAAGCGAAATTGAAAGAGCTTACGATCATCAAATAAGGAATCTAAATCAAAGAATAAAAAAACCGGGTCCTAGAACCCGGTTTTTTATTTTTACTGATGTGAACTGTTTGGTTCAGTCGGTGGCGGAGGAGGTGGCAAATTCGTTGGGAACGTATTCGCCGGAGCTCCGCATGCTGCCGCATCAATCACTGGAGCCGTCTGGCAATGCACAGAACGTTTTCCCAGGCTAAAAGCAACGGCCGCTACAACAATCAAACCTAAAATCCAAAGTGCGTTTGTCTTATTCATATTAGTAAATCTCGTGGGCTAGTGGTCTACGTGGTGCACGGAAGTAAGTTCTTGGAGACAGCTCCAAAAGATCCGACAATTTTTCCATATATACGCAAGCATAACGGTCCAACTGATAAGCGAAATAGCTTTCCTCGTTACCCGCTCTCATCAACTGACCCCAGTTCGCATTGTACAGCGCCTGTTGTTTTTTGATGTGAGAACTGATCTGACCATCGATCTCTGAAATACTTTTTTGCAAAGTTTCGATTTGCGCTTCGTTCACGTCAGCCGCTTTTTCAATTTTACGAGTCATGATTTCAGTCAACTCGTCTTCAAACGGCTCTTTCTTTTTCATCAAAGTTTCAATTTCAGCGTTGATAGGCTCGGCTTGTCTGTTTTTTTCAACTTCAGAATCCAGCTCCTCGATCACCATCGCTGTTCTCCAGTTGCAATCCTTTTTCAAACGAAGGATGTCGCCGTAGATATGGTCACCGATGTAAAGGATATCATCACCGTTCAAATCAAGGTCGGCCGTAAACTTCTTGGCATTACCACCTTGGTAAATGCCCGGAGTCAGCTTGCCTTCCATGTTTGTCATGGAGCCGTCAGCTGGGTTCACGCGCAAGTACTTTTGGTTTTCGTAGAAGAACTTAGGCTTGGAAGCGAAAGTGATCGTGACTTCAAAAAGATCCTGCCATGATTTGAAATCCTTCAGGAACGGTTGAACCGCATAGTCCAAAAGCAATTTCGTGTAATGGAAATCCGAGTTCGTAAGAACAAAGATCTTTTTTCCGTGACGACGGAACTTTTCAAGGCCCGCAACCAATCCTGGATCTTTGATGATGTAATGATCCAAGTTCTTTTTAACTTCATCTTTCAAAGAACCGTCACGGTGAGCTTCATCCAAAGCATCCAAAACGTCGTCAGCAATCTGAACGTATTCTGGATATTTGTGAGCCGTGTCTGTGTCTTTCAACTCAACGATCTGACCGATCAAGTTCGCCAAAGAGATAGAGAACGAAGTATCGACAGCCAAATAGTCGGTGTTAGAAAGATCGATGTAAGTCGATTTATAAAGTTTTTGATGAGTTTTGAAATCCAATGGCTTCAAACCATGGTAGCTCGCACGGATCGCCGTGTAGCGGTTCAATTTCAAAAGATTTCCCATCTTACGGTCGATCACAAGTCCGCGGATCGCGAAGTTATAATCAAATGTCAGCTTGCGAAGAGTTTCCGGGTAACCACGTTTGACCAATTTATCGATCATCGTCGTGTGAGAAAGTCGTTCGAAGTTTTCGGAGTTATAGCGAACCAACGTATGGTCCATATCAACACCGATATAGCGAATCTTTTTAAGATTCAAGGTTCTGTTAACAAATACTTTTCCTGGCATATTCTTATCTTTCAACAGGCAGCTGCAGTTCATTCCAATGAAGCATACCGCCCAGCATATTAAACACGTGTGTGAATCCATTCATCTTTGCAAAAGCAGTGGCGCGAGCCGAACGGGCTCCGCTGCGACAGATGAAAACAATTGTTTGGTCTTTGGGAAGGTCTTCCAAATGATCTGGAAGAGTGTCGAGCACTAACAACTGAGAGCCTGGGACGTGGCCAAGCTCACCAGTGTATTCATCAGGCTGACGAACATCGATCATTTTTACTTTGGACATGTTTTGATGAAGTTCATTCGGAGCAATGTCGTGAACATCTTCAAAATTAGGATTTTCTGTTTTTGATGTGAAATCGTAAACCTTCACTGTCATCGTAAAAGCCCTCCTGGAGCCAAGACTTCTACAATATCAGCGTAAGGCGATACCTTCAAGGGATGCCCCCTGACATATGAGGAATTCTGAAGTTTTCCTCGACAAGGGGCGGTACCCGAAGTGCGTACAGCTTACCAGATTTGAACTCTCTCGGCCTCAGGCAGGGTCATTTTATCGCCTGGTTTGCATTGAAACGCCTCTGAGAAACCCGGCTGGTGTTTTACCTGTTCATTGATGCGTGCGATTCCGGAAGAGTGCGGGTCCGTCTTTCTTTGAAGTTTTTCAAAGTCAGGACGAGCCACCGTACACCACAAGCGTCCATAAGCGGTAAAGAAAGCCTTCTTATCTTCAAGGCTGCCTTTATTGCCCGGGAAGGCGGCGTTATAAGCGAACGTCAAGCCAACCAAGTCCGCCACGTTTTCACCTAAAGTCAGTTTACCATCGTGATCAATCTTGTTGAATTGATCCACCATGCGCTCGCCACGTTTCGAGAACTCTTCCAGGTCTTTATCTTTCATCCACTCTTTCAAGGCACCGGCAGAGTCAAATTTTGAACCTTTATCATCGATACCGTGGCCCAATTCGTGACCGATCACCGCGCCCACAGCACCCAGGTTTTCCGTGATGCTGCCGTCTTTGTTGTAGAACGGATATTGCAAAATACCGATCGGCAAAACAAACTTGTTTTCCGTTGGACTGTAGTATGCGTTCACCGTCAAAGGTCCCATGCCCCAAGCATCTTTATTATTTGGCTCCGTCAATTCATGAAGCATTTTGCTGTAACCCGCTTCGGCCAAAAGACGATCATTAACCATCATATCCGTTTGGGAGTAATGGCGCAGGGGAGTGAAATCCCATTCGCGGTCGTTATGTGGTTTCACCAATTGCAAACGAGCCGTTTTGATTTTTTTAATCGCTTCTTTCTTGGCATCTTTTGATAACCATTTATTGTTCTCTAAGCCTTCCAGAATGCTTGCGCGGATTTTCGTTCCGATTTCCTGAACTTTGGCTTCGTCAAAATTTGGGAATAGTTTTTCAATCAAAGCGGCATCAAGTTCCTTGTCGAAATTACCCATGATCTCTTCGGTGCAACGCTCTTGGCGAACCGGGCGAGTTTCAGGTCCACCGAAGTACTTTTTGTTAAAAGCAAAACGCTGTTCATAGAATTTCGGGTAACCATCATCCAAATACTGATACACGGATTTTCTTAAGGCGACGTCTTTCCAAACGGCCAGAGGGCGCTTGGCAATTTCTGCGTTCACAAATTCAGTTCCCTCAAACAAAGGCACTGAAACCAAGGCTGTTTTAGGAGCTTTCTTGAACAAAATATCCAGTTTTAAATTCGGATATTTTTTAACGACTTCTTCTTGAGTACTGATATGTCTTTCAGAGAATCGTTCGCGACGCTTAGCTGGAGTTGGGTAAACTTTCGCAAAATCTTTTTCAACTTCGATCACGGCTTTGGCGCGGTCTTCCGCTTTACCGTCTTTGCCTTTGGGATCGACGTTTTTAAAAAATGCCGTCAAAAGCTTTTGGTAGTCTTTCATCAATTCTGGTTGATCATAGTATTTTTGATCCGGAAGACCCATCAAGTTTCCAAAAAGGCCTACGTTCAATTTGTTTGAATCGTCTGGATCAGGATAACTCCACATGTTTGCCAAAGAGAATTGGCCACCTTTGGATTGTTGTTGGTTCAGGTACGTGACGAAGTCTTCCCAGGATTCCAGACCTTTCAAGGATTTTTGCACACGCTTCACTTCTTCTTTTTCAGCTTTCGCGCGCGCCTTAGGGTCCATGCACGACATATAGAAATTGCGAAGTTGTTCTGTGCGCTCGTTTAAGCCTTTGGCTTTAGGTAAATCAGCCATGAATTTTTTTTTGGTTTCCAAAAGTCTTTCTGCAGAATCGCTGAATGCAAAGTCATGATAGCTGCGATCGGGACGAAGCTTGAAAGATTCCTTCACGTTTGAGCAAACGTAACCTTCGAAATTCTCGCAAGGATTGATCGAAGTATTAACGGGGAATTCACGTTTTTCGGGGATTTCAGAAGATGGTTTCGCAGCGAATGAGAACTGAGCCGTTAGACTCGCTGCCATCAAAATCAACAAAGAGCGATTCATATGAGTCCTTTCAAATGATGCCTGAATATTTCATGACCCTTTGCCTTGAAAGGCAACACAATCTTGCTAATGCCTATACCTCGGTGGCATGATCCTTTTTTATGACAAAAAACTCTGTGGAACTCTCACCCGAACAAGCTGATGCTCTGGAACTTTTAAGGTCCGGAGAGAACGTTTTTTTGACGGGTGGAGCGGGCAGCGGCAAGAGTTTTTTAATTCGTCAGTTCATGCGGGAACTTGACCCAAAGGCTATGCCGATTTTGGCCAGCACCGGTGCTGCCGCAGTTCTATTGGGTGGCCGAACTTTCCATAGTTTTTTTGGTTTGGGTATTATGGAGGGTGGTCCTGACTCCACTTACCAACGCGCTTCCAAAGATAATAAATTAATGGCGCGACTTCGTAAGGTCGAGGGCGTGATCATCGATGAAATTTCGATGATTCCTGGACAAGCCCTGATGATCGCTGAAGCCCTTTCACAAAAAGCCCGCGAGTCCAGTCTGCCTTGGGGTGGAATGCGCATCATCGCGGTCGGCGATTTCGCTCAGCTTCCTCCCGTTACTCAAAATGGTCCGCGCGACTGGTGTTTTTTAAATCCCGTGTGGCAGCAAACTGGTTTTCAATCTGTGATGCTTTCCCATAACCAACGCGTTTCTGATAATTTATTTCTGGATGTGTTGAGTGATGTTCGTCACGGTTTGGTGACGGAGCGTGTGCGCGATTTTTTAAATGAGCATCTGCGTGACCATGATCAAGATGATCCTGGTACAAGACTCTTTCCTCGCAAAGCTGATGCGGATGATTTCAATCAGAAAAAATTAAGTGAGATCAACGAAGAAGAAGTCACCATCGATTCCATTTATTTTGGTTCGGAAAAACACGTCGACATTTTGATGAAGTCAGCTCCAGTGCCGGTGAAGCTGGTTTTGAAATTGGGTTGCCGGGTGATGTTCTTACAAAACGATCCGCAAAAACGTTGGGTGAATGGAACTCGAGGGGTGGTGACGGATATCGCAGCTGATGAAATCACGATCAAAAAAGATGGCGGCCGGGAAGTCACTGCCGACAAGGTTTCCTTTGCATTGCAAGATGCCGAGGGCAATGTCATGGCGCAGGTGATTCAGTTTCCATTGACCCTTGCCTATGCAACGACGATTCATAAAAGCCAAGGAGCAACTTTGGATGACTTGTGGTGTAACTTGAGTCGCCTGTGGGAGCCTGGGCAAGCTTATGTGGCGCTGTCCCGGTTAAAATCTGCTCAAGGTTTGCATCTGATTGGTTGGAATCCCAGATCCATTATCGTGGACCCAAAAGTTTTGGAATTTTACAAAAAACTAGAAGCTTAATAGATCCACATCAGGTCGCGTAACATACCGATAGCAAACAGAATTGCCAAAGAATTTACAACCATCATCACGTAATACCAGACGGAATCTTGTTTCTTTTTGGTTTTGCTACTCATGATGCTACTCCCCCCGATATAAATAAATATCGGTTAATTTTTATAAATTCTTTCGGGTTTATTTGTTAAAAATCGTTAAAATCCTGCGATTGAAATCGCCTCGTTTTGAGAATAAGCTGAGGTCCGCAAATTCAAGCGGGAGAAGCCCCATGGAACAAATTAGCAGTCTTACAACACCCGTTCGAGGAACGCCAATGACCGTCGATGCGGCTATGGCATTAGCCATTAGTGAGGCATACAAAGGCGGGCCCCGTGTAAGTCCTAATCCACTTGTAGGATGTGTTGTGTTGGATGCGCAGGGTGGCTTTATTTCTGCTGGCCATCACGAGTTTTACGGCGGTCCCCACGCGGAAGTGAATGCCGTAAAAAACCTCTCCCCCGAAGATCTTAAAGGCGCCCATGTCATCGTGACTTTGGAGCCCTGTGCTCACGAAGGCAAAACACCTTCCTGCGCAAAGATGCTCGCAAAACTTCCGATCAAGCGAGTGACGTTTGGTTTGATTGATCCAAATCCTCTAGTGGCAGGCCAAGGGGCCGAGATTCTGCGCCAAGTGGGAATCGAAGCAGATCTTTACGAAGCGGATGATTTGAAATTAGATCAAGAAATGCGCATCAAACTTGAAGAAGTCTGCGAAGCCTTTTTATGGAATTTTCGTCAGAAAAAAGTTTTTGTCGCTTTGAAAATGGCAAGCTCCCTGGATGGACAAGTGGCTCTTCGATCTGGTGAAAGCCAGTGGATCACGGGATCAGAATCGCGCGAGTACGTGCACTATCTGCGCGCTTGTTACGATGGTTTGTTGGTGGGTAAAGGTACCATTGAATTCGACAACCCTTCCCTCAACATTCGTCATCCCCAAGTTGAAAAGAAAAACAAAGTCGTTGTTATTGATGGTGAAGCCGATCTTTTAGAAAAGTATCCAGATTTAAAGGTTTCCTCGATGCATGATTCACAAAATGTGTTTTGGTGTGTGGCAGAGGAGTTGAAAGAAGACGTGCAAAAGAAAATGCAACGGCTGTCTAAAGTTCCGCAGGTGGTTTTTGTGAAAACCAAAGTCGGCGGAGATTTGGATTTGGAAGATCTTTTGGCTCAGCTTTACAAACTGGGATTCAGATCCATATTGGTCGAGGGTGGTGCTTTAACCGCCAGTAGTTTCGTGCAGAGTAGTTTGGTAAATCGGATTTATATGTTCCAAGCCCCGATCATCATGGGCAGTGGGGGTTCGAAATCTTGGACAGAAACAGTTCGCATCGAAACCATGAAGGATAAGATCTTTATTCAACATCCGAGTTATAAAACCTTCGGAAATGACTTTATGATCACGGGGAGAATTCAGTAATGGAGACTATGGCAGCCGGAGTTCCGACTTCTAAATATCGGTGGGTTCGAGCTTCTGATGGGGCCTTGGCCGGGGTTTGCAAAGGTCTGGCTCAGGCTTTTGAGATCGAAACATGGATGCTGCGCGTTATTTGGTTGGTTGCAATACTTTGGTTTGGCTCTGGGGTGCTTTTATATTTCACCCTATGGTATGCGCTGCCGCGCGTCGACAGACTGGACTATGCTCTAGATAGAAAGGTTCTAGGCGTCTGTGCTAGAATAGCTAAGAGATACGCGCTCGAGGTAGGCGTGGTAAGAACCACGGCTCTCCTCTTTTTGTACGTCACTTTCGGAGCTGCGATCTTGGTTTACGGGCTTTGCTACTTCTTGATTCCTGAAGGTCCTAAACCTGCAAAGTCGCCCTAAGGGCGCAGGAGTATTTTTAGATATATGGGTGATGACAGTAATAGGTCGATGGTAAGTTCCCTAAAAAATGAGTGGGCTTTATTTTGGGAAGCCTTCCACGGTGACGAAGAAGTCACTGAAGTAACCAAAAGCGCTTTTGAAAATGGAAAATTGGATGTTTTGAGTCTGAACCAGGTTCGTGAAATCACGAAAGCCTTGATCGAAGACAGAAAACGCATCAACCAAAAGCTTGAAACATTAACTAAAGAAATCGATTTAAACTCGGCAAAGCTAGAAAGCTTACGCCTGGTCGGAGCGGAAGAAACTGAAACCATGGGTCGCATTCACGAACTGAATGACATGGGTCAAGCCTTCGCAATCGCGCTCCAAAAACTGGATGAACAACTTCGCGCCGTACGCGACAAAGAAGTCGAAATTCAGGAAGAAGAAGCGGGTATTTAACCCGCTTTTTTTTTTTAGGTGCCAGGTCCTGTTTACGGGAGCGGCGCTCCCAGAAACAGGACCTGGCACCTTTTCTCAGAATCAATCCCAGCAATCCGGAACTTGATCCCATATAAAAGAAGAATTTTTTGCGAGTGAGTACGCCGATCGCTATGATCGCGATGGCCACTTGAAAGAACGTCACAGCCATTGCCAAGCGTTCGTGCTGGCGAAGCTTGAGTTCGCTGATTTCTTCCTTCTCTTTAGCGTCTTCCGAGATCTTTTCCTGATCCTCTTTGTACTTTTCGATTTTAGCTTTGATGGCCTCAACCTTAGCAGTATCACTTTGTTGAGCATTCATTTCCAAACGGAACTCTTGCAAAGCTAACGCCATCTGTTTCAAAAAACGCGAGTTCGCAGGGGCCTTTTGGGAAGCGGTGCACACGTAAACAGGACCTGGCACCTTTTAGCGTTCGCGGTTTTTAAATTCTTTCCATTCGCGGAGTTTGCGGATGGATTGTTGGAGGACGGTTTCTAGGATGACCAGTTCTTTTTTTGTCGGTGTGTTTTGTAAAAGCATACGGCGAAGGACGGTGAAGGCATTGATCTTGCGTTGTTTGCTCAAATCAAAACCCATTTCTTCGATCCATGTTTTCAACGTTTGCTCGGGATCGATGCCTTGAATGCCTTGAGGGGCGCGGCGTTTTTTACCACCATCAAGTTTCGTGCGGTTGCCACCCCATGCTTTGCGCAAAGAGAACATGCCCAGCAAAGTTGCCTGAGCCAGATTCAAACTCCAGTTTTCACCAAAAGTCGGCAAACAGGCACAGTGGTTTGCGAATTCCAGGTCTTCGCCAGCCAAACCCCAGTCTTCGGGACCGAAGATCAAGTGAACTGTGTAGGGTTCATCGGATTCATGCTGAAATTGGGGAGCATTGCTTTTTACGTCAGCTAGAACGTCATCGATGTCGCGAACTTGGCGACCTTTGCCATCACGAGCAGTGAAAGCAATTTTGATGCTTTCAGGCTCATTCGCCATGAACTCATCCCAAGATTGGTAAGTCGTGCGATTTTGCAGGCCTGTCTGACCTGTGGCTGCTGTCTGTTGAGCTTCGTAAGTCAATTCGCACTGAGGTGCGATCATGATCAATTTTTCAACGCCCATGTTGCTCATAGCACGAGAAGTGGCGCCGACGTTTCTCTCATAAATCGTGCGCACTAAAACAATGCGCACTTCGAAGGGACGTTTCATTTACAGATTTCCTGATAAAGCAATTCCGTCGTGGATAAGATTTTTAGTAGTTTCATCTTTGCCTGCCAAACCTTGAAGATCCTTTTCAAGTTTTGCCAGCAAAGCCGAGTTGCTTAAACGAGCTTTGGTCAATTCCAAAGCCTCCAGGCGAAGCAACCAATCTTGTGGGAAGTCCTTATCATGGTTTGATAAAAGTTCGGACAAAGATTTTTCAAGCTCTGCGCCTTGGATATTCTTTTCACGAAGTTCTCTTAAGCGGCCGTATTGAGTGTGCAGTTTAAGCTCTTCCGGCTGGTAATGGGGAGCTGGGACACGTTTTGCGACGAAGTCTTCGGTTTCCCCGTAAGCCTCGCGGTCGGCGGGTCCGCCAAAGACCGAAGTTACTTTAGCTCCCAAAGCCATATCGTACTGACCCCAGGAAGGATCAAACAAAATTCTGCCTTGAAATTCAGCCTTAGCATCGGTCAATGAAAGCAATAGAGTTTTGCCTTCAATAACGGTCATGCCTTTTACGGTTCCAGTGACGAAAACACCAGACGCAAATTCCATGCGAGATTTACTTCCAATCTCCACACCAATATCCGCCCATTCACTGCGAGTTAGATTGGATGGATCTTTTGCCGGGTAGTCTTTTAAAAATCCAACCGGAGTACCAAAGCCATGCGCATGGTAAGACTTGTCGTGACCTGGAAGTTGTTTGTCTTTGAATGAAAGTTGCGACGGTCCTTGTAGGCGAAGGTAAGCTACGTTTTGTGCGGAGTCCGTGATTGCTTCAATGATTTGACCAGAAATCTGAATACCAGAAGACAGTTCTGCAGAATTCACAGACTGAGCTTCAATCGCTTTATTCAAACCTTTCAGACCGCCCACGCGGAAAGCCATTTGATCAGCCATTTCATTCAAAACGCGCACCAAAGTTTTAAAATCAGGAGTCACAAACAATTGAGGTTGCTGTTCTGTGATATCGTAACCCTGCTTGATACACTCAACCGACAGAGGAATCTTTTTTACGTTCGGTTTGAGGCAAGCTTGTGATTCACCTTTGCTGGAAAGTAAACCTGCACCGAAAATTTTTGGATTATCCAAAGTTCCGATCAAACCGTACTCTGCCGTCCACCAATTCATGCGACCCAGTTCGGCTGCTTCGGAAACGTGTGTGGTATTTTTACTGACTGTTTCAAGTTTTAGCTCTGCCGCTTTGATTTGTTCAGCGGTGGATCCTGGATTCTCTTTTAAGTCAGAAAGTTCGCGAATCGCTTCGTACATATCGAGGTCTTCTTTGCTAAGGATCGCTTTTTTCGCAACCTGAGCATATTGACGAAGGTATTCAGCAAATTCTGGCTGAATCAAAATCGGCGCGTGTCCCGCTGCTTCGTGAACGATATCAGGTGCGGGAGTGTATAGAAGGTGGTCGATGCTTCTCATGTCAGAGGCGATAGGAAGAACGCCCAACGACTGCAATTCCATAAACGCTGCCGGTGGAATAAATCCACTGACAGGCAAAGCTCTCCAGCCGAACTCTTTCAGCTTGTTGCTGATTTCTTCGATGCGAGGAATGCGCTCAACGGAAATTCCTGTCTTGCTTAAACCTTCCACGTAACTTTCGTGGGCGTGTTTGGATAGATAGGATTTTAGCTGGCGCAGGATATAGCGCCAGACAGATTGATCGATCGGAGTGTACTTTTCATAGTGCTGCTCAACGACGTATTTTCTAAGATGCGGTGGTAAAAAGTCCGTCTCCATGACATTTGCTTTCTTATAACAAAGGGTCTTCTTTGCTGAGGTAATTCTTAACGTAATCATCCACAGCTTTTTCCAAAGGCCATTTCGGAGCGCTCATTCCTGATTTGCTCCACTTATCCGTTTTCGCTTCGGTGAAATATTGATACTGGCCACGGATATTTTCAGGCATTTCGATCCAGTTTATTTTCATCTCTTTACCCATCGCTGTGAAGGTGGCTTTTGCCAAATCCAACCAGGTACGAGGTTTGCCGAAACCCATGTTGTAGATGCCGTTAGTTGGTTTTTTCTCCATCAACTCGGCCATCCAACCCGTTACGTCTTTGACGTAAACGAAGTCGCGCATGAATTCGCCATCTTTGTATTCAGGGTTTGCAGATTTAAATAATCCCAAAGCGCCGGTTTGTTTGATTTGGTTGTACGCTTTGAAAACGATGCTCGCCATGCCTTCTTTTTCGTATTCATTGGGACCGAACACATTAAAGAATTTAAGACCGTACCAATGAGTCGGAGTTTGCGTTTGCTTTAAAGCCCAACGGTCAAACAACACTTTTGATTCGCCATACAGGTTCAAGGGTTTTAGTTTTTCAGGATCAGTCGTATCGTCAAAACCCAACTCGCCCGCACCATAAGTTGCTGCGCTGGAAGCGTAGATCATACTTTTTTGGTTTTTCGTACACCATTCAAAAATGCGTTGGGTGTAATTGGTGTTGTTTTCCCAAAGGAAGTCCTTGTTGGTTTCCGTTGTCGAAGAACAAGCGCCCATGTGGATGATCCAAGTGACTTTCTTTTTCGCCTCATCGGTTTCAAGGAAAGACCACAGATCATCTTTCTTCAAAAATTTGCTGTAAACGCGCTTGCGAAGAAGGTTGCGTTTTTGAAGGTCGACCGTATCCACGGCGATGATATCAGAGAACCCTTTTTCGTTGAGTTGCCATACCATCACGCTGCCAATAAAACCGTTTGCACCAGTTACAATAATCATAGTGAATTCACCCTATTACACCCCTTTGGGATACACAAGAAAAAGCCCTTGTGGAAGCTCTGTCCAAACCTGCAAATAGTTCAAAAATAGAGCCGTAAAATGCAACCAATTGGAGCTGGGGCGGCATGGACGTTGCTTTGGTGAATCCCATTCGTACCTGTCGGGAGGCATGGGGTGTTATTGAGCTCAAGTCGATTTTTCTTAGCATCATTGAGTGTGGCGGTCCTTGGGGGGAGCCTTCTATGGACGCGTCATCACCGTGCTTCCACCGTCCCGGCAGTGAAGTCTACTGATAGCTATTGGGCCGATACGGGCCTAGAGCCAAGAGCCTTAGAAGACCTTTTGGATTCCACGACATGCTCCAGTTCTGAACGCTATTTCCTGGCGTGTGCCAATGCTATTATCGCCGTGGCCAACCGTTACAACGTGACCGTCGATCAAAAAGGCAATGTGCTACCTGCTCACGATGGCTTTATTCAGGATCTTTCCACAGAAAAGAAGCAACTCGCAGTCTGGAAACAGTTCTTTAACGAGAACACTGCTGAAGCAACCCGCTTTTCGTTCATCAAAGTTTGGGAAACGATTGAAGCGAAACATATTTCAGCTGCACAAAAATCTTTGATGGTGGGTGTAGGCCTTAATGGCTTTATTTCTGTATTCCGTGATCCCCATACTTATTTGATGCCAGTGGCGATGTTTAAAGAAGTCGTTTCCCGCGCAGATAACAGAATGACAACGGCAGGTGTGCAAGTTGGCCGCTTAAATGGCAACTATGCGATCCGCAAAGTATTGGCAGGCAGTGCGGCCGACCGTGCTGGCCTTAAGCGTGGCGATATTCTGTTAGAAATTGATGGCAAGCCCGTTCATCCCTTGTTGCAAGCTCGTGTGATGGAAATGTTAAAGGGCGAGGAAGGTACGAAAGTATCCTTGCTGGTTTCCCGCGATGGCGAAACAATTCGTAAAAAATTGGAGCGCACGGAAATTGTCATTTCTACTCTAACCACTCAAGTGATCGAGGGGATCAAACCGATCGCGGTGATTGGTTTAAATAAATTTGCTAAAGGTTCCTGCGATAAAATGAAGGAAGCCTTGGACGTCGTGAACAAAGCCCACGTGCGTGGTTTGTTGTTCGATTTGCGTGATAATCCGGGCGGGCAAATGGAAGAAGCCGCTTGTATCGCAAGCCTGTTCGTAGGTGGCGATAAAAAGATCTTCGACATTCGTTATTTGGATCCTTCTAAAAAAGCAGAAGAGTATTTCGGTGGGGAGCCTAAGGTTTTTGATAAACCCGTGGCTGTCCTGATTAACGCCGGATCAGCCAGTGCGGCAGAGATCGTGGCCGGGGCTTTGCGCGATTTGAATCGTGCGATTTTGGTGGGTGAAAGAACCTTCGGGAAGGGTTCTTTCCAAGAGGGCGAGTACTGGACTCAAAATAAAAAAATCGCTTTGTTTGAAACTAAAGGATTTTATTACCTGCCATCGGGTCGTTCGCCACAAATGAAGGGCTTGTCTCCTGATGTGGCCGTGAACTTTGATCAGATTTCTGTGGATCGTGAAGAAGATCAATTCGTGAATCCATTGATGGCTCCGGAGCGCCATGTGCGTTCGTTGAAAAATCTCATTTCCAGCAAGGACTGCTTGGATACAGAAGACGGTGCGGTGAACGAAGACGTTCAGTTAAAGAAAGCCCGTCAGATTTTGTTCTGTTCTAAAGCGATTGCTGGGGTGAATTAATGATTACTACTGATTTGTTTAAGCATAAGTTTATTCCTGCCAAAAAGAAGTCTGAATATCTGATGATCGTTTTGCATGGTCGCGGCGATAGCATTCGTCCCTTTCGTCAGTTTGATGAGGAATTAAACATCCCGGAAATGAACTACCTGTTGTTGAATGCTCCTCGCAAATTTATGACGGGATATACGTGGTACGGCGAACCTCCGTATCAAGCAAACGGTGTTCTGAAAATCCGCGAAAAGCTTTTCACTCTGTTGAATGAACTGGAAAATCAGGGATGGAAGAGCCAAAACATTTTCTTTTTTGGTTTTTCTCAAGGCTGCCTGATCAGTGCCGATATCGGATTGAACTATCCAAAACAATTGGGTGGTGTGGTCGGTATCAGCGGATACTTTAACTTCTATCCTCGCTGGAAAAACAACTTGGCGGTGGATTCTAAGAAAACGCCTTGGATGTTCACCCACGGTCATGCGGATGATATTTTGCCTTTGCCAGAAACTAAGTATGGTGTTGAGAAATTGAAATCTGCGGGACTTAAAGTGGAATGGGTGGAGATGGAAAAGAAACACACCCTGGAAGTCGAAGAGTATCCCGTGATTAGAAAATGGGTCCGTTCTCAATTGTCGTCATTAGCTAAAAATTAATTAAAAAGGGCTCGTTAAGAGCCCTTTTCTTTTTAAGGGATTTGTTCCATTCCCGAGTTGATGCCTTTGAAAACTTCTGTCAAAGCGTTTTCGTAAGCGGCGCCGATGTCTGCGCCGACTTTTCTGCCGAATGATTTAAACTCCATGCAGCTGTATGCTGAAGCATTGGCTTTGCCTTTTTTAGGGATGTCCAAGCTTCCCACCAATTGCACGCAACCTTCTTGGAATTCTGCAGTTTTATAATCTTGAATCGTTAAAGTCAGAGCATTGGGTGCGCCAGCTTTAAGTTCGATATTTTGACGTCCCAAGGCCAATGTTAGCGCGCGAGTGATCTCAGCTTTGATTTCAGCAGAATACTGTCTGAACTCAGGAGCGCGGTTGTCCAGGATGTTCAAAGACATCGCTTTTGGATTTAATTTGCTCATTGGTGGAATAGTGATGTTGGAAGATTCAAGACGTGGAGAGTCCTTGATCGTGCCTTTGCTTAGAGCGCAGCCGGAAAGAGTGAACAGACCTGCTGTCAACGCCAAGACAATAAACTTTGCTGTCATACTTAGATGCTTTCTTTGTTTTCTTCTACAAGACTGAGAAGTTTTGCGTAAAGATCCATCTTCACTGCCGCAGTTTTTTCTTTTTCTTTGTAAAAACGGCTGACAGGGGTTTCAGGAACTCCACTGTTTTCAAAAACCAGACGGTCAATGATTCGTTGAATTTGAGTCATTGAGAGTCCGCGCTTCTTCTCATTGATAATCGCATCCACCATTTCAATCAAGGCATTTCCCGTGATGCGTTTGTCTGAATTCAAAACTTCTGCTCTGTCGCAGATGCCTTTTAGGATTTGTTCTGGTTTGTTTTTGCCCGCAGCGACCGTTACCAGTTCGCGATATGCCGCCTGGAACGCCTGAATATGACGACGATGTTTTTCACTTAAGCGTGCGTCACGGGTTTTCGCAAAGCTGGAAAGAATTTGCTTAAAGAATTCGCTATCCAACATAAAGCGTTTTTCAAATGGCATAGGACTCTTTGCCAAATGGTGCGGATACTCGCGCATAATATTGCGCACGTTGAATAAAGCCGCATGGTTGACACCATCTGCCACTTTTTCAGTCGTTCCGCTGATTTTAGCTCTTTCAAAGTAAGAAAACTCTTTGTCGTATTTTTCGAACAGGCCTTTTTGAGCCAGAATGTTTTCACGTTGGGTTTCATTAAATCCCATGCGATACAGAATACGATTCGCGCGGCATTTATCAAATTGCTTGTTAAACTGTTCGATAACCGCGTGATTTGCAAAAGCACGCAATGATTTTTTGCGACCTGTTTGCAAGTAATCCACCATTTGTGCAAAAACCTGCACGATCAGACGCGCCTTTGATTTTTGCTCATTCAAATTTGTCGAGAATCTTTCAACGTCATCGTAGCGATATTTATCGTGACGAATGCCGAATTGGCGAACACTGCCGTAATCGATAATCCCTGCATCGGCCAGGACGTTATCGCCGTCCCAATCAAGCCATGCAAAGATATAATCTGTATCAAGTTGTGCTGTGAACTCTGCAAAAGCAGTGCAGACACAAGATAAAAGCTCATCATACTTGGCATTACCGCGGGCTTTGATCGGCCATGCTTTGTTGGCAACCTGACGATCAATAAAATAGTCCGTTGCAGCTTTGAGTTCTTGAATGCGTTCTTGTTTTAAATAAAGGAATAAATGAGCAGGGCGGATCAAGTTTGGAGCGGCACGAACACCGATCCCATAACCTTTACCCAGGTCGACGATGCATAGAACACGTTCAGTACGGATGCCTTGCAAGTGCATCACTTCAGCTAAGATCGAAGCGCCAAAGAGCTCATCAATTTCCGCCAGTCCGCAACCATAGCCAAACTCAGTTCCACCGGTTTTCAGGGGACGTTGAGCTTGCACAGATCCCGGTGATAAGCGAGTCACACCCGTCCCGCGACTGGAAACATCCCAGGTCATTCCGCGGTTATAAACCGTTCCGTTCCAAATACCTCGACCATCACCAGAAGTTTTTCCCTGCTTGTTGGCGTGTTGCAATTGCAGATAGCGAGTGGCCATGTATTTATGAGGACGGATCGTTGAAGGATCGATACGGCGGCTGTTCAGCTCATCGTATTCGTTAATGATTTGAATAGAAAATGTCTCGATCAGTTTATCTTCCAATTCATCTGTCATCGTTTCCGGATGATCAGGGGGAATCAAACCCATTTCTTTTGCGAGGATGAAATTGAAGTAGGCGATTTTTCCCGTATTTAGTTGGCGAACTCGATAAGCGATGAAGCCGTCTTGAACTGCTTCCATCCACGGATGCACACCATTGAGTTGATCAAATGAGGAATAGAAACTTTCCTGAGCTAACTTTTTAGCGCCATTGTGCTTAACCGTCATGTACTTCCACACTCCTTGCGGAAAATGAGACACACTAGAAAAAGGCCCTACTAGCCTTACTTAAATATTAAGCCCTAAAAAGAGTAAAAGTCCTACTGGACTAGACAGAAAAGTCCTTAGTCCAAAACTAAAGTTTGGTTTATTGGAATTGGCCAGCAGAGTGTCTAAGGGTGAGACTCCCTGGGGAGACACAAGGTGGGAGCCTATTTGAAGACAGCGCCGGCAAATCCGCCGTACGGGGTGCGCAAATTAGTGACTTGGCCCTGGTAAAGACGAGCTAGTACCATCTGCAGGCGTCCCTGATATGCGTAACAGCGAAGATCGTATTTGAAGTTCTGAGAGCCCTCAGGGGTTTCAAACGGAATTTCCGGAGCGGGAACGTATTCCATGGCAATCGTCGCGCTCGACAAAAGATCTTCGAAGGCTTTACGAGACATGGAGTGCCCACGATAGCTTTGTTTCGAGCCATAGGCATTCTTGGGTTTAAAGAATAGTTTTTTACGCATGGACCAGATTTCATCGGCATTGGTCGTTGTCAGATCATAGGATACCGGCACCGCATTTCGCAGAATTTGAATTTGCTCTGCTGTCATGCCGTGGGCCTCAAGGAAACCAGGTTGGCTCCATTCAATCAAACGCTGCTTATCCGCAAGAAGCAGATACTCGTAAGGATTTGGTGATAGACACACGTCGCCGCTGACAAATTTGTCTTTTAAAACCTGACTGGATTCTTCTGATAAAAAGAAATCCGTGTAGCGATTGTAAATAAACTGCGGATCAAAATTGTTAAAGATCTCGCGATAATCCACAATGCGCGAATCCCAACCCCAGGACTTGAATAGTTCGTTATAGACCAGAAACTCAGCAAACAATCTTTGCTCGGAAGGTTTTTCATCCGTAATGGCTACGCGCATGGGTCCCGTGCCTACAGATTGTCCCTGCAATTTCATTTCATTCAAAATGTCACTGCGAACTTCATCCCAGGTGAAATCAGAAACGGGCAGGGGGAGCTCCAAAGTTTTATACATCTCATGACCCAATGCCAGAAAGGAGGCATTGGTATTTACTTCGATCAACTTTAACTGCTGATTTTCATCCAGGTGAAAATCATAGCTCATCATGATCGATTTATTGCCGGGATCTTTGAAGCCCTTAAGTGCTGCAAGATCGCGGTAGTGGCTTTTGTAGGAGTCCTTTTCGCGCAAGGTAAAGAACGTGGAAACGATTTGTTGCGCCTGTTCTAAAACCGACTTGGGAAGTTCAACATGGAAGGGCGAAAGCAAGTTCTCGGCAACAAGACCCTCCAGCTGCTCTGTATTGAGCCCCGGGAAAGATTTTTTAAGTTGCGCGATGAATTTTGTCTTTAAGCTCACCTTAACTCCTGCTAAAACTGCCTGCATTCATAGATAGCGGTTTGTGAGTGAAAAACAAGGAGAAACTGTGAAAATCATCTCTTGGAATGTGAATGGGATCCGTGCCTGCCATAAGAAGGGCTTGGTGGATTTCGTGAAGCGTGAAAATCCAGATATCTTTTGTGTTCAAGAGACCAAAGCTCACATCGATCAAGTTGAGGTGGAGGCGCGTCAGTTGCACCGTCCCCATGCTTACTGGTCTTCTGCGGTTAAAAAAGGATATTCAGGAGTCGCAACTTTTTTGATCAATGAACCCAAAGATGTGAAACATGGAATTGGGATTCAAGCCTATGATTCTGAAGGTCGTATTGTCATCACTGAGCATCCGCATTTTGATCTGTACAATATTTATTTTCCAAACGGTGGTTCGGGGGATGAACGCCATGGCTTTAAACAGCAGTTTTTGAAAGATTTGAACGAGCATCTGAAAGAAAAACTGGCGACTGGCAAACAGATTGTCGTCGTGGGTGACTATAACGTGGCTCGCGATGATATTGATGTCTTTGATCCTATTCGTTTAAGCAAAGTCAGCGGCTTTTTGCCTGAAGAGCGTGCCTGGTTTGATTCGTTCCTGGATTTGGGTTTCATCGATACGTTTCGTTACTTTAAACCGAACGAAGAGCATCGTTATTCCTGGTGGTCTTATTATGACTTTGCTCGCGACAGAAACAGTGGCTGGCGCATTGACTACATCTGTATTTCGCGCGGTCTTGAAAAACATTTGGTTTCTGCAGATATCTTGGATCAAGTTGAAGGTTCTGACCACTGCCCCGTGGTTGCAACTTTGGAATTTTAAAAAGGACGTTATATGTTCGTAGTTCCTCTGCCCTGGGTGCTTGCTGAAATTATTATTTTCTTTTCGGTTGTGCGTATCGCAGGATTCTTCAACACCATGTTGATTTACTTTGTGCCATGCCTGCTGGGAATTTTGATCGTGAACACTGTGGGCCGTATGGCCATGATGAGTTTGCAAAGCACTGTGTCCCGCGGGCAGTTGCCAGCGAATAAGCTTTTGCATTCAGGCGCGGTTTTCATTTCTGGTTTATGTTTCCTGGTTCCGTCTGCATTCACTCGCATCGCGGGTATTTTCCTTTTGCTTCCGGGTTTCCGTCATTTGATCGTGTGGAGATTTAAACTTTACATGGCGAAAAAGATGGCCAGTGGGACTGCGCGCGTCTTTAACTTCGGCGGTGGCGGTCCCTTTGGTTTCGGTGGCTTTGGTGGTATGGGCAGCATGGGTGGCGGTGGTCCCCAAGCTGGTGGTGGCCCGGGTGGTTTTAAATACTACGAATTCCGCAATGACGGCTCAGGCTTCAGAGACATGAACGAAGAGCCTCCCCAAGAGCGCGAACTCACGAACGTCGAAGTCTTGGACGTCACACCAATCGAAATCACTCATCAAGAAAAGAAAAAAGACGAGTAGGCGGACACACTATCTCCAAATAAAAAAGGCAGGAGATGATCCTGCCTTTTTTATTTTGTGGAGAAAGTAAGGCCGTACCTAGTTTTCTACGGAGGTGATGCTGCGTTTTGCTTGTTGAGCGGCGATCACTGGAGCAAAGTATTTTTTAAACATGCTTTGACCCAAGTGCGCGGATTTAACTGTCCAGAACTTCTTGTTCACAGTGATCGCAGCGACTGCGATCTTTCTGTTTTCTTCCAGAGCGTAACCTACGAACCAATCAACGCGCCCTTTAGGGTTGTCGCCAGTCAAGTGACCTGTCTTACCGCCCATTTCGATTTCTTTAAACTTGCGATCTTTTGTGATCGGACGGAAAGAACGGCGAGATGTCCCTGCGATAACTGTTTGTTCCATCAACTCACGCACTTTCAAAGCGGACTCTTTAGACATCGTCTCGCCTTTGTGCATAGTTTGACCTTGGTAAACTGTTTTGCCTTCTTTGTCTTGCATCGAATTTACGATGTAAGGAACAACGACTTTACCATCGTTCGCAACCGAAGCCGCGATCATCGCACCTTGAACAGGGCTCATGCGATTCATTTTGTTGTAACCAGAAGCTGCTTCAGCCATTTCAAAACCTTTACCCGGTGGGATGTAGGCAACGCCCATATCCACGGGGAAGTCAGCAGCGATCTCTTGATTGAACATGAAACGGTTCGAGTACTCGTTCAAATCTTCGGGGTGAAGATTTTCGATACTCAAACGACCGAACGCTGTATTGATCGAACGGGCGAAAGCGTCTTTCAACGAAATCACATTCGTCCAACGAGTTACGCGGTCCGATAAAACATTCTTTTTGTATAGAGTATATGCTCCACCATTGTAGTGGATTTTGTGGGAAGGTTCGACACCGGCTTTATCAACTGCAGCTGTCGCTGTCACAACTTTGAAAACCGAAGCGGCCGGGAAAGTCGCTTGCAGGTTCAAGTTGTTTCCAGTTGGGTTGTCGCGTTGGAAACTCGACATCGCCAACACTTCGCCAGTAGTGGCATCGATCATAAAGATCGCGCCGTAGTCAGGTTTGTAGGATTTCAATAGGCGATCTGCTTCTTGTTGTAGAGACGAATCGATCGTGTAGTTGACCGCGAACTGTTCGTCGTGACCATCCCATTGCACATTCATCTTAGAAGGCAATTCGTTGTTTTTGATCTTGTCGTTCAATGCTTTTGCAATTTGAGAACGCTGTTCGATCTGGGATTGAAGTTGTTTTTCGGCTTGGGCTTCTGGAGTGCTGGCTTTAGTGAAGCCGACAAGAGAGTAAATTGCTACTCCGCAAACGCTCGAAAATATGAATAGTTTCAATAAATTAGGTTTTCTTGTAGATCGCATATCTTTTAAGCGTAACACCAGTAAATTGGCAGTTTCAAGGCCATTCTCGAAAGAAGTCACGGCAAACTGGCTCAGAGTGCGACTTTTAAGGGTTTACGACGTGACTCCCTTGTTAAATTGGACTAAAGACTTAATACCATGAAGACTAAAGAACGCATCCTTCTCACATCCATCGATCTCTTTAATCGCAGTGGCGTTGTCGCCGTGACAACGAATCACATCGCAAAGGCGATGGATATCAGCCCGGGAAACCTCTATTTCCACTATGACAACAAAGAAGAAATCCTGGTTGAGTTGTTCAAACGCATGGCTAAGGAAACATACGATGTATGGCGTCCTCGTCGCGTAAAAAAAGTCAGTCCACAAGAATTCATCAACGATAATTTCGATCTTTACTGGCGCTATCGTTTCTTTCACCGCGAAATGTATGCTCTCCGTCGTAAGGACGTCGAGCTTGCTAAGATGTGGCGCACGCACATTCAAAAAATGATGAAGCTGATGGTGATCTTGTACCGTCAGTGGGTGCGTGAAGGCAAAATGGTGAAGATTGATGACGTTCACGAGATGCAATACGTAGCGGAATCTTTGCTGGCAATGTCCACGACATTCCTGCAGTTCTTTGAGTCTGCGGAACGCCAGCCGGGCCGTCGTACCATCGAGCGCGGTAAGCGCCATGTGACGCGTTTGTTAGCCCCTTACACAGCTGGCGACACAAAAGACGAGTTTGAAAAAATTCTCAAATCCTAGCCTGAAATGTCACCTCTTCCCGCTATAAAATCGAGTAGGGGGTGGCAGGGGGATTGCTTAGAAAAGACCTATCTGAACGAAAGGTCTCTCCATGAAAGCACTGATTTTAGCCTGCACGATTCTTATTGCGACGACAGCGGCATCTGCTTCCACCGATAACTGTAAAGCTCTGAAAGCAGAGCTTCAGTCCATGAGAGACGCTCAATCCCAAATCATGAATAGCCTGGTCAGCAACCATGAGACGTTTGCTTCCACTTTGGAAGAGTACTCTGACAATCTGGTAGTGGCTTCTGGCGAGACTTCCAAGAAGTCTATAACTAAAGAAATGAAAGCCTCTGCGAAAGCTTTCCGCACGCGCGGGGTTCAAGGCAAGCGCATGTCTGATAAGCTTCAAGAGGCAACTAGCGACCTCCTTACTCGCGTAGCCGAGTGTCTGTAAGCAGTCTCGGGGGAGATTGCCTATAAAGGGGTTCTGAAGGCGACCGAAGTCTAGTAGGTCGCCTTTTGTTTATCTGTCTGTTTACCTTCGTTTGTCCTAATCTGAGATTAACTAGCTTCTAAGGGCCCGTCTGTTTTCTTTATACTCCCCCGGGTGTATAATATTAACGCCCTGCAGGATGTGAAAGAAGATGTCATAAGGCCCGATTTTTCGGGTATTTAGCATAGTCGCATCATTGTCCACAAACATTGAAATATTAGTATTATCAATGACTTGGAAAGCTGTAAGGTGATGTAAGATTTTATGCTTGCAAAAAATACAGGGCTGGAACTTAATAGTTCAGTTCCAAATTGGCACTCAAGCTCGAAGGAACGAGGGGGGCAGTATGGCTATCTCTGAAAAGTTGGTCGGCGAATGCAGACAAAGACTTTTGCAATCGAAGCAAGATATCCTCAATAGAGTGAAGGAAGCACGATTGAATTTGGACCAGAACGAGGAAAAGGGCGGCGACGAAGGCGATCAAACAGTTCGCGTTCTTGCTGAACAAGAATTCCTAAGCATGCACGAAAGACTTCGTTCACAGCTTATGGAAATCGAATCGGCTCTGGCACGTATCGAAAACGGTTCTTTCGGTTTCTGCGAAGAAACTGAAGAGGAAATTGAGCCAGAACGTCTGCGCGCAATTCCTTGGACTCGTCTAAGCATCGAAGGTGCTGAAATTCGCGAGTCAGTGAACAAACGCTACGCTCGCGGCTAACGGATTAGCAAGAGCTACAAAATTAAATATTAAGACAGCTTTGACTGTGTCGGAGTTGTCGTGTCTCGAGGGGATTGAAGAGGAATTGGACGGAGTCTAATTCCTCTTCGTATTTTATGGGCTCGTGAAAACGGCCCAATCGACTGCGTTGTCGGACCACCGCTTGCTCTCCGGCGTACTTGGAGTACGCCTACGTGGCAGCGGCGATCCTCCGCCTTGCGCTTGGACCGTTTTGACGAGCCCTCCTTCGAGGGCGCGGGCGCGGGTTCGGGGGACGGGCTTGGGGAGCGCTTGAAAAAAAAGCCAGACGGTGTCTGGCTTTTTTTTTCTCACTTGGGAGTAGGGGGACCTACTCCTTTTTTGTTTTATTTTTTGCTGCCTTGGTCGGCGGTGGTCATGTCGGATTCGGCCCATTTTCCGTATTTGAAGAAGGAGCCTCCTCGGATCTGTGGATAGCGGGAGTTTAGGGTTTTATAGATTTGTTGGAACTCGCTTACTGACCAATAGTAGTTGTAGGCTGGGATGATTTTTTTCGTCATGCCTACTTCGGATACTAGGTCAGCTATTACGCTGTCGTAGACCCAATTTAATTGGTAGCCCCAGTCGTCGTAGTACGCCATTGGACTAAAGAAATCCAAATGCTGTGCTAAGCGTTTTGCGCTTTGGGCACACTCGATGAATTCTGGTGGCAGAGTATAAGATCCCAACGGCACGTTTTGTACGGATTGGACGGCGGCTTTTACTCGACCGGCATAGTCCGCTACTTTTTGCATGCGCCATTCATTCCACTGAGTTCGTTTGGTTGAGCTTTGTGCGAAGTTGATTGTCGCAGGATCATATCCATAGATCGCTTGGAAATCGCTTCTTGTTTTATCGCTCATATCCATATTCCAGTTATCGAAGCGCAACCAGTCGATAGCCACTGAATCCACTTTGTACATGGAGAGGAATTCTTTGATGATCGAGATTTCGTAATCCTGAACTTCGGGATTGATAGGATTCACAAAATATTCTGGGCTGTCGGGATTGCTACCTTGGAACGGAACGATTTTTCCATTGACCAAAGCTTTCATAGCCCAGTCAGCGTTCTTGCGAGCGGCGACCTGATCATGGAATTGTGGGATCCAGGCTTTCACGCGAATACCACGTTTTGCAGCTTCAGTGATGATCGTGCCGATGACATCAAAGCTTTTATAAACTGCTGCGACAGGCGCGATTTTACTTGGATAGAAAACAGTCCCTGACGGCACACTTTCATCCTCATCCTGTTTGATGGAAACAGAGACAATGTTGAAGTTGTTTCGTTTAGCCATATCCAGGAATTTTACCACGTCATCAGCTTTGGAGAAGTTTGCAATTGTACGAACGACCAATTCGCGTTCATCCGTATAGCGTGTTGGATCTTGCGGTGTCGCCGTTGGTGAAGGGCTCACTGTTGGCGACGGAGATGGGGATACGGTCGGCGATGGTGTTGGAGTAGGAGTCGTCGTGACACCGTCCTCGATCACCAGATAATCGATCATGACCCATTTGGTATTCTTTGAAACGATACGCAGCGTGTGGCTGCCTTTGGGAAGGTTCGCGATTTCAAACATTTTAAAGTTATAGCGCTCAACGGAACTTGCAACGCTGACGGTTTTGCGGGATACACCATCCACTATAAATTCCAGCTGCCCACCATCTGGTCCTTGCCAGCCATACACGGCAACTCCGGTGCCGCTGAAAGTGTATTGGCCATAACCGTTGCGATTATGAGTCCCGTGAGCAATCAGCTTATAGGCATCATCATCTGCGTAAGAGCCGATGCGATACCAGGTCCACCCCTTATCAGAATCGTCTACTTTGGAAGTTGCAGCGCCAGCGATATTTGCGGCGATCAACATTCCAAGAATTGATTTTATAAACATGGTTCCTCCCCATTGGTTAATTATTCCGTACTAAATTCGGAAGGGAGGAGGAAAAGTGAAGTCCGTCTCAACAGAGTTCGTTCACTATCACAAAATGCACATAAAAAAAGGGAAACGTGATCGTTTCCCTCGGGAAAAACTGAACAGTATATTTTTTTAAGGTTCGGGTTCCTGATTGATTCGGAACACTTGGAAGTAAATTTCCCTATATTTTTCCACGGAGAAATTTCGAAATCTATCGGAAATCAAAAGGGCATTGAAATACCTGACGGGCACAGAGTTCTTGGTGGAGGCACTGTGCTCTAAAGCGTAGCGATAGATGATTTCATGAAGTATCAAGACGGCTCGGTCGTGTTCGGGCATCAGGTTCCACAGGGGAGCGGAAATAAAATATCGACTATCTTCAGCGAAAATTGGCTCTTGTTGAATGGCCAATTGTTTCACCGAGCAACCATCTGGAATAAAGCTAAGTCCTTGGTCGTTCACTGGATTTAATTCTGCATGAATTAAGGTTGTTTCCGACCAAAAGTTGTCAAGCTTCTCGTTAAGATCGCTCATTAAATCGAGATCTAAAACTGCCAGACGAGTCAAGACATCACGTGCGATTTCAGTTCCAGTGTTACAAGCTTTGCGACCGTTTTTCAGAGTATAGCATTGTGAATTTTCGGATGGCGCATAGAAAGGCTGAAAATCATATCTTAAAACGGCTTCAGTGGCGTCGTAAGCAGAAACGGATTTGCCGTTTTCCTTTGGGCAGATGACAGCGTTGCCGCCATTCCCGAATTCAGTAGCCGTGCCCCAGGATGCCTGGGCGAATAAGATAGAGGATAATAGAAGCAGTTTTTTCATAAAAATCCTTATGCCGTGGCAATTGCTTTCGTGACTGGATTGATCTGGATGCAGACGCTGTACACTTCAGTTTTCTCGCCTTCTTCCAGTAATTTGATCAAGTCTTGGCGGTATTGTTTGGTTAGAAGTTTCGCTTTATAAAGTTGGCGAGGATTGGTGGCCACAATTAATGCCGACACATCACGCACTTCCAGCGGAACACTGTCCAATGATTCCAAAGATTTCGTAATCATCTGACGATGATAGTTTCTTAAAGCGTGCGAAGGGATATCATGTGTGGAAGTAATGTTGGCGTGAGTAGGGACAAGCTTTCCATCTTCCTCTTTTGCAAGCCCCACCAGAATAAGTTTTTTGATGGACTCGATCACCACTGACTCACTAAGGTGCAGACGTTTAGAAATCCAGTTAGCATCGTTTTTAAAATCTGAGTTTTCCAGTAGATTCAAGATCGCAAAATGATGCCACTCAGGAAGAAAGGTTTGAACTTCTTCCGTCATTTGGAAAATCCCATCAAGAGCTTTTCTTTCAAACAAAGATTTGCCGATCAGAAATTCCAGTTTGGAAGCTTTTTCTGGAGTGAGGTCTAAAACCGACAAAATTCTTTTTCTGACGATTTTGCCGGGCAACGCATGTCCCGCCAGAATCGCGGAGATGCGGCCGGGTGAGGTTTTTAAATCCCTCGCAAAGGCACGCATGGAATACTTAGGATTCTTGGCGCGTTTGGTATTTAAGATAGAATTCAGAAATTCGGCAACTTCGGCATATTTAGCTGGAGTTTTTTCTTTTTCAGACATGCGACAAATTTGCTGTCGATTTTGGAGTCAGTCAATTTGGGAGCATTGCAAAATCGAAGTGTTGTTCTCTTTATGGGAATTAATTGTGAACAGCGTGGCGAGTGGAGCAGATACAAAGAAAAAAAAGGGAGCCCAGAAGCTCCCTTTTTTTTCTTAAATTGTCTGTGATCTATTAGAAATCAACACCGGCGCCGATCGTGCCGTAGAAGCTGGAAAGGCTCGCTCCGGAGTCGTCAGCTTTCGTGAAGTCATACTTTTTCAAACCGAAACCCAGCTCTCCAAAGAATGTATTCGTGAACAGGATTTTTCCATGGAAGTTCAACAAGAAGTCATTCCCCATTTTCGTGCCGCTGTCAGTGGAACTAACGAATTGGATGAATTCCATGTCTACGTATTTTGGATGGTTTAAGAAAGACAGTTTGTTTAACCAGTTATCAAATGTTTTTGGCATCGAACGAGCCCAGAACAGACCGACCCCGATCTTATTCGCTTTTTGTTCACCTACGGAAAGAGCTTCATAGGCTGCGATCGCGCCGACAGTTTCATCGCGCTCCCACAAACCTTGTGCAAAACGATAGCGCAAATCGACCTCTGTGGAAGACAGGCTCACTTTTTCAGTGCCGCCATTTTCTCTTTGGGCATCAACGTCAGCTAACGTCGTAAAGTATTTCGCAGAAACACCCCAGCGTTGTTTCGAGAGGTAATTATTCTGCCAGCCGAAAAGGTCATTAAACCAATACTGCAAGTGGGCCTCACCAATAAAGGTTGAGCCGCCCGCTGTCGTGGAAATACCGCTGAGGCGCAAGCTCGCCTCGCCAGACCCGCCACGATAGATTTCGATATAGGCTTTGTGCGGTTCGCTTTTTCCAGCTTCGCCTTCAGTCAAAAGCAACTGTGGTTTGTTCAGCGCATATTTTTCGCCGGTTTCAAATTTCCAAATTCTTAAGTCAGAGTCTTTGTCTTTCTCGTTCACAGGGACTAAGCCTTCAACCTTAGAGTCTTTGTCCACTTTCACTTTGACTTGATCTTTGGAATTGTAAGTTCCCTTCAAGGCATTTTTGTGAAGGAACAAGCGATCCTTAATTTTCGGATAGTTTTTGATTTCCAGATTATAAGTAAATACTCCGCCGTATTTTCCGTGGAAATGCAGGCGAGAATTTTTTAATGGCACATCAATTTGCCAAAGGTCGATGGGTTCCGCGATTGATTTTTGAAATCCAAAAGCCTTGGTCACAGAACCGTATTCAATTCCTGGAATAATTTTCGTGTCGCCAATCGGAGCAGGCAATGCACCTTTGAACGTCACATTTCCTTTTTGTTCGCTCTCGATAAAGTCCTTCAGATCCAAGGCGATCGGCTCTGACATGAATTCATACGTCGCGCCTGATTTCAAAGTCGCCAAGAACCCAACGGGAGCTCCCACTGCAACTTCGATATCGTCTTTCATATTTTTACGTTCTTCGTTCAGGGCAATTACACGGGGAGCAGTTTCAGATTTCGTGTAATCAAGGGTGATCAAGTCGTCTTTGATCTCGACACCATAGTTTTGTGTGCACATCGCAGTGAAGCCTTTGCCGCTTTCAGATCTTAGGCAGAAGCGGAAGTGATTACCTGATTGCCACTTGGGTGCTTTTTCACTTTTAAAGTCAGAGAATTTCCAATCGCCGGATTTATCCAGTGTGACTTTCCATAATTCTTTACCATAACTATCGATGATCGAAAGATCACCCGTTGGTATAATCATCGTGTCCCAAGTGATGCGCAGATTTTTTTCTTCGATCGAAGCGCGCAGGGAATCGTTATTGAAAACAAAGTCTGCAATTTTTAAAGAGCGACCTTTATCAGATTTCAAATCATAGGACACGGTTGGATTTTTTACTTTCACATCCGGTTCTTCGACTGCGAAAAAGACAGGGCGAGTGTAATCGTCAGATTCTTTGGCTTCAGCTTTTGGAGTTTCTGCAGCAGTCGCAGAGGGTGTTGGCGTCACAGCAGGTGTCGCTGACGGTGCTGGCGTTGCCTCAGGAGCTGGTGCGGATGCTGCGGTGGAATCTTTTTTTGCGGATTTCTTTTTGGATTTGGCTATCGAAGGTTGAACAAAGGCCATCATAGCCATCACTAGCAAGCTGCTAAACACTGATTTCATTGAACGTCCCGGTTAAGCTGTTTCTTAACATTATGGAAGGAGCTTAGGAGACACGCAAGACCCACTCCACGGAACCAGACTGAGGACAAAGCAGGACCATCTGAAAGAATCTAATCGTATGATTTTGAGATTAGAATTTGCGAATCAAACCCACGACAATCCCGCGAATCTCAACTTGATCAGGTGAGAACCACATGGATTTCATTGTGGAATTGGATGGACGCAGTTCAACTTGCTTATTCGAGTTGCCACTGTCGGGACGAGCGCGAAGGTAAATACGTTTTACCGTCGCTTCGTTATCGACGGTTGCAACGACGATGTCGCCATTGCCGGCAGATTTCTGCTCTTGAACTAGGATGATGTCTTCATCAAAGATTCCGTCATCGATCATGGAATCGCCCTGTACTTTCAAAGCGAAAGACTTGGAAGGATTTCGCACCATAGAAGGCGGAACATCTACGAACTCATCATGTTTGAAGTTTTCAATAGGTTGTCCCGCAGCCACTTTCCCGAGAAGGGGAAGGGACAGGATCTCGTCACGAGCCTGGAGGAGCTTAGTGCGATGAGATCCCGTCGTCGTCGAGACTTTTGCTTGCAAGTGATCCTGAACAGCAGACGCTGAATGAAGCACTTGGATGGCTCTCTTCTGATTAACAGGGTTCGTGATGTACCCCTTAGTCGTTAATTGCTTCAAATAATTCTGAACCGAATTGAACGATGCTAGACCGAAGTGATCCTTAATTTCTTGATATGACGGAGAAATACCTGAACTTAAGATGTGCGCCTCGATGTACTCGAGAACGGATTTTTCTTTAGGTGTCAGTGATGGGAGGGGCAATTTCTTTGTCATAACTTACATATTAACTTACAGTGTAAATAATATGTAAGTCAAAAGGAAAAAGGTCCAGTTTTTGTTTTCAGCACCGCGCAATTCCCAAAAAGAAAAGCCCCAGCGTTTTAATGCGCCGGGGCTTTGGACAACAACATCATTTTTTACGAAGAAGGACTATTCCTTAACGGTCAGGCAGTCTTTTTTCTTGGTATCGCACGTCGCTTTTACCTCAGCGACGATAGGTTTTACCTCAGAAGCGACTTTACGCTCGATCACTTTAGGAGGAGAATTCTGCGCGTGACTTATTGGGCTCATCGAGCAGTTTTGGTAGAAGAGTATCACGACGGGATTTATCACCAACATCGCGACAAAACTAAAACCACCTTTATTAACCATACCTTCCTCCTAAAACTACAACATGAGTGCTAAAAACATCACCTTTTACATTACGGACGAATGGCTATAAGACTTTAGTCGTTTTATAGCGATTCTCAGATTGGATCGAAAAAAGGCATTTTCTCATCTTGAGAGAATTTAAAGACGTGGGATAATAGATAGAAATGATGAAGCCACTTCGTTACCTAATAGTAAGTTTGATTTGTTCACTCGCAGGGGTATCCGCAGCGCATGCGGAGTTTACAAACCTTGATCAGACCTGCGTGAATGATCTTAAAAAATTCCCAGGCGCGTGGGATGACAAACTTTTGCAGCAAGCTTGTGCCAAAGTGACAATGGATCCGCAATGCGTAAGCGTTGAGGGCCGTCCTATTTATCACTATGACAAAACAGCTACTGATACGGGTGCAAAACGCATCTTGGTCATCAGTCTGATTCATGGTGATGAAACACATGCGGGAACAGTCGGACGTTACTGGATGGAACGTTTGGAAAGTATTGCTCCAAGGAATACGTGGAGAGTCGTTCCCGTTCTAAATCCTGATGGTGTGAAATACAAAACCCGCACGAACGCGAACAAGATCGACGTGAATCGCAACTTCCCAACAAAAGATTGGGATGCCGGTGCAATTGCCTCTTGGAAAAAAACGACAAGTGAAAATCCTCGTCGTTTTCCAGGCAAAGAAGGCGGCAGCGAGCCTGAAACGAAATGTGCTCTTCATCACATCGATGATTTCAAACCTGATTTCATCGTGTCGGTGCACACGCCACTAAAAGTTTTGGATTTCGACGGTCCGAAATTTTCTCCACCGCCAAAGTTTGATTACTTGCCGTGGAAAAGTTTAGGAAACTATCCGGGCAGTCTTGGTCGCTACATGTGGATGGAAAGAAGCACTCCAGTTTTAACGATGGAGCTGAAAGAAAATCTTCCACCGAACCTGGCACCGTTTGATCAGCTGCAAGACATCATCGGGACTCTGGTGAAGTTGGATGCAGCAAGAAAAGCAGCGAACACATCTTCGGCGACAAGCTCCAGCAAGTATCTGCCTCTCGCGTTCGAAGTTGGAAAATAAGATTTAGAAATTCGACAGATAAAAAAGGCTCCTTCACGGAGCCTTTTTTATTTTTGAATTTAGTTTTAGTGCAGCGTTGGATGCTGAAGGTAGTGATTGATCTCCACCAAGCGATCTTGGTGACTCACCACGGAGTCTTGAATCTCAACCAGCTTCAACATCAGATTGTCTTTTGCCAGTTTGATCGCGAGATAGATGTCTTGATGCACACCCTCGGCCTCTACCTTGGCTTCGCCATCCGATAGAACAATCGCAATACGATAGAGCTTGCTCAAATCGCGACGATTGAATTCCTTGCCTTCCGTTTCATACTGAAGCGCGAGTTTCTTCGGATTTCGGGCCACGACGGTGACCACAGTTTCAGGAGTAACAAAGCCGTCAAATTCCGCTATCTGTTGATAGATAAAGGACTTAACTTCTGGATTCTCCTCAATAAGTTGAATGGTGGGGTTTGGAAGGTTCGTCATAGGCGGGCCTCCTTTTCCTTATAACTAGTTTAACAATGAGGCTTAGATTTGTCTGGTCAAGTTAACGTCGGCATGAAAAATAATTTGAAAACCAATAGGTTTGAATTAGAATCGCGAAACTGGACTATTGACGAGTATCATTCTGAGACGGACGACAAAATCGAAAATTTATCTAATACCAAACATAAAATTGAATTACACCCAAGCTGGAAAGCAAAACTTGCGGCAGAGTTCGAAAAAGACTCCATGAAAAGTCTCACGGCATTTTTGCAGAAGGAGTCCAAGGCTGGAAAAACAATTTATCCTCAGGGTGATGAATACTTTGCGGCGCTGAATTTGACACCGCTTGATAAAGTAAAAGTCGTTATCGTCGGTCAAGATCCCTATCACGGGCCGGGTCAGGCGCATGGACTGTGTTTCTCAGTGCGTGATGGTGTACGTTTTCCTCCCTCGTTGTTAAACATCTTTAAAGAACTTAAATCTGACATGGGAATTGAAATTCCGAAAAGTGGTTCCCTTATTAACTGGGCTGAGCATGGAGTGCTTTTGCTGAACGCTGTTTTGACTGTCGAGGATGGAAAAGCTGCTGCGCACGCAGGTAAAGGCTGGGAAGAATTCACAGACAAGATCATTCACGTATTGAATGAAGAAAAAGAAAACATTGTTTTCATCTTGTGGGGCGCCTATGCCCAAAAGAAAGCGGCCTTCGTTGACCGCAAAAAACACTTCGTTATTGAATCTGTTCATCCCTCACCTCTGTCGGCACATCGCGGCTTTTTTGGAACAAAGCCCTTCTCAAAAGCGAATGAGTATCTGAAGTCCAAGGGCAAAGAGCCTGTGGACTGGAGCCTCTAGGGCATGTAAACTGGTCTCCTTGAACTAAGGAGACCATTATGAAATCCGTATTTGCACTTTTGATCGCTCTGACTGCATTTCAACCAGCCTTCGCAACAACTGCTGAAGAAGTAAAACAAAAAACTTCTGACGCCGCGACTTCCGCAGCGAACTACTCTAAAGAACAAAAAGACGCCTTCCAAAAAGACATGGAAGCAAAACTTGCTGAAATGAAAAAAGAAACTGCAGAACTAAAAAAAGCTGCTGCAGACAAAACTGGCGAAGCTAAAAAAGAAATGAACCAACACATTGCCGCTCTTGAGAAAAAACAAGAAAGCATGTCCCAAGATCTTTCCAAACTTAAAAAGAGCTCCGGCAAAGCATGGAACCACATGAAAGATGGCATGAGCAAAGCTTGGGATTCAATTTCTGATTCTTATGCAAAAGCTAAAGCTGAATACGCAGAGCAAAAGTAAGCATTGATGAAATCTCAAAGCACGCTTGTCTTTTCGAATGAACTTCCTCCAGTTAAAAAATTGGGGGAAGAACTTCTTCTGATTTATGATCAGATCCTTGCGCAAAAATCTCCGGTCTTTAAAAAATGGTCCCAGCAAATCACCCTGAAATATGCGGTGAAAGCGGGCGAGCATTTAAAAGATATCGAACAATTCCCTCGTCACATCAAAGCGATCACCAAATTAACAGAGCAAACGTCTGTGAAAAAACTTACGATCGTTGTCGTGGGTGGTGGCAGCCTCGGGGACTTTGGTGGTTTTGTGGCAAGTGTTTTAAAGCGCGGCGTGCGTTTGATCCATATTCCTTCCACATGGCTTGCTGCGATTGATTCAGCACACGGTGGAAAAACGGCGCTGAATGTGGGTGGCGCAAAAAATCAAATCGGTACATTCTATCCTGCAGAGCAAATCCTGATGGTTCGCTCCGTGCTGATGTCCCAACCCGAAGCCCGTGCCTATGAAGGTTTCGGAGAGCTGGTAAAGATCGCCCTGATCGAGGGCGGAAAATTGTGGAGCTCTTTGGCCAAAGAACGCCAGGTGAATTCCAAAACATTGTGGAAGCATCTGGAGTCGGCTGTTAAGGCCAAATACAAAGTTGTCGCCAAAGATCCCCAAGAGAAAAAAGGCATCCGTCATGTTCTGAATCTGGGCCACACTGTTGGTCATGTTTTGGAAAGCTATTACGAATTGCCTCATGGAATTGCTATTAATTACGGGTTGGATTTTGCCTTGCGCTTTAGCGTGCAAAAGAAAATCATGAAAGCCTCTGAGGCTGAAAAAATTTATTCAGAACCCATCATGGGATTCCTATTGTCACCGCTGCGCGATGATTTGATTTCCATTAAAAGCAGTGACCTGAATGAATATCGTCGTTTGCTTTTAAGCGATAAAAAGAAAACCAAAGCAGCCACTTTGCGTTTTGTTTTCGTACAAAAACCTGGAAAAACCGTTATTCAAGAAGTGGGCGTGGATGATCTTCTGATCGAAATCTGTCGCCAGCGTGAAGAGGAGCTTCATGGCTAAGTTCCACTTTCAAGGAAGCATCCCGAGTTCCAAATCTGTTTTCAATCGTGCTTTGATTGTTCAAAGCTATTTCCCGGTTTTGGATCTACACGGCTTTGCGGGATGTGATGATGTGCGCTTTATGCGTGAAGGCCTTAAGGGTCTGAAAGCAAACAGCCGCATTGATTGTGGAGAGGGCGGAACAACTTTTCGCTTTATGGCACTAAGGGCTTCGCGCATTCGTGGCGTGCATGTTCTGAAAGGCAGCCCGCGTTTGATGTCTCGCCCTCAAAAAGGATTGATTGATCTGCTTCGTCAACTGGGTGTTCAGGCGCAGATCAAAAAAAATGAAATGCATATCGTCAGTGAAGGCTGGAAGAAATTTAGAGGAGTGCCGATAAAAGTCGACACGACCGAGTCTTCCCAATACGCCTCCGCTTTGATCCTTAATTCCTGGCTTTTAAGTTTCGATCTGGATTTTGAATTGGTCGGTAGCAAAGTTTCTGAAAGTTATTTTTTACTGACGTTAGAAATGCTTAAAAAGATGGGCTTGCGAATCAAGCAAACTCCCACAGGCTTTTTGGTGCCTGCGGAACAGCGTCTGGAAAAGTTATCCTATGAAGTTGAAGCAGACATGAGCTCGATGTTTACGATGGCTTCAGCCGGCGCCCTGGCGGGAACTTCTGTTATTGAAAACTTCCCTGAAGTAACCGAGCAACCTGACAAAGTCTTTGTAGATATCTTTAAGAAAATGGGGGTGGGAGTTGCGCTTGAGGGCAGAACTCTCACCATAAATAAACCCAAACACCTTCGTGCGGTGGATTGGAATTTGTTTCAATGTCCCGATCTTTTCCCTGTGCTTGCCGTGGTCTGCAGTTTTGCTGAGGGCGTTTCCAAACTTCATGGCGCCCCGCACTTGGTGGCGAAAGAATCCAATCGCATTGCCAAGGTAGCTGATCTGTTTAATCTGTTGGGAATTCAGCACGAAGTCCTGGAAGACGGCATGATCATTCACGGGAATCCTAATCAGGTTTTAAAAAAAGGTATTGTCTTTAATCCCGACGAAGATCATCGCATGGTGATGGCGGCCGTTTTGATGAAGTTGATGGGGCATGAAATTCAGATACAACATCCTGAAGCGATCAATAAAAGTTTCCCGGAATTCTGGGATATGATCGGAATCAAGCCATGATCACTTTAATCATCGGACATCGTGGCACTGGCAAAACCGAACTTATTAAGCGCATGAACTTGACCATGCAAAACCCAGATGTCGCTTACTTGGACCTTGATGATGAGATTGAAAAACGCATCGGTAAAACCATCCGTGAACTTTTCATGGAGCACGGAGAGGCCTATTTCCGTGAAATGGAAAGGCAGATGTTCTTAGAGGTTTTGCAAAAACCGTATAAGGATATCTTTCTGGTTTTAGGCGCGGGTTTTGATGTCAGCATCATTCCCAATGATCTTCACGTTCTTTGGGTCAAAAGACAGACGGACTTGGATGGACGGATTTTTTTGAATCGTCCTCGTTTGAATCCCGACATGACGCCATTACAGGAGTTCATCAAACGCGCAAGTCCCCGTGAAGTGCGCTATCAAGCCGTCGCCGACGAAGTGTACTTAATGCCTGAAGGTATTTTCGAACATCACCATCAGGTTTTAAATCTTGAGCGCCGAATCCTTTCTCACCAATTACAAAATATTGGCGGGGGAGTAACGGTGCTTGCTTCAGCTTTTGAAAAATCCCACAGACTGCCTTTACTCAAAGAGCGCTATGCCGGGCGTGGAGTTGAATATTTTGAATTGCGTGATGATTTCTTAAGTGAGGAAAACATCCTGCAATTCATAGCAGAATTCCCGCAGGATAAATTTATATACTCTTTCCGTGCAGCCAAAGATCGCACCGATTGGTGGAAGTCTGAAAAGGCACAGCATATTTTAAATAAAGCGACTTGGATCGATTGGCCGTTAGAGCTGGGTGCGCCCACAGATGTTTTAGAAAACATTCCGAAGGAAAAAATCATTCTTTCCGCACACGAAAGCGCGCACTTCCTGGATTTGCAGAAATTGGAATCCGAAGTGGCCTATCTAAAATTTGCTCCCTTGATTGAAAACTTTAAAGATCTGTCCCGTTTGCATCAGTGGCAACAAGAACAAGAGGACACGCGCAGCTTTCTTCCACGATCAACAGATGGTCGCTGGACTTGGTATCGACTTCGTCAAAAAGGACAGCAGCTGATTAACTTTTGGCGCGAAGGTGAAGGAAGTGCGGGCGATCAGCCGAGCTTGTTTCAGTGGATGATGACACCCGCAAAGTCTTCAAATTTTGCAGCGGTCTTGGGTGACCCTGTCGTTCACAGCTTTACCCCCGTAGAACATTCTGATTTTTTCACTCAAAGAAATATCCCCGTTTTTGCGATTCGTATTTCCCGCGACGAGTGGGATCAAGCCATGCCTGTCTTGCAAGAGATGGGTTTGCAATACGCCGCTGTCACCGCTCCTCACAAAGAACCCGCTGCGAAATGGTGTCAGCACCCGACGCTGAATGCAGTGAACACATTGTATTATAATAAAAAACAAGTGAAGTGGCAGGGAACCTCGACCGATGAAGCTGGTTTTGTCGAGTTGATTGAAGGTGTTGGGATGCTTGCACCTTTGCAAAAAGAAATCGTCGTGTGGGGCGGCGGTGGCACGCTGCCTATGATTGAAAAAGTTCTGCCCCATGCAAGCTACTATTCTGCTCGCACGGGGGAGCCGCGGGATGGTTCCAAAGCCTCTGCTGATTTTGTTCCTAAAGTGATTGTTTGGGCTGCTCCGCGTGTGGATGACACCTATATGCCGCCCACGGATTGGAAACCTGCGATGATTTTTGATCTGAATTACAAAGAAGATTCCGTCGGCAGGGAGTATGCGCAACTTTGTGGCGCCAACTATGAATCCGGTTTGAAAATGTTTATTGCCCAGGCTCAGCTACAACGAGTTTTCTGGAAAGAGTGTGAGGAAAAAGCATGAGTTCAGCAAATCAATTTGGATCCCGCTTTACGATGTCATCATTTGGTGAAAGTCATGGGACGGCCTTGGGCGTTTTGATTGATGGCTGTCCCGCGGGAGTTCATTTCGATGCGGGTGTTTTGACTCGTGAATTGGAAAGACGTCGTCCCGGCCATCATGGATCAAGGCAAATTGTTTCCGGCCGTCAGGAAAGCGATGTTCCAGAAGTTTTAAGTGGCGTCTTTGAGGGCAAAACTTTGGGCACTCCCATCGCAATCATCGTACGTAATCAAGATGCGCGCTCTCAGGACTATTCAAAAATTCAAAACTCTCCACGTGCGGGTCACGCGGATGATGTATGGAAAAATAAATTCGGTCACAGTGATCACAGAGGTGGCGGCCGTTCCTCGGGACGTGAAACGGTTTCCCGTGTGATGGCAGGCGCCGTTGCAAAAATGTTGATGAGTAAAGTCAGTGCTAGCACCAAAGTCATTGGTTACGCCTCACAGATTGGTCCTATGCAATTGCCAGATGCCGATCGTAAAAACGTTGCCAACGTCGACGTTGATTCTTATCAGGCACGCTTTCCTTCCAAAGACGATCAAAAGGTCGCCGAGCTTTTAAAGAAAGCTCAAGAAAACGGCGACAGCTATGGCGGGATTGCAGAAATTTTGATTCAAGCTCCGCCCGCGCATTTGGGTCAGCCTGTATTTCATAAGTTAAAGTCAGACCTTGCCATGGCTTTCATGAGCGTAGGTGCTGCGAATGGATTTGAGCTGGGTTTGGGTTTTGACTCTGCCGATGTTCAGGGAACTGAGTTCCATCAGGGCTCTCAGGACGTTTACGGGGGAATCCGCGGAGGTATTTCTACGGGAGATGACATTTTGTTACGAGTTTCATTTAAGCCAACCAGCTCTATTTTGGATGTGGCAAAAAAAGGACGTCATGATCCTTGTATTGTAACTCGCGCAATTCCAGTCCTGGAGGCCATGACATGGCTGGTATTGGCAGACCATTACCTGTGGGCTAAAACAGACAAACTGTAAAACGCCTCCGGAGGAATAAATGGTTTCCGATATTTTTACACCTGAATGGTGGACTGAAGTACCTGGTTTTAATTTTAAAGACATCACTTATCACCGCGCCAAAAATCAGGGCACGGTTCGTATCGCCTTCAACCGCCCAGAAGTTCGCAATGCTTTCCGCCCACAAACTGTGGACGAATTGTACATGGCCTTGGAGCATGCACGCATCACTCCTGATGTGGGAGTCGTATTAATCACAGGCAATGGACCTTCCCCTAAGGATGCGGGTTGGGCGTTCTGTTCTGGTGGTGACCAGCGCATCCGCGGTAAAGATGGGTACAAATACGAAGACAAAGAAGCTTCGGGTAAAGCGGATTTGGCTCGTTTGGGTCGTTTACATATTCTGGAAGTTCAGCGTTTGATTCGCTTCATGCCTAAAATTGTTGTTGCCGTTGTTCCGGGTTGGGCAGTCGGTGGCGGTCACTCTTTGCATGTTGTTTGCGACTTGACGCTTGCAAGTAAAGAACACGCAATCTTTAAACAAACCGATCCAGATGTTGCAAGTTTCGACAGCGGTTACGGTTCAGCATACCTTGCACGCATGGTAGGTCAAAAACGTGCCCGCGAGATTTTCTTCTTAGGGCGCAATTACTCTGCTCAAGAAGCTTTTAAAATGGGCATGGTCAACGCCGTGATTCCTCACAAAGATCTTGAGAAGGTCGCATTGGAATGGGCTGCAGAAATGAACACGAAAAGTCCGACAGCCATGCGTATGTTGAAATTTGGATTTAACATGATCGATGATGGTCTGGTGGGCCAGCAATTGTTTGCGGGCGAGGCCACTCGACTGGCTTACGGTACTGAAGAAGCAGTCGAAGGCCGTGGAGCTTTCGTCGAGAAGCGTGAGAGAGATTTCTCTAAGTTCCCTTGGCATTACTAAAAACGTAATTGGGGCTATTAAAAAACAGCTCCAAATATGTACAAATTCTTATTTACTGGGAGGAGAATAAAGCCATGAAACGGCGTTATCTCCTCCTTTTTTTAGCGGCTCTGGTTCTATCGGGTTGTCCCACTCGAGAACAGCCGAAAATTCCGCCACCAAAACCACCTGAACCCCAAACACAAAGCCAAGATGTGACTATGAGTCGGCGCCAACTGGACGTGATGGGTGGAATGGCTCCCTTAGTAGGACCAAGCCCATATTTCTTAGTGATGCTCGCATAGAAAAAACTGCCACAATTGCATTTCACGGGCACTGCGGTTTGACCCGCGGGTCGAAATTAGGTACCACAGTCTCATGACAAATATCTCGACAACACTCGTGACTTCCCCGAAGGCTCTTCCTCCGTCTGATCAACTTGGTTTTGGTCAGTACTTCACTGACCACATGTTTGTGGCGAAGTACGCTGAAGGCAAAGGCTGGTATGAGGCTTCGATCGTTCCCTATGGCCCTATTTCAGTGGACCCAGGGGCATCGGTATTTCATTACGGTCAGGCACTTTTCGAAGGTATGAAGGCTTTCCGTCAAAACGATGGCAAGGTTGTCTTCTTCCGCCCTGAATTTAATTACAATCGTCTGGCTGAGGGTGCAGAACGCATGTGTTTGCAAGCGCCGCCGATGGAACTTTTCATGCAAGGTTTGCATGAATTGACGAAAGTGGATGAGCGTTGGATTCCTCATGGTCCGAACACATCTTTGTACATCCGTCCCACATTGATCGGGACTGAAGCGTTCCTGGGGGTTCGTCCTTCTCGCGAAACCACATTCTTTATTTTATTGTCCCCTGTGGGTTCTTACTACGCTGAGGGTGCAAAACCCGTGAAAATCTGGACGGAAGAAAAATATCTTCGTGCAGCTCCGGGTGGTTTGGGCGCCGTGAAAGCGGGTGCGAACTATGCATCCAGCTTGAAAGCGGCTTTGGAGGCGAAACAAAAGGGTTATGCTCAAGTTTTGTGGTTGGATGTGGAACGTTTGGGTATTGAAGAAGTCGGTACAATGAATGCGTTCTTTGTTTTCAATAACGAGATCGTAACTCCGGCATTAAACGGCAGCATCTTGTCCGGCGGAACTCGCGATGCAATCATCCAAGTTTTGAAAAGTAAAAATCTTCCGATCGTCGAAAGACGTATCACCATCACAGAAGTGATTGAGCGCCTGGAAAAAGGCGAGTTGAAGGAAGCCTTCGGTACAGGAACTGCGGCCGTGATTTCGCCGATCGGCGTGATTCACTACAACGAAAAAGACTGGATGATCAACGGCAACGAAACTGGTCCATTGAGCACTGAGCTTTACAACGAAATCACCGGGATTCAAAAGGGCACAGTGAAAGATTCCATGAACTGGATTTCTCCACTCGTTTAAGCGGATCTTAAAGATTCTATAAAAGTACTCCGGCGCGAGCCGGAGTTCAGACTGGCTGGAGACCACTCTCAGCCTTTTTTGTTTAAGCGGACTTCTGCGCAGCGATCACACCATACTTGGTATCAATCCCCATAATATGCGCTGTCAGCCACGTTTTCAGGAATTGAAAGAAGGCCGGAGTCAATGTTCCGGTTTTATCAAACTCCGCTGCATGGCCTTTTAGGCGCTCGATCAAATCTTTGTGGATTTTCTTGTGAACCGAAGCTTGGGAATAATCCAAAGTATCGAAAAACTTTTCTTCGTGTTCAAAGTGAGTGACTGTCCAAGATGCCAATTCACGAACGATGGATTGCAATTCTGGTTTCGTTGCTTTCGCTTCGTAGCGATCGTAAAGACGATTCATGATATCGATCAATTTTTTATGCTCGTTATCCATGGCATCTACATGTGTAGTTAAACGCTCTTTGTCCCATTTAAAGAAATTTTCCGACATCGTGTACCTCACGGGTTTGTTTCAACATCCTTGTCGGAAAGTCCTCGGAACACTATATGATAAAGATCATATCTCGCGATTTTTCATTCGTATGTGAGTGTACTAATAAAAAAGGCCGAGGATCCCTCAGCCTTCTTACTACCCCGGGTGGAGAGCTTATAGAATCACGTTTTCAGCCACTGGCGGCTGTCCTGTGATGCATTTGATGTATTTGGGATTGATCACCAAATTCTTTTTCCCATTGTACCAACGGATTTCAACACGCTCTTGATTTTCCATGTGAGTGTATGTTGCATGGTCGCCGTACATAACCAAATCTGGTGTGCGCAAGTCTTCGTATGACTTCACCGCGAGCATTATTTCTTTATTATCAAGATCACCTGTCACCATATGACCGCTCAAATCGTCGATGATCTGACCGCTTTTTTGACCAGCAGTTAGCATTGTATCAAAAGTCTTTTCCAGTATCGCAAAGTCGTCTGGATTGTGAACAACCCAGCCTTGCGCTTCGTAATCTTCAGCCGAAGGACATAGTTCACTGGCAACTGCCGTTGAACCGAGCGCAAACATCAAAACCAAAGCCATCCATTTCATGTGAGACTCCTTTATTCGAATCAGGTTGCTGACTACTTTTCAATGAACTGAAGTCGGAGTCAAATTGAAGCGGACTTGAAAACAAAATAAAAAAGGCGTCCTTGTGGAACGCCTTCTCTGTCTTGTACTTCAGACTTTTATGTTGTGTGAAAGAGCTTACTTAACGGTGCCTTTGTAGATGTAAGCAATGCCACCCGTCAAAGTGATGTACTCTGTGTGGGAGAATGCCCCTGTCTGTTTCATCAAATCCAGAAAGCCTTCTTTGCAAGGGAAAGCCGCAGAAGACTTTTGCAAGTATTCATAAGCGTCTTTTTGACCTGTCACCAGGCCACCGATTTTTGGAAGAATGTTTTGTGAGTAGAAATTGTAAAGCGCGCCGAACACCGGAATGTTCACTTGGCCGAATTCTAAAACCATCACCGTGCCACCAGATTTAGTCACACGAGCCATCTCGCTTAAACCTTTAACCGGGTTACCCACGTTGCGAATACCAAAAGAGATGGAAGAGATATCAAAAGAATCATCCGCGTACTGAAGTTGAGTCACGTCAGCTTGTTCAAACTTAATGTCCAAACCGCGCTGAGCCGCTTTGCCTGGAGCCGGGATCAACATCTCGGCACAGAAATCTGTTCCTGTGACTTGACCCGCAGAACCCACCTGTTGTTTGAACTCAATCGCGAGGTCGCCAGTGCCTGTCGCACAATCCAAAACTCTGTCGCCCAATTTAGCGCCAGAATATTTAACCAATTTTTTTCTCCACAAGTGGTGAACACCCATGGAAAGCACATTGTTTCCTTTGTCATAGTTCGCAGCCACTTTAGAGAACATGTTGCGAATGATTTCAGGATTTGGAGAGTGTTTTTGATTCTCAGTGTGCATGTGCTGTCACCTTGTGAAGAGGACGATCGATAGCGACTAGGATTCTTTCAAGTTTTCTCATCATCATTTCGAAGTCCTGCAAAGTCAGGGCTTGCATGCCATCAGAAAGAGCCTCTGACGGACGAGGATGAACTTCCACAATGATACCGTCAGCGCCCACAGCCGCAGCTGCGTAGGCCAAATCCGGAACCAAGGCGCGAATGCCCACGGCATGAGAAGGATCCACGATAACTGGAAGATTTGTATTTTTCTTAGCAAACGCCACAGCGTTCAAATCCAGAGTGTTGCGAGTTGCTGTTTCAAAAGTACGGATACCACGTTCACAAAGGATCACGTTGTTGTTACCAGCTTTGATCACGTATTCAGAGGCTTTAACCCATTCTTCGATGTAAGCAGCCAAACCACGTTTCAATAAAACTGGCTTGTTTTGACGGCCCAGCTCTTTCAAAAGTTCGTAGTTCTGCATAGAGCGAGAACCCACTTGGAAACACTCCACAAGGTCATAAACTTCTTCGATTTGACGGATGTCAGTGACTTCGGAGATCAAGCTCATGTTGAGCTGTTTGCAAACGTCTTTCACGATGTCGAAAGATGAATTTCCCAAACCTTGGAAGGCTGTTGGTGATGTACGCATTTTCCAGATTCCGCCGCGAAGCAAGTGCGCGCCAGAAGCCTTAACACCCGAAGCCGTTTCTAGAAATTGAGCGTGGCTTTCGATAGAGCACGGACCGGCGATGACCGTGAATTCGGGACCCCCAATATTAAACCCGCCAACATTGACGATTTGGGTTGAGGGACTTGTTTGCATAGTTTGCGTTTCCATATTACGAACTCTCACTGTGGATCGCAAACATAGCATATCGCCTCTAGGCATTACAAACTTTTTGGACTCGGGGGCCCTCTTGCGCCATAAGGGGCAGTGGACTCTCATTGAGGGTCCTTTTAGCCCTGTAAAATCTGCCAATAGTGCAGAGATTTCAGTGTTTTGCCCGGATTTCTATGAGCAGGAATCACACCCGTTGTGGTGGGGAACTGCCCAAAACACTTTGAGCACCCAAGAACTCCGATCCCTTCTTGAAAACTATCTGACCGCAAACCCGCGTCCCGAAGGGCCCCTAAGTAAGGCCCAGTGGAGTGAACCGGCAGAGTCCGACTTCCAAAAAGACCTCGAAGTGATTCAGGGAAAGATCGCAAAAAATGAAATTCAAAAAGCGGTTCCGGTGATCTTTGCGCGCGCATCGCAAACCGTGACAGCCGCAGAACGTGCGCAGCTGATTTTGAATTTGTTGTCGGCACCCGAGACTTTGTACGTCTTTGGTTTTTGGCAAAAGAGTCAAGGCATCTTGGGAGCGACTCCCGAAACACTTTTCAGCTACGAACATGGCCTTTTGCAAACGATGGCGCTTGCAGGCACTTGCCCTAAGAGCGACAAAGCTGAGCGCCAATCATTGTTGCTTGATGAAAAAGAAATGCAAGAGCATCATCTGGTGGTTGAAGATCTCTCTCAGCGCTTAAAGCTTTGGGGAGATGTGCAAAGCCAGGGTCCGATGATTTTGGAATTGCCCACTTTGTATCACTTGAAAACTGATTTTCAGGTGAAGTGCAACGAACGACCTGACTTCCGCCAACTGGTGATGGAGCTTCATCCGACCCCCGCATTGGGAGTCGCACCGCGTGCCGCTGGTTACGAGTGGATGAAGGCTCTGCCAGGTCAGGAAGGTCGCCGTGGTTACGGAGCACCGTTTGCGTTTTTCGGCGCAGAGGAGGCTCTGTGTCTTGTGGCGATTCGGAATTTGCAGTGGAGTTCGAACGAATCTATGATTGGTTCTGGTTGCGGCATCGTGGCGGCTAGTGAATTTTCCAGAGAGTGGCGGGAACTCTTTCAAAAACGCCTGTCAGTAAGAAAGATTTTGGGGCTTAACGTATGACAAACATGGAATTGGCGGCAAAAGTTATTCAGGAGCTGGTGGACACCGGCGTTCGCGAATTCATTCTTTGTGCTGGAGCCCGCAACAGTCCGCTGGTTCACATCCTGGACGAAAACAAAAGCCTGAAGGTTTATTCTTTCTTTGAGGAGCGCTCTGCCGCTTTCTTTGCCTTAGGCAGAATTGCTGGTTACCGTCGTCCGGTCGCTATTTTCACAACTTCAGGAACGGCGGTTGCAGAACTTTTGCCGGCAGCCGTTGAAGGCACTTATTCTTCTTTACCTTTGATCATGATCACGGCGGATCGTCCGAAACGTTATCGCGGCTCAGGTGCTCCGCAAACGATTGAACAGGTCGGAATTTTTTCTTACTACAACGAAGTCGCATTGGATATCGATGCGGAAAATTCGCATTTGTCTTTCAAAAGTTTATCGTGGAAAAAACCAATTCACGTGAATGTTTGTTTCGAAGAGCCGTTGATTGATGGACCAGTTCCGCAAATCAAAGTGCCAGCAACTTCGGAGAGAACAAAACTTCCTGGTCAATTACCAATGGGTATGTTGAAACAGCTTGAAGATTTCTTAAACACGCACAAACCTTTGGTGCTGGTGGGAATTTTACCAGAAAAGGCTTACGGCACTGTTTTGGATTTTTTAAAACAGTACAAAGCTCCGGTGTACGCCGAAGGGATTTCCAGTCTGCGTGGACATCCTGATTTAAAAGATCTGCAAATTCGCTCGGGCGAGCAAATGATCCACAAACTTTTAAAGTCCGGAACCTGCGACTCCATTCTGCGTATTGGAGGGATTCCCACCGTTCGTCTGTGGCGGGATCTGGAAGACCGTTACCGCGAGCTTCCGGTATTTTCAGTGGGTTTTAATCACTACACAGGCCTGAGCCGTCCTGTGAGCCATTGTCCGTCGTTGGATCTATTAAGTCAGGTGGAGTTCACCTCCGTGCACAGGGAGAACTATCAGATCGCAATGGAAGATGAATCCCGCACTCAACAAATGAAGTCCCTCCTGGAGAAATATCCAAAGTCCGAACAGGGGATGATTTATGCGGCCTCCAAACATATGAAGGGTCACTCGGTTTATCTTGGAAACTCTTTGCCGATTCGCGAATGGGATTCCTGTGCGGATTTGGACAGCTCTCCATTGCGAGTGGCTGCAAATCGTGGAGCAAATGGTATAGACGGACAGATCTCGACTTTCCTCGGTTGGGCACACACCGACACACCGAACTGGTGTCTGGTCGGGGATTTAACGGCGATGTATGATCTTTCGGCACTTTGGGCAACTTCTCAGTTAGAAGCGCAGAAATTACGAGTAGTTGTGATCAACAATGGTGGTGGCCAAATCTTCTCACGGATGTTCAAGAAAGAGATTTTCGTGAATAAGCATGAAATTTCATTCGAATCGTGGGCAAAAATGTGGAATTGGTCGTATCAAAAGTGGCATACTGTTCCTACGAGTTTAGAACTGGATAATCTTCAAGTGATTGAGATGGTCCCTGATTGGAATGAAACCCAGCAGTTTTGGAAGGAAATAGAGACCCTTTGGAAAGAGTGAACCTTTTTCTTTTACACGGATTCTTAGGCAGACCCTCGGATTGGGAAGCGGTGAAAGCTTCTCTTCCTCCGGTTTCGAATCTGCGTATCTATACTCCAGATTATTTCAAAGACGAAGAACTCAACTCGGTTCATGGCTTTGATCAGTGGGCAGAAAATTTTAACGACTGGGTTTATGACGAAACCAAAAACACCGGTCGCAATGTGATTGTCGGTTACTCCTTGGGTGGCCGTTTGGCTCTGCAGGCTCTTGCCCAAAATCCCACTCAATGGTTCAAAGCTTTACTGATCTCCACTAATCCTGGCTTTAATGATAATTTGCGACATTTTGATCCAAGCTCCGAACAGCGCCGTCAGCGCTGGTTAAGTGATTCCTATTGGGCTGAAGAGTTCTTGAAAGCTCCTTGGGATATGGTCATGAGAAACTGGAACGCGCAGCCCGTCTTTGGTGGCGGCAGTGAGCCGGTTCGTTTGGAAAAAGATTATAACCGCGAATTCCTAAGTCTTGCCCTGACTCGTTGGTCCTTGGCGGAGCAACAGAATATGCGCAATATCCTCAGCGCCCTCAGACAAAAAGTGATGTGGATGGTCGGAGAGAAAGACGAGAAGTTCGTCTCGATGTCGCAGAATATGCATCATGAATTGGGATTGGATTTTGATATCGCACCGGATGCTTCTCATCGGGTGCTGTTTGATCGTCCTCGCGAAGTGGCCGAGAAAATCAAACAGATCCTACAGCAGCTGTCCTGATTGAGCATTGATCCACGGTTTATAAAACTTCACATCCATAAACATCGAGTGCTCTTTGCACAAGTCATATACTGAATCTTTCGGTTTGTACCAAAGCACTGCTGAAGTCACACCGACCAGATAATACTGACCGTTGGATTTAATAAACGCGGGACCACCGGAATCGCCATAGCAAATGCCACGGCCATCTTGTTGGCTGACTTCAAAAGCTTTCCCGTTTGCTGACTTGGTTTGAATTTTTAAAGTCACCTTACGCAGTCGACCCGAGCCGCTGTCTGACGGGGAGACATTACGAACACCTTTTACTCTGCCATAGCCAACGGCGACGATCTCGGATTTTACTTTAGCGAATATTTTTGCGTTTGCGAGGGGAGCGGGTTCAAAGCCATCCGGCAAACCCCCAGAAAAAGAAATCAAACCAACGTCATTTCGTTCCGCACTCAGATCGGATTTATAACCCCCATGGGTGACGGCGCCATTGCTTGTTCGAACTTGCATAGTGCCTTTAGAGCGATCCAAGCCGAAGCCGAGAACCAAGGTTTCAGAAGTATTTTTGATACAATGAGCAGCTGTTAAAATCAGATTTTCTGAAATGATCGTGCCTGTGCAATAGGAAGAATCTGTTTTACTGTAAATAAAAACCAGATGCTTAGAAATGGAATCCACACGGGAGACGGCGCTGCCGCCGACGATTTCTTCGGTCACTTCATCGACATCGGAATCAGCGGCATGATTTTCAGGTTGGCAGGCATTCAGCAATAACAGACTCAGCAAAAGTGAGATGCATTTTTTCATAATTATTTTGCTGCCGCTGCTTCTTCTTTAAGTTTTGCCGCCGCCAGGTTCAGCCACTCTCTAAAGAAAGGCACGCTGGCATAAATTGAATTCGTCGAGCAATCCGTCAAACTGTTGTTAGCGGAGCGATTCGCCACTCCCCACAGATACAGTTTATGATTTTTTACGATGAACGCCGGTCCGCCGGAATCGCCATGGCAAGTGTTACCAGATTGCGGAGCGACTTCGACTTCGGAGCTTGAATAACGGCTGTTTTTAATTTTGGAAGTGGCTTGTCTTAAAGTCCCTGCGCCTTCCATCTTGATTTCCACACAGCCTTGCAAACGTACCGAGTCCTTACAACTGACTTGACCATCCTGGATGGCACCAATCAAATCCGGGAATGTATTTACATCAATGGGTTTCGTTGTGACTTTATTTACGCCAAAACCAGCGATCAAAATTTGCTGATTATTGGTGATGTCTTCCTCTGAAGCTAAGGCAGTGATCGCCGAGTAGCCTTGAGGAGTCGCGCCTGAATATTGAAGAAGGGCGATGTCGCCGGTGTCCGTTTCTAAATGTGTTTCAGCACCCCACCAAGCAGGAATTGCGGTGCGGTTGACCGCGCGAATGGCGGTGATGGTATTGCCCGTGGGGCTGATCACGTTATCGAAAATAACTGAAATGCTAAGACTGCCGTTCGTATCATAAACACAGTGAGCAGCAGTTAGAACCAAGTTGTTTTTTAAAAGAGTTCCACTGCAAATTTCCACATCACCTGTTAGTTTGTTTTGAATCAAAACGCCGACAACGCTTTGGGAAGTCAGATCACGATTGGTGACGACATCACCACCGATGATTGCAGAGTCTGTTTTCTTTTTGGAGAGTGGCATCTTTAGCGCCTGTGAGCAGGCACTTAAAGTGCAAAGTGCTAGGAATAAGAAACAGCGGTTTAAAGACCCCAATTTTCCCCCAGGAATGGCACCATCAAATAAATGATGCGTTGAGCCATATAACCTGATGTTCACGGAATTTGAAAGATCAAATTAGGGGCGGGAAACAATTTCCCGGCACCGGAGGTTGTAAAATCTGCACGATCTTACCACCTCCCACCGGTTAAAACGAATTAAAGCGTTCTACAAGCGTCTGTGGCTTCGATCAGGGCGGAACGGGTGCCAGGTTCGGCCGCCGCATGACCCGAATCGGGGATGATTTGGAATTTGGCTTCCGGCCAAGCTTTGTGAAGTTCCCACGCTGAAGTTGCTGGGCAGACCACATCGTAACGACCTTGAACAATCCATGCTGGAATACCGCGGATTTTATTTACGTTTTCCAAAATCCAGTTGTTGGTTTCAAAGAACGCATTGTTTGTGAAGTAATGGCACTCGATACGTGCAAAGCTTAATGCAGAATCGGGATCATCGAACTCTTCGATTGCGTGAGCATCAATATACAAACGAGAAGTTGCGGCTTCCCATTTGCTCCACGCTTTGGCAGCTTCCAAACGCACGTCACGATTTTCATGAGTCAGGCGTTTATAATATGCCGTCACCATGTCGTGGCGTTCGTTTTGAGGAATCACTTTCAGATATTCATCCCATACGTCAGGGAAAATTTGCGATGCACCTTCTTGATAAAACCATTTAATCTCAGAAGGACGGCACAAAAAGATTCCGCGCAGAACCAAGGCTTTCACGCGTTCAGGATGTTTTATCGCGTAAGTCAAAGCCAGCGTAGAACCCCAGCTCCCGCCAAAGACGACCCATTTATCGATTTTCAAATGTTCGCGAATTCGTTCTGTGTCTGCGACCAGATCCCACGTCGTATTTTCACGAAGTTCAGCACAAGGAGTGGATTGGCCCGAACCGCGTTGATCGAACAAGATAATGCGATAAGTTTTTGGATCAAAGAAACGACGGTGATCAGGAGCCACACCGCCACCGGGTCCACCGTGCAAGAACACGATCGGTTTACCTGCGGGATTACCAACTTCTTCAAAGTAAAGATTATGAATATCAGATACTTTTAAAAAGCCTTTGTTATAGGGCTCAATCGGTGGATAAAAATCGCGAAGTGTTTGTTTTTCCATATCACATCCTTTTCTAGGGCACAGCGACTGTACGCCATCCTACTTTTAGAGTCCACGCCACATATTCTTCGTGACGCTTCTTGGGATCAGCCGGATGAAAATCTCCATCCAAGGGCGTGATCACCAGGCTTTCCAGAGGAGGTAAATCCATTTCGGCGCGGCGTGCGTTCAATTTGCTTTCATCTTCCACATCAGTGACGCGCAATATTCCGTTATCATCCCAGTCCGCATTTGTGCCGTAGATTTGTTTTCGTCCTTCATAGAAACGAATGCGATCCACGAGGCGTGCGACATAGTCTTTCGGAACTTCTCCGGTTTTGGCTAAGTCCACTGTCACCGCCTCCATCGAGCGCATGAACTCGGGCCAACTGATGGCGTGCAAAATCAATCGCATCGTATCGATGGCGGCATCTTTTCCAACTTTCGCGATCGTGGGAAAACCGTGTTCTTCAATCAAGGTTTTCAAATGTTGTGCATGTTTTAAGTGAACTTTCTCCATCGCAGGGGAGTAGCCTTGAAAGAGTTCCCCGGTTGAAGCCAGAACCTCACGAACTGCTGTGTCTTCTCTCATCATGTGCTGGATGTCTTCACCGATGGCTTTCCAGTCAGTGGCCATTAGAAAAAATCCTTTCTGAATTTTTCTTTTTCTGTTTTCGGAATGAAACTTGCCTCGAAGGCAATCTGATTGCAGCGCTTGAAATCTTCCGCTGTGAAAGAATGCACGCGATGAAGAACTTCATAGTCATCACTTAGATTTGTCGCAAAAATTCCAGGATCATCTGAATTTACCGTCACTAAAACGCCTGCGTTTAACAGCTGACGAATAGGGTGTTCCTCGTAAGTTTTAAATGACTGAGTCAGATAGTTACTGATGGGGCAAATTTCCAAGGGAATTTTACGATCGCGAATAAAGTTTAAAATGTCAGGATTGCGCACGATCTGAATGCCATGACCGATACGTTCCGCGCCCAGAATTTCCACGGAATCTTTCACCCAGCTGGCGGCTAGATCGTTCGGCGTCTCACCCGAGTGAACGGTGATACGCAGGCCCGCTTTCTTCGCTTTTTGGAAAAGTGGAGCAAATACTTTCGGATCAAAGCCTTCTTCGTTGTCAGCCAAGTCCAGAGCGATAAAGCTGTCTTTGTGGTCTATCGCGAAATCCACAACTTTTTCCGCAACTGCAACGGGTTTTACTCGTTGCACGATGCAGATCAATCCCACCGCGATGGCGAATTTCTGTTGCGCCATCTTGATGCCATTATTCAATGCCTGATGGATCTTTTCAAAAGTCAGGGAGCTGTGGCCTTCTGCGATAAAAGTCGGCGCGTAACGCAGCTCCAACAGGCGAATGCCGTCATTATAAGCATCTTCGCAGGCCTCATAAGCAATACGAGTCAGGATTTCTTCGCTGGCGAGGACTTTCTGGGCGTTAAGGAACTTGTTCAACACGCTTCCCAGATCATTCATGGGCTCGGTAATCAAAAATTGCTCTTTTTGCTGCTGCGAAGTCGGCGCCAGTGTGATGCCAACTTGAGGTGCCAATTCGACCAAAGTACTCCAACGCACTGAGCAGTCTAAGTGACGATGAAGTTCTACTTTTAAAAGATCGCGAATGTTGTGTGCATAGAGCTTTTGCATTTGATGTTCCTCTGCGCTGGAAGTAGAACATATTCTATGACTGAACCTATTCAAATCAAATCAAAATTGGCTGGCAACCCGACTCAAGAACCTCAATTCAAAAGCTTTGTTAAAAGCAAAGACGGCAGATCCATTCCGGTGGCTGATCCTCGCTCGACGCGTGCGCTTGTGTCCTTGATGGACATGAATGCAGTGCTTGGCGGCGCGGCTTCGCACTACGGCGGCCCTGCAGCTTTCGCAGAGTTGATGTCCGCATTGCACGGTCTTGTTTTTGATCAGGCTCAAAAAGAAAATAAGCCTTGGTATGATTTGTTCCACGTTGTGAACGACGCCGGTCACTGCGAAAACGGTTTGTATGCTTTGAAAGCAAACTACCAGACAGCAGGTTTGAATTTGAACAGTCTTAAAAAATTCCGTTCGATCGAATCAGGTTTAACTGGTCACGGTGAAGTTCACTGTTTCCCTGAGGGGGTTTTCGTTTCTAACGGTCCGTTGGGATCTGCTCTTCCACAAACTCAAGGGTTGGCAATGGGCGAGGCTTTGTCTGGTAAAAACCGTGTGACGATCACGGCGATTTCTGACGGTGCCAGCATGGAGGGTGAAGCACGCGAAGCTTTTGCAGCGATCCCGGGCCTTGCCGCTCACGGTAAGATGGGTCCTTTCGTGATGGTTATCAGCGATAACAACACGAAACTTTCTGGTCGTATTGATAATGAATCTTTCTCCATGTCTCACACATTTGCTTCATTGAAAACATTGGGTTGGGATGTGATCTCATTGCCTGAAGGCAATGACTTGCAAAAGTGCTACGACGCGATTTCAACGGCTGTTGAAAAAGCCAAAGCAAATCCTAAAGTGCCAGTTGCTATCCACGCGAAAACGGTAAAAGGGATTGGAACTAAGAAAACGGCAGAGTCCGCTTCGGGCGCTCACGGTTTCCCATTGAAAAGTCCTTCAGAACTTCCAGCGTTCTTGTCTGAAATCTATAACGGCGAGGCGTTGCCAGCTGTGTTCAACACTTGGATCGAAGAATTGAACAAGTGGGAAGCAGACATCAAAGCCAACGCAGTTAAAGACTCGGGCGAAAAAATTCAAAACGGTGTATCTTCTGCTTTGATCCGTGCTCGCAAAGCTGGTTTTCCAGTATTGAGCGTAACTTCAGATCTTCCGGGTTCAACAGGTGTTGCTGGATTCAGAAAAGAATTCCCAGCGGATTCTTTCGACGTAGGTGTTGCGGAATCCAACATGGTTTCTGCAGCGGCAGGTCTTTCTAAATTGGGTTACATCCCAGTTGTGGATACTTTTGCTCAGTTCGGTGTAACTAAGGGTGCCTTGCCAATCACGATGGGTGCTTTATCTGAAGCTCCAGTGATCGCGGTATTCTCTCACACAGGATTCCAAGACGCGGCTGACGGTGCTTCCCACCAAGCTTTATCTTACATGGCGATGGTTTCTTCGATCCCTCACGTGGATGTTTATTCTTTGTCTTGCAGTGAAGAAGCAGACAGCATCGTTTACTCTGTGATCGAAAAATTTGCGAATGATCGCAAAGCTGGAAAAGTTCCTAACAGCGCCATCTTCTTCTTGGGTCGCGAAAACTTCCCTAAGACTTACGTTGCTGGCACTAAATACGATTTGAATAAAGCACAAGTATTGGCTGATACAACAGCCGGTAAAGCGAAAACAGTGACAATCGCAACAACAGGTTCTTTGGTTCTTCAAGCTTTGGAAGCTTCTAAAACTTTGGAAGCTCAAGGTATCGGTTCAGTGGTTGTAAACGTGGTGAAAGTAAATCACCCAGATGTTGAAACGATGAAATCTGCATTGGCAAAAACAGGCGGTCGCTTGGTGACTGTTGAAGATCACCAATTGATCGGTGGTTTTGGTCAAATGCTTTGTCATTCATTGTTGCAGGCACAAGTTGAATTCAAAGTGAAGTCTTTGGGCGTAAACGGCGAATTCGGCCAAAGCTCTTACACAGCCCTTGATCTATACAAGAAGCATAAAGTTGATGCTTCTGCGATCGTGGCTGCTGCAAAATAGATCACTGTTCTTGAATTAAATTTTGATGCATTTGTGAAGGGAAGCGAAAGCTTCCCTTTTCTCATTCAAAGACGACAACGTACTGTGCTCTCCGTTTCCCTGACCGTCGCCTGAAACGTTTACAGCTGTCAACGATCTCAGAGCGCGAGTCTGCCTTTCACCTCATTAAATAAATTAGAATTTAACGAGTGTCGAAATGCAGATGGGATGTGTTGTGGGTCATATTTTTGTCGTCTCGTTGATCTTTTTTATGTTTTCGGCCTCTCAGGCCGCAACAGTGACGGTGACTTCAGGAACTAAAAGTCCCAGTGATTTTACGGCCTCGGACGATGTTGTTATCAACGGAAACGTTTCTTTTAGTTCCGGGACCTATAACATCAATTCTTTGACTATTAATACTACGCGCACATTGACGGCATTAAGTGATGTGTCGGCTGGAACGGGCGTTATTATTAATGCAACAACTTCTGTCACTGTCACCGGAACTTTTTCTGCAAATCTTCAAGGATATGGTTCTGTCGCGGGAAATACATTTGGTGGTCCGGGTTTGCCATCAGTGAATGGTATGGGTGCCGCCCACGGAGGATTGGGTGGCAGAAACAAGGTACTGGCTGGTTACATGGCGTTGGTCTATGGAAACGCACTAGAACCCATGTCTCTGGGATCTTCAGGAGTAAATACCACTGGGTTTCCTGGTGGAGGCGCCATCAAAATTAAATCTCCAGCGCTTTCTTTGACTGGAACAATCTCTGCGATTGGAAGTCAGGGTTACGGCTCCCCTGGAGGAAGTTCTGGTGGAAGTATTTTTTTGGATGTGGATTCGATCACGGGGTCTGGAACTTTAAATGTTTCGGGTGGTGGCGCGAATGGCGGAGACGGAGCGGGTGGGGGCAGAATTGGTATTCTCTCGAATACTTTGTTTTCGGGCACCGTCGACGTCAGCGGTGGGAATGGTGCAGGTGTTGACGGCGATCCGGGCACTTTTATTTTTCGTTATAAGTCTTCACCGAATGATATTTATTGCAACAAAAGCATCGCTTCAAGTTCATCTGGGATTATGTTGGCAAGTGATCTGCCCTCGACTTTGAATAATTTAAATTTGAGTAGCAATTGCCGCGTGGCTATTTACGGTGACGTTTTTGCTGGTGGAAATATTTCTGTGACCGGCGGAGCGACTTTGGCTGTCGTGGGAAATCGCACGACGGGAATTGGCTCAACCTTAGCCGCCAACAATATCACCGTCGATGCGGCCTCGGAGATAACTGCCTCGGGTCGGGGATTCGGTTCAGACGGACCGGGCAGTGGTATTATGCAGTATCCTGGAGCCAGTCACGGCGGAGCCGGAGGATTGGGAGATAGTGGCAGCAGTACTTCGCCCTCGCAGGCAATCTATGGCAATGCTTATCAACCGGTGCAATTGGGATCCGGAGGATATACTGAAACTTATGGCGGAGGAGCCATCCGAATTTTGGTGGTCGGGCAATTGCAACTCAATGGTGCAATCACCGCAGATGGAACATCTTCATCGTCCGGTGGAAATGGGGGCGCATCGGGTGGAAGCTTGCTAATCTATTCAGGCAGCTTTATTGGGAGTGGTGCGGTCTCTGTCAATGGAGGCAACGGCTCGGGCTATAGTAGTAGCGGCGGCGGGGGCGGAGGCGGAGGTCGCATTGCTTTTCTGATTGCCGGGACAAATTCTTTTACAGGAACCATGATCGCCACCGGTGGAGCGAGTGGTGTCGGTAGCAGTGGACCCAACAACGCGACAGCGGGTGCTAACGGCACGATTGTGAATTTCTCGCCAGGAGTGGCAACCAAGCTTGCCGTCACCACGCAGCCTTCGACCTATGCACGTAAAGACGTCAGCTTTTCGGGCCAACCTGTTTTTGCAGCAGTGGATGCCAACGGATACATGGTCCCAACTTACAGCACCGCGATCACTGTCGCAGTTTATTCGAATGCAACTTGCACCACGGCAGCCTCTGGAACTTTACAAGGGACTTTTCAAAACGTCGCCGGTCTTGGAATGGGCCGGGGTGTGGATCTTCGTTATGACACACTGGGGACCGTGTACATCAAAGCCAGTTCAGGAAGCCTTACTTCAGTTTGTACATCCAAAATCATGGTGGGCTCGGTTGGGACAAAATTGGTGTTAACCACTCAGCCCTCAACCACTGCCACCGCTGGCTGGGATTTTGGAAGAATTCCTAAGGTCGCGGTTCAAGATGCCAGCGGATCTGGATTATGTGTATTCAGGAGGAGTTGCCGTTTCTGCTTACTCCGATGCAACCTGTACAACGACGATTCCAGATGGGAGTCCTCCGACGGCAGGAACTTTATTTTCTGGCCCTTCTTCTCAAACGGATGGAGTGACGACCTGGGACTATTTGTCTTATTCACTGGCAACGACAGTCTATTTAAAGTTTTCAGGAAGTGGTTTAACCAGCGTTTGCAGTAATGCCGTCGTGATATCTGCTGACGCCGTCGATAACATTGTCTATATAACGCAACCACCTTCCACCGCCACAGTGGGACAACTGTTTTCAGCTCAACCCGTTCTTGCAGCCAGGGACTGGATGGGAAATCCTGAGACGTTGTCAGGCGCAGTCACGTTTACTACATTCACCGGATCGACATGTTCCTCGGGATCTACGACAGGTCTTTCTGTGAATGCCACGACGATGTCTGCGGGTGTGGCGACAACTTCCGGAATGAGCTTTTCATCTGCCAAAGCCATTTACATTAAAGCGACCGTGGGAGGCTTTACCGTTTGCTCCACAAAAGTGACCGTGTCGGCGCCAGTGGCAACCAAGTTGGTTTTTATCATCCAACCTGCAAGACAGGTTTTTGGAGGCGTGGTTTTTTCAACTCAGCCGCAAATCGCAGCGCAAGACAGTTCAAATGCGACAGCGACAACCTATGTGACGGCCATTGCATTGAAGGCTTATAAAGATGCCACTTGCACGACACTGGCTTCCGGCAACCTAACACCCACAAGTGTTACGCCCTCAAGTGGTGTTGCGAATGTGACGGCATTAAAATACAGCGGATACGGACCCATTTATATTGGTGCCAGCTCCGGTGCCTTGACGGCAGCCTGTTCGAATCTTGTGCAAGCAAATGCACCTGGATTTTTTCGCGGATTCTAAGCAGACCTTAACTTGGGGGATGGTGCGATCAGACTTGGTTTCAGGGGCCACATACGATAGCAAAACGGTTTCATCTGCTTACAAGGAGATTGCACTTGAGCGAAACCATTCCTGGTCTTTGTCTAAACCCCGATTCTGAAACCAAAAAATACGTTTTCAATCACACCATGATTCGTGTGAAGGATCCGAAAGCGTCTTTGGATTTTTACACTCGTATTTTGGGTATGAAGCTGGTTCGCAAACTTGATTTCGCTGAATGGAAATTTTCTTTATTCTTTTTGGCGTACGTCCCGGAAGGCACAAACGTTCCAACTGAAAACGAAGCCAATGCTAAGTACACATTTGGTCGTGAAGCGGTTTTAGAGCTGACTCACAACTGGGGTACTGAGGAGCAAGAATCAACTCCGTACCATAATGGCAACTCAGAGCCTCGCGGCTTCGGTCACATCTGCGTGACGGTTCCCGATATCAAGGTCGCTTGCGAACGTTTTGATAAGCTCAATGTGAATTATCAGAAGCGCTTAGGGGAGGGCGGAATGAAAAACATCGCCTTCATCAAAGATCCTGATAACTATTGGATCGAGATTGTTCAAGCAGGTTTGCTTTAGTCGCTTCCTTGTAGGTATTTAACAAATGTTAAAGTTTGGAGTGAAAAATGAATACATTCTTCTGTTTTTACTCTGACACTCGTGAATTTTTTGGATGCATCGGCGAATTACACCTTATTAAATTGGAGTTTTTCGCTCTCATCCGGTAGGTTCCGGTCAAAATAATCAACTCATTCCATTAGGAGTCTCAATGAAAGCACTTATCGGCGCATTGGTTTTGGCAGGTCTTTTCACAACTCAAGCAAACGCAGCTTCTTGCGGTCAAATGATCGAAGCTAAATCTGAAGCGAAAGCAACTATCGCTTACTTGAACTCTAAAATCAAAGATGCTCGCAATGCAGACGTGATTGCTGAGCTTGTAGATCAAAGATCTGCATTGGTTCAAAAAATCCAAATCTTGGATTCTAAAATCAACGATCTTTGCAAAGGTGACGACTACAACGACTAATCGTTGTTACTCGAACGACAAAATAAAAAAAGGCACTGACAAAATCAGTGCCTTTTTTATTTGAATGAGCATCTGAAGCACTGCACCCCTAAAAGGGACGGCGTACCTCTTAAGCAGCTTCAGAGAACTGAGCCATTTGACCCATTTGATCTGAAGAGAATGCCGCCACGATATCAACAAGGATAACAACTCTGTTATCAACTTTACCCATACCGCGAACGAAGTGCATAGAGCTTTGGTTGCCAAGAACCGGAGACGGTTCGATTTGGTTGTCCTGAAGATCCACAACTTCTTTTACTGAATCCACGATCATGCCTACCTGACCGATTTCAGTGTCGATCACGATGATGCATGTGTCGCGAGTTTTATCTTGAGCATCCATTCCGAATTTTACGCGAAGATTTACAACTGGAATGATTTTTCCACGCAAATTCATGACACCCTTAACGTATTCAGGCGTGCGTGGAACCGGAGTGATTTCACCAAACTGGTTGATCTCGCGAACTGTTTCGATCGCGACACCATATTGCTCTGACATCAATTGGAAAGTCAGATACTGACCAGCTTTTGCTTTCGTAGACATTTCACTCATAAATAGGCCTTTCAATGTAATTGGACCCCATACTATTCGTAGAAATCTCAAGGGAACTTAAGGGGATGTTAAAAATAATTGTTAATTCGGATTTTCGCGCCCTTATGAGACGGCTTTCAACCGACTCCAGGACCTATGACTAAATCGATGAATCCACCCGCGGCTCTGGTCCTTTGTAATAGAAGCTAATGTTCTAAGTTGCCGATAACTCTAGTGATTAGAAATACACAGTCCCTGGAGAAATAAATGAGCGGCGATAATGCATTCTTTGAAGAACTGCAGATGGATTTCCTTAATGAGTCCTTGTTCATGTTCGAACAATACGACGAATCCATGATGAAATTAGAAAACAGTGATGATCCTGCGAAAGATCTGACGGATATTTTCCGTGTGGCTCACTCGGTAAAAGGTGGCGCCGCCGCAGTGGGATTGACGGATCTTGCAAAGTTCGCCCACGTTGCCGAAGACCTTTTGGATCTTCTTCGTTCCAAGCCAGAGCTGGTGAATTCGAATGTGATCTCTTTGTTGTTGCAAGCAGGTGACGAGTTGAAAAATCGCATTTCCTCTTTGCAACAAGGCCAAGGTGGCCCATGGGATCCATCTGAACTTGTAAAGCAACTGGTGGCGGTGACGGAAAGCCTTTCCGGTAAAAAATCTTCTCACACGAAAGCAGCAGAGGCAGCAGCCGCAGCGGCTCCAGCTCCCGTGGCAGCAGCAACAGCTGACGAACCAAAGATGGCAGTACCTGATGATTTCTTTGAGCATGTGGATGCCGCAGCGGCAAATTGCCCTGTACCAGAAGCAAAACCAAATATGGAACCGGCAGACGATGTGGTGAACCATGATCTTTTGGCAGAGTTGCTGGCGCAATTGTCTCCAGAAGACCAAGCAGAGTTCCATGCGAAAGAAGCCGCAGAAGCTGCTGAAAAAGAATTGATCCGTGAACTTGAAAACGCAGCGATTGAAATTCCTGCAGAGGCTTCCGCTTCTGAAGTGGTGGCTGTGGAAGCTGCTCCTGCTGTGGCCGCGGGCCCTGCGGTATCTCCGGCAGCGACGGCGTCACCAGCGCCCGTGACAGAAGCTCCGAAATTGAAAGTTGTTTCTGAAGCCAAACCGGCTGCATCAGAAAATGGTGGCGGCGGTGGCGGTAACAAAACTCCAGCGAAAAATGCTAACAGCACTATCAAAGTGGATACGGGTCGTGTGGATTCCGTGTTGGATGCTGTGGGTGAGTTGGTTGTATTGAAAAATCAGTTGGTACACGACGACACTGTTCGCAGTGGTGAAAATCTTCGTTTGGAAGCCATCGTTGACCAGTTGGATAAAGCCGTGCGTGAGCTGTATGAAAAAACATTAAGCATCCGCATGACGCCTTTGAAATCCATGTTCATCAAAATTCAACGTATCGTGCGTGACGTGTCTTTGACTTTGGATAAACCGGTTGATCTGCAATTGATTGGTGAAGAGACAGAGGTTGAAAGAACGGTGTTCGAACTATTGGGTGACCCTTTGGTTCACTTGGTTCGTAACTCGATGGACCACGGCGTGGAAAAACGTGAAGTACGTCAAGAGCGTGGTAAGCCTGTCACTGCGAAAGTGACAGTTTCTGCAAAACAAAATGGTGGTAACGTCGTTATCGAAATTATCGATGACGGTGGGGGTATCAACCGTGAAAAAGTTTTGGCGAAAGCTATTGAAAAAGGTTTCGTACCTAAGGGCCAAGACCCGGCAACGATTCCCGATGAACAAGTTTTCCAATATATTTTCTATCCGGGTTTCTCGACGGCTGACAAAATTTCTGACCTTTCCGGTCGTGGTGTAGGTTTGGACGTGGTGAAATCAAATCTTGATAAGATTAACGGTAAGATCAACATCATGTCTAAATCAGGCGTGGGTACGACATTCCGTTTGACGATTCCACTAAGCACGGCGATCACTGACGGTATCATCGTGGCTTTGGATGGTTCTCGTTACATCCTTCCAATTCACTCGATCCGCGAGATCGTGCGTGTGCAGCCGAAGGATTACACAAATATTTCGAATGCTGGCAAAGTGGCAAACATTCGTGGTTTGTTGCTTCCAGTGATCGATGTGTCACACACGTTGGGTTCTTTGAACAGCCAGTTTGGCACCAAAGAAACAGTCGTAAAAGACACGTTGAGCGCGCGTCGTGAAGAAACGATGCTTGTGATCATCGAGTCCGTGACGGGCCAAATGGCCTTCCCCGTGGACGATGTCTTGGGTCAGGCACAAGTGGTTGTAAAACCAATCGTGACAGGCTTTGATATTCCAGAGATCGCAGGTGCTGCGATTCTGGGTGATGGTCGTACCGTACTAATTTTGGAACCAGGTTCATTATTGCAGTCCGTTTCTAAATCATCAGGAATGGCGGCAGCGGCATGAGTGCATTAAAAAAGTCGGAAGCAGTCAGTGCTCTGTATGAGTTTGAAGATATACAGCTCACAGAGAAGATGTTCGCAAAGTTCGCCAAGCACATGTATGACTTGGCGGGTGTGGATTTGCCGTTTTCTCCTAAAAATCATGCTTTGATCAGAAACCGTATTGTGAAGCTTTTACGCCGTCATGGTTTGAAATCTTACGAACAGTACTGGGATATGGTTGAGCACGGAAATCATGAGATCACATCCGAGTTCATTTCTGCTTTGACGACAAACATGACGTCCTTTTACCGCGAAGGGAATCACTTTGATTTCCTGGCGCAGCAGTTGCCGGAGCTTTATAAAAAGTTTGGCGCTGACATCCGTATGTGGTGTGCAGCAGCCAGTACGGGTCAAGAGCCGTACACGATCGCTATGACTGCTCACGAAGTAATGCAACAGATTCCTGGCATGAAGGCACGCCTGCTTGCGACGGATATCGACTTGCAAGTTTTGAAAAAAGGCTCCATCGGTGCCTATGAAGATCGCGAGATGCAGGGGCTTCCGCCAGCACAGCGTTTGAAATATTTTGAAAAAGTTAAAAAGAATGAAACCGAATATTGGAGAGCAAAAGACAATATTCATGACATGGTCCGCTTTGCGCAATTCAATTTGATGAGTCCTAAGTATGAATTTCAGCATAAGTTCCATGTGATTTTTTGTCGCAACGTTTTGATCTACTTCGATGAAGAAACGACAAAAAAAGTGATCGACAGCCTGACTTCGTGTCTGGCTCCGGGTGGATACCTGATTTTGGGACATTCCGAATCAGGAAATATTAAACACTCTCATTTGAAACCGCTATCACGCGCAGTTTATCAAAAACTGTAAGAAGGAAATATGGGTCAAAAAATCAAAGTTCTCATCGTTGATGACTCCGCAGTGATTCGTAAGTTGCTAGAGAAAATTTTCTCTTCGGCGCCGGATATCGAAGTGGTTGGTACTGCTTCGGATCCGTACATTGCCCGTGATAAACTGGTTCAGTTAAAACCAGATGTCATGACTTTGGATGTGGAGATGCCTCGTATGGATGGCATCAGCTTTCTGGAAAAAGTCATGCAGCACTTTCCAACTCGAACAGTTATCTTTTCCAGTCTGGCGAAAACAGGTTCTGAAACATATCTTCGGGCTCTTGAAGCGGGCGCTATTGAAATCATGGAAAAGCCGTCCATCGACGTTTCGCAAACCCTCGAGGTTTTAGGACGCGAGATCATCGAAAAAGTTCGTGTGGTTGCACGCGCTCGTATTCAATCCAGAACGAAAATGTCGACTCCGACGACTCCCGTGGCAAAAGTGGATCGTACGTCACTTGCGCGCACAACCCATCAAATGATCGCGGTGGCTTCAAGCACGGGTGGTACTGAGGCTTTAAAAGTTTTCCTTTCCGGCATGCCAGCGAATATTCCTGGAACAGTGGTGGTTCAGCATATGCCTCCTGGTTTCACGAAATCCTTTGCGGATAATTTGAATGCCATGTTCCCTTTTGAAGTTAAAGAAGCTCAAGAAGGTGATCAGGTCGTACCAGGCCGTGTGTTGATTGCTCCGGGTAACTATCATATGGAAATCACTCGTAGCGGTGCCTTTTACTATATCAAGCTTCATCAAAACGCTCCTATGCACAGTGTGCGCCCTGCTGCCGATTACCTTATGAAATCGGTCGCGAAATACGCAGGTAAAAATGCGATGGGTGTTGTACTCACGGGTATGGGGAAAGATGGCGCTGAAGGTCTTTTAGAAATGAAAAATTCGGGTGCATATACGGTCGCGCAAAACGAAGAAACTTGCGTGGTTTATGGCATGCCAGCCGCCGCTGTCGCTTTGGGCGCAGCAGATAAAGTCATGGCATTGGATAAAATTGCCGGTGAACTGTTAAGGCAGCTTGATCTAAGAGAAGCCGCCTAAATTACAGTTGCTTTATGGAACGTGTAAAACGGGGAAAGTTCAGACTTTCCCTGTTTTATTTTTAGCGTCTATGGAATATTACCAACTCGCACGTATATGAAAAAAAACGATCTACTCGAACTAGAAATTCGCAAGGTGGACCTTCTGTTGGGTCAAAGCTTTACTGCCATGGTAGCAGTTTTGACGACCGCCTATTTTTATACGTTTGTGGCCTGGGATGCTGTTTCTCACAAGTTCATCATCGGCTGGTTTCTAACCATCAATGTCTATGCGGCCCTGAGCCTGGGAATTGTGCCTTTCTGGCATGAGGCCAAAGATAAAATTCAAAATATCGAACAACTGAATATCTGGAAAAGAGCCAAATACTGCCTGCTTTCCGTTTCGGGGCTGAGTTGGGGGGCCATGGGGTTTATGGCTCCGTGGACGGGGACGACGGTTCAAAATCTATCGGCGATGTTGATCGCCGTGATGACCGCAGGCGGAATGATAATTTACGTTTCCAACCGCACGGCCATGCTTTGTGTGGTGGGACCCACGATAGTCGGTTGGGCTCTGGGTTACCTGGTTTCGGGGCAGCCTCACACGTACTTGGTTGGGGTGATCATGTTGATCTACCTGGCGTTGGTCATCGTTTTGGGGCGCTCTTTGAATCGTTCGATTATGACTTTGTTCAGTGTCGATAAAATTTTACTCCGCAGTGAAGAGCGTGTGCGTATGGCCATGGCGTCGTCAGAGGCGATGACGTGGGATTGGGATATTCAGGAAGACATGATTTACCGCGAGGGAAATCTGCAGCTCTTGCCGGAACAAGCTTTGTTAAAAGATATTCTGCGCTCGAATTTTCATGAAAATCGCGAACTGGATTTTGAATTTTTGCTGGCGAGTGAAAATGGAGGAGCCCGTTCTTTGGCATTTCGTGGAAAAGTCGAGCGTTGCGAGGCCGGCAATGTCATGCGCACTTCAGGTATCGTATGGGACGTAACAATCAAGCGTAATCAGGATTTCCTTCTGAGAGAAAGGGATCTGCACGAGGCAGCGAACGAAGCTAAATCAGTTTTGTTAGCAAATGCCAGTCACGAAATTCGCACGCCACTGGCAGCGATTCTGGGTTTTTCAGAGGCGATGCTCGCCAACCCGAATTTGGACGAGGCCGCTTATAAAGATATTCATTCGATCCAAAGGCAGGGGAAGTTCATGACCTCTTTGGTGAATGATCTTTTGGATCTTTCAAAAATCGAGAGTAAAAAACTTTTCCTGCAAAAAGCACCGATGAGTCCGGTTCAAGAGATTGAGGATTCAGTTTCAGTGATTCGCACGGTGATTGATTCCCGCCATCGTCTGACACTGAAGTACATGACTCTCTTGCCGGATGAAATTCAAATGGATTCGGTGCGTTTCCGTCAGGTTTTAATTAATCTTTTGTCTAATGCCGTGAAATTCACTCCCCAAGGGGAGGTTCAGGTTCTGGTGTCTTTTGGAATGGATACCGAGAATCAAGGAACTTTGCGCATTCGGGTGACGGACTCTGGTATCGGTATGAATGTGCAGACCCAAATGAATCTGTTTCAGCCTTTCATGCGTGGCGAGAGCCGCGAAGTTCAAAAAGTTGTGGGCTCGGGGTTAGGACTTGCCTTGTCTCAACGACTGGCACGTCTGTCGGGCGGGGACCTGTGTTTGATTGAGTCAGTCGAGGGTAAAGGAAGTATCTTTGAATACTCCATCAGTGTTGGATCGGTCACGCCATTAAAATTGGTAGAGGCTCACCAGGCCAATCGCTTGGTGCTGGAGCGCAACCTGCCACAGAATAAAAATTCTGAATATCTGAAGGATCGCCGCATTTTGGTCGTCGATGATTCGGAAGACCTGCGCAATCTGATGCATCGTTATCTGCTTCGCCACGGAGCCAGGGTGGACATTTGTGACAGTGGCGCAGAAGCCATTTCTTACGCGGTGACAGCTGAAGGTTATGATTTGATTTTGATGGATATAAAAATGCCAGGTATGTCCGGGCATGAGGCAGCGAGAGAGTTGCGCGCGCGTGGATATTTAAAACCGATTGTCGCCTTGACAGCGCAAGCCAGTGCCGAAGGTCAAAAGGAATGTTTGAAGTCAGGCTTTGACGGATATTTGAGTAAACCGATTGATATGTCGATGTTGGAAGAAGTGCTGGCGAAAACACTTCTGGCGCGTAATTAGTGGGTGGGCGTAACTTTGCCACCCGTGAATTTTTCCAACTGCTGCATCCAGTAGTGAATTTCGGAAGCTGACAAAGAGAAATCCATCATCGAAAGCTTCATCGCCAATCCAAAGGCTTCATTCAATACGAAAGCCATCTGACGACGTTCGCCCTTGCGGGAATAGTTTTCGATTTTCTTAAGGCCCGTCATCAAATGCAAAGCTTTAAAGAAAACGGCGGCTTCCTGTTTAAAGATGCCCATTTCCTCACGCATGAAATAAGCCAATTTTGGATCATCCAGAATCTCTTCCTGATTCCATTGGCCTTCACCATATTGGGCTTTCATAAACGCAAACATCACACCCGCAAACAACTCCAATGGATCTTGCTTGTTAATGCCTACTTGGGTGATACGTGCCAAGTGCAATTCAAAAACTTCCATTTTCGCCGGATCCATAAAGACCGAATGCAAACCTGGAAGAATTTGTTCAAGAATATGCAAATCGAAAAGTTCCATGAACGCCAGATGGGGTTCATCCAGGCGCAGGAATTTCAGCCATTCTTCACGACGACGAGGCAGAACTGATTTTTTCAATTCAGAGCTGGTTTCAACGATCGCATGGCGCATAGTTGATTCAATCGAGAAGTGAAGTTTGTGAGAAAGTCGAATCGCACGCAAAATACGAATCGGATCTTCGATGAAGCGATCTTTGGGATCGCCAATCATACGCAAAACGCGATTTTCGATATCTTGAATGCCACCGCAGAAATCGATCAGCTTGTTATTGGCTGGATCATAGAAAACAGCGTTCGCAGTGAAATCACGGCGTTTGGCATCCTCTTCCACAGTTCCGAAATAATTATCACCCTCGATCGTTTCCTCTTCAGGAGTGGCAGCGATTTCCTCTGCACTGACATTACGACGGAAAGTAGCGACTTCGAATTGCAAATCGCCACGTTTCACCAAAACCAGTTTAAAACGGCGACCAATGACATAAGCATTGGGAACTTTTTTACGAACTTGATTGGGGTGGGCGCTGGTTGCGATGTCGAAATCTTTCGGATGAATTCCCACCATCAGATCGCGTACGCATCCGCCCACCAAATAGGTTTCAAAACCAGAATCTTGGAGGTTTTTGACAATTCTTAATGCGTAAGGATCAATCCAGTCTTCATGAAGCTGGGGCTTTTTCGAGGAACTCATTGTCGCTGAATCTACTCTCCTTCGTTCCAAAATTCAAACTTGAAATACCCCTTCAAGGGGCGCAGGATAGGTTCGATATGGCATACTTGGACAACTTCAATCACCAGTTCTATGGTCCAGTTGATGGGCGAAAATGGGTCTTTATTCATGGGCTTATGGGTTACGGGCAAAATTGGCGCCGGATCATTTCGGGGCTTGAAGCCACGGAAAGATGCCTAGCCTACGATCAACGCGGGCATGGGCGCTCTTTTCAGCCTGAATCAGGCTACTCGCCTGAAGATTACGCTAACGACTTAAAACAGATTGTCGACGAACTTGCCTGGAAAAAGTTTATTCTAGTGGGTCACTCCATGGGGGGGCGAAATGTTATGGCCTTTGCTTCCATGTATCCGGAGTATGTTGAAAAGCTGATTGTTGAAGACATCGGACCCGAAGCATCGCCGAATGCCTATGAGTACTATGAGTATCTCTTAAATCTAGCTCCTACTCCTTTTGCCACTCGAGAGGAAGCCCGTAAGTTCTTTATGGAAGACTTTGTTAAAATCGCTAAGACGCGAGAAAAAGTCGAAGTTATGGCTCAGTATTTTTACTCGAATATGGTGGAAAAACCGGACGGGACCGTTGATTGGCGCTTTTCCAAGTATGGTATCATTGAATCAGTGAAGGCCGGACATACGCATGAGCGTTGGGACCAAGTCCGTGGCCTTAAAATGCCGACACTTTGGATTCGGGGAGAGAGATCTCAAGAGCTAAAATCTGACGTTTATCAGAGAATCTTAGCGGAGAACCCGATGATTAAGGGCGTCGAAATCCCTGGGGCTGGACATTGGGTCCATTCAGATCAGCCTCAGACCTTTATAGAGAGCCTAAAAAGCTTTGTTGGTGACTTTTAGGGCACCGAAAAGTAGGTTTGGGCTTACGAACCGGAGTATACAAAATTGAAATTCTCAGAGTTAAATTTAGATCCCGCGCTGGCGTCTGCAATCCAGAAAACTGGTTTTGACGATTGCACACCGATCCAAGCGCAAGCCATGCCCTACATTTTGGATGGCAAAGACGTCGCCGGCCTAGCACAAACAGGCACCGGCAAAACTGCAGCATTTGTTCTGCCATTGATGGAGCGTATTTTACGTGCTCGCCCTGCTCACGGCGAAGTTTCTGATTCAGAAAAAGAAATCATCGAAAAACGCGCGTTTAAAGATTGGAAGCCCCAAAACTTTATTTTGGTTTTGGTTCCCACTCGTGAATTGGCAGAGCAAGTTCAAGACAACATCATCAAGTTCAGCGCAGAAAGCGGCCTTCGTGGTTTCGCAATCTATGGTGGGACAGGTTATGACAAACAAAAAGAGGCGCTTAAAAACGGTGTTGAATTCATCGTGGCAACTCCAGGCCGTTTGATCGACTTGTACAAAGAACACTTGGTGGATTTGAAGCAAGTTCGCGCGATCGTGTTCGACGAAGCGGACCGCATGTTCGACATGGGCTTCAAAGACGACATGAAATTCATCTTGCAAAGAGTGCCTCGTGAACGTCAGTTCCTGGTTTTCTCGGCAACATTGAACTTCGATGTTTTGAACACCGCTTACCAATTTGGCTCAGAGCCGGTTGAAATCAATATCAGCCGTGACCAAGCTAAAGCTGAAAACGTGAAAGACCAGATCTTCCACGTGGGCAACGCTGAAAAACCTCAGCATCTTTTGTCTTTGCTTAAATTGCACAATCCAAAACAAGCGATCATATTCACAAACTTCAAATTGAACGTGGAAAAGATCACGAAATTCTTGATTGATAACGATGTGCCAGCGATGGCGATTTCCAGTCTTTTGACTCAAGCTCAACGCAATCGCGTGATCGAACAGTTCAAAGCGGAAAATCATCTGAACATTCTGGTGGCAACAGACGTTGCGGCTCGTGGTTTGGATATCAAAGGCGTCGACCTGGTTATCAACTATGAATTGCCAATGGATTCTGAATCCTATGTTCATCGTATCGGCCGTACAGGTCGCGCGGGGACGACAGGTCAGGCCTTCTCCATGGTGGGCGAAAAAGATATCGAGTCTTTGACTCGTATCGAAGACTATTTGAAGCACAAAATTGAAGTGGGCTATTTGGAAAACGATCAGCTTCTTCAGGAATTCAAACCATTCCCAGATCGCTTCGAAGGCCATTATCCAAAATCATTGGATGGTGAGCGTGGCGAACGTGGTCCTCGTCGTGAGGGTGGTCGCACGGGCGGTGGAAACCGTGAACGCGGCCCTCGTCGTGAAGGTGACCGTGGCCCACGTCGCGAAGGCGGTCGTGGTCCTCGTGGTGAAAACCGCGGTGGTGGTGATAACAGACCTCCACGCGAAGAGCGCAAAGGCGCTTCAGCGGTTAAGTCTGATGGACCAAATCCAAGACACGCGAAACGTCCTGAGCACGGTGCAAAAGCTGCAGCCCATGGCCAGCAAAAACGCGGTGAAAACCGTGGTGGTCAAGGTGCTCACAAACGCCACGAACCACGCAAGGGAGCAAGCGCTGCTCGCAGACCACCTAAACCGAAACAAACGATCGGTAAAAAAATCTCCAGCTTCATCAAAAAGCTGTTCTCTTAAAAAGCAAAACCCCGGGAAACCGGGGTTTTTTATTTCTGCAGTTCCTGCAGAATGTGTTGGCGATTGCCTTTGCTGAGAATGCGCGGATTGCGCTTTTGGAAAGAGGACTCGTACATTGGATCGTAATACCAGGTGATTAGTTTTTCGATCCATACTTTGCACGGTTCCAAATCGCGGTGGTCATTGTAACTCTGTTCCGCTGTTTTGAGATCGCTAGCGATTTCGGAATAGCGAAGACCGCCGAGTTTATTTTTAATTTTTGCCAGATTTTCCTGAAGCTTTGGAAACAGTGTGGGATCAGCGATTGGTGCGACTACATATTCTTGAAAAGTATTTTCCACGCGGACTTCGAGGGATTCTTCTAGAACCAACACGGGGGATTCACGCAACTGGGCAAAGAAGTTGTCGGGCAGAACGCAACGACCTATCAAACGGCTTTCGTCTTCCACTAAGATGGGGCCTTTAAAGGATTGCAATCCGAATTTACCCAACGATACAGCCAAACCGTTTTCAAAGTCTATCTGCGAGGGCTGTGGTTCAGAGTATCCGCCAAAGGCAGAACCGCGATGTTTTGCCAGGGCTTCCAAATCCAGCAAGGGACGCGTGTGAACTTGACTCAACAATTGAGTTTTTCCGACACCGGTCTTTCCGGTCAAAACCACCAGCTCACGGGATTTGCAAAACTCGTCGATCTTGTCGATTAAAAGTTGACGGGTCTTTTTGTAGCCACCTGCCACGCGAAGGACATCAATGCCTTTTTCACGCAACCAAGTTTGGGTGATTTGAGAGCGAAGGCCGCCGCGAAAACAAGTGACGATCGTTTGTGCTGGATCTTTTTGATATTCTTGAATCCAGGCTTTAACCCGCTCTTCTTTGATAGGTCCTTGAACCAAAGAGTGACCCAATTCAATCGCATGTTGTTGCCCGTGCATCTTATAAGCGGTGCCGACTTCGGCGCGCTCTTTATCATTCATGATGGGATGGTTGGAAGAACAGGGTATCGAGCCCGCTGCAAATTCCACTGGTGCACGCACATCGATGATTCTTACTGAATCATGAAGAAGGCGTGTCCAAAGGTCCTCAGGAGAAAGAGTCGGCAGATTCTTCATCAGGCCTTTACTTCGACCGCGAAATTCGATGGTTCAGAAACTTTTCCAACAATAGCCGCTTTCGGGAAGCGTGCTTTTAATTTTGTAAGAATCATTGGCGCTTGATCAGCAGAAACACTTAACAAAAGCCCACCACTGGTTTGGGGATCGCAGACAACATGTTTTTGCAATTGGTTTAGTTCCGAAAGCTGACAGTGTTCATTGGTGTAGTGCGCGTTGCTTGCGTGAGCCTTGGTTAAAAAGCCCTGTTCCAGACAAGACATCGTTAATTCAAAAAGCGGTAAGCTAGAGAAGTTGAAAGTGAACGTCTTCTGACTCGCCAAAGCCATCTGTTGGCTGTGACCGATCAATCCAAATCCTGTGACGTCCGTCGCCGCATGAATAGCGTTCGTGTCTTTTTCGTCCAATAAATCCAGCACTCGATTTAAAGTCGCCATGCTGTTCAACGGTTCCTGCAGATCTTTTTCCGTGTGCGCTTGGCGTTTTAATGAAGCCATACATGTACCCGTGCCTAATGCTTTTGTCAGAATCAAAAAATCGCCAGCTTTCGCTTTGGCATTCGACCACACCTGCTGGGGATTGATAAAACCTGTGACAGAAAGACCAAACTTCAAAGTATCATCATCGATCGAGTGACCTCCGACGAAATTGACGTCGGCTTCGGCCATTTTGTCGCTCGCTCCCTGAAGAATTTCGACGGCGATTTTGTTTTCCATCGTCGCCAAAGGAAAAGCAAAAATCGCCATTGCTGTTTTCGGAGTGCCACCCATCGCATAGACATCAGAAAGAGCATTGGCAGAGGCAATGGCTCCAAAAAGTTTCGGAGAGTCCACGATGGGAGTAAAGAAATCTAAAGTTTGAACGAGGGCCAAGTTGTCAGAAACTTTGTAAATAGCGGCATCGTCGAAAAGACCGCCGTCAACCATCACTGCTTCATCGGTAGGTGGAAATTTCACCTGATCGAGGATCGCGCGCAATTCGTGGGCTGCAACTTTGGCTGCACAGCCACCTTTTTTAACTGTTTGAGTCAGTTGGATCGGAAGAGAGCTATTTGTTTCCATTATGAATTTATATTCCCGTCGTGAAAGACACGCAATCAGGAACCTATGGAAAAGTGCAGGCGTGAGGACTTTTAGTTTTTCGAACCGTCTGTGGATTTTGACTTTTTAGTCAAAAGGTCAGAAAGACCTTTGTCTTTCATCTCTTTTGAAAGATCCAAGGCTGTCTTGCCGTCATTGTTCTTCACAGTCACATCAGCGCCGTTTTGGACCAAAAGTTTTGCAATTTTAGGGTAGCCGGCAATGATGGATTCCATCAAAGCGGTATTGCCGAGGGCGTTGGTTTGATCGATGACTTTTTTATTCTTTTGCAGAATCAGGCGAGTGGTTTTCTCGCTGCTTTTCGCAGCCGTGATCAACAAAGTGTCTTTGTTTTCGGAAAGAACGGCGATGTCAACTCTAGCACCCGCTGCGATCAATGTTTTTGCAGCCGCATCCTGGTCATTGGAAACCGCCAAGGCCAAGGCTGTGTCTCCGAACTTGTTTCTTTGTTCCAGATTCGCGTTTTTCTGCATCAACAAGTTCAAGGCTTTGACGTTGCCGTTCATGGCGGCGGCCATCAGGGGAGTGATTCCATCAGAATCGCCCATGCCCGGATCGAAAGCTTTCGATTGAATTTGTTCCTGAACTTCTTTGTTCTTTTGAAGTTCGATCGCTTTGTTTAAGTTCTCGACGGTGTAACCGCTGGCACGTACCGGGCCAAAAACGGTGAACATCGCAACCAGAACATAAAAAATCCAAAGCGTCACACTGATCATTAGAACATTCCTAAATGAGGCCCGTATTCCAGAACAAGAGCCGATTGGCTATCGAATGGAAGTGGCGTGGTTTCTGAATAGTTAATTTTCTTAGAACCATTGTTGATTGTGAACAAAGCCCGGATGCGGTTCTTGATAGCATTTGCTGCCGAACCATTCTCACCGGAAGAATCTTTGTGCATCAGGATCACGAAATAGATCGTGCCGTTCCCTGTAGAGATGGTGCCAGCCAAAGTTTTTGCTTTGTCGACCGTGCCAGTTTTTGCAACCATGGCATCAGTCATCACACCTTCATAATTTTTCAAAGTGGATTCATCATCTTTGCCGGCAACTGCCATCACGTCCGTCAAAATCAGTTTTTGGGTCGCCAAAACTTCGTTCAGGCGAATCAAAACTTTGATCATCGCGGTACATGTGCCTTCATTGTAGTCGTATTTCTTTTTAGAGATATAGTCCGCATTGTTACCAGATCCCAAGTTGAACTCAAGATCGCGGTTGTCCATTTTCAGGTTCGCTGCCAAGTAAGCATTGAAAGCCTGAGTGCCACCCAAGTTCCAATACAAGTGGTCGGCCACATAGTTATTGGACTTGTTGTTCATGTTCTTGATGATTTTATAAAGAGGGGCGGACTTGTAAACAAACGTTTGAGTCTCGTTCGTTTTTTTAAAGTCATCTTTCGCCAAGAACGTGACGCTGCCAAATTTGATGCTCGGTTTTTCTTCCGGCAAAGTTACGCCCACCGATTTAGAAATCTTACGCAAGTAAGTATAGGAATTGTCGGCGATCGTGGTGATGAAACCATTTTCCAATTCATGTTCTACATGGGCTGCTTGTTCTGCGATGTCAGCGAACAACTTAGTGTCGCCCGCGACTGCCACCGGCTCTTCCACGTTCCATTCCATTTGGAAGTTTTCATCGAAGGTCAGGTTTTCAATTCTTTCAATACCAAGCTGTTTCATCGTCAGCTGAGCCAGGATGAAATAACCGACATTACGACCCATCAAAGGATCGCGACTGCCTTCGAAATGCATATTGTAAGCTTTAGGACCGATTTTTGTAACGTGGATTTTAGTTTCAAAGCGGTAGTTGGCGCCCAGAGTTTCAATCGCCCACAACGAAGTCACAAGTTTTGAAATAGAAGCGAGTGGAAATTTTTCGTCTTTGGAGCCGTTGCCTTCGATTTTGCCAGAGTTGGCTTTCATCGTGCATTGGGAGTTCAAATAGACTTTTGCATAAGCAGACGATGTCGTGAAGCCGACAATCAAAGCAGTCAATGCCAGTTGGAATCTCAAGAATGACACCGTTTTCCCCTTTTAGATGTAATTGAGCTGGTCTACTTAGCAACTAGGGTTCGGTTAATATACTTAAAATCCTTTAATCTAAAGCTCTAAATGGAGTCGCCGAGAATATTTCCTTTCTCAACGAAGCACGGGTTTGTATTAATTTCCAAAAGCTTGTTTACGGTCCGTTTTCAGAGGGAAAACGTCAAGCATATGGGGAGCTTAAGGAGCCAAGCTTTTATCTTCTGGTCAGGTAGTTTTTCTGTCGATATCAGGGAATTGTCGCGCTGTCTCAAATTACTTAATTAAAATCCACAGGGAACACTTCACTTTTGAGAGAGTGAAATAAAAAAGGGCTTCCGAAGAAGCCCTTATCGTTTAACTATGGTTTTGTTTTTCCGCCGGTGGAATCTGTCACCAGACGAAGATCAAAGGAACGGTCGTTGATCAGGTTTTGGATATACAACAACGTTTGGTAAAGCTGTTGTTTTTCAAAGTTACCAAAGCGGAAGTTGATTTGCTCTGATTTGCGGCCCGAGAAAGTCATCTCATAAGTCACCAGTTCTTCAAAACGATTTTCCGGCAAAAGAGTCAGAATGAAGTAAGCTCCGTGATCACGCCACATCGCAATTTTTTGCAGATTTCTGAAAGCTTCATAACGAGCTTTGTCGGTCATGACCGGCTGAAGAAGGTAAGCCAAATTTGTTGCGATTTTTTCGATCTTTTTATGTCTTAACTGATCCAAGTCTTGATCTTGGGAATCTAGGTAAGCTGAAAACATTTTTTCAATCTGATTGGCAGAGTATCTTGGAATCGCCTCGTAAGCTTCAGGGCTGATACACACTTGGTGACGGAAGTATCCGTTTACGATGTCACCGTTAGAGAAATCCCAGTGTTTCCAATCAATCTGACGATAGATCCACTCTGGCAGAACATCTTCTGCACGATTTTGCATTTTACCGAAATCTTTTTTGGAAACGTTTCTCATACGCGCTTCATAAAAGTGTGAAGTCGTAACCAATGAGCCCGGTGTCCATTGAGGGTTGGAATTAAATATAATGTGATCACCCTCAGTGATCTTATTACCCCAAATTCCGTAAAAGATTTTCGACTGAGCCGATTTTTGGTAAGTGTCCAGGATGTATTGTTTTTCGATGTTGTTCGAATCGTAGTTCTGCAATTTGTTTTGGGAATACATCGTGTTTGCTTCCAGGCGCAGGATGCTCATGGATAGCTTATAGCGAGACATGATATCGATAGATGTGTTGGAGCCTTTGAACACGCGATCGATACGGCGTTGATCTGCTGGCAATGTATGATCTTCCATGTACATGTCTTCAACTTCAGACATGTCCGTCAAAAGTTCATTTTGCAACTCAGGACGGGAAGCGGTTGGGTCGATGACTTTCAAGTTTTTGAACTTCACTTTTTTGCTCATGAAGTTGTTGAAGGCCGTTGCTGCCGCTGGGTTTTTCAAATCAAACACATAGTCCAACATGAAAACATCATTCAAAGATTTACCGAAGTTCAAAGACGCTGGTTTTAGGTCAATCCAACGCTCAAGCTTTCTGTCAACGACACGAAGACCAACCACTTTAAGGCGGCCCAGATAATCGATGCTTGCACTTGCGCCAGTTCCACGACTTCTCAACGTGATCAATTTCACGCGGATCTTATCATTTTCCATGCGGTACAAGTGAATCATGAAATCACCCGACATATAAATATGTGTAGAACCACCCAAAGAAACTGTCGGATTCAAATCGGTGTCAGCGCCAACCGAGAATACGATGTTAAGCTTTCCTTGAAGGGCCACGAAATCGCCGACTTTCAACTTTTGAACCGCTTTTTGTGCTGTAAAAGGGATGCGATCCAAAGTGTAAGGAAGAGCTTTGATGGAATCGCCTTGAGATTTAAACTGACGGGCAAAGTAAACTTCAGTGCCTTGTTCAACGTCGAAACCAAACGGAGTGATATCACCATTCAGAAGATCACCAACGTTCACATTCGTCGTCATGATATATTTATCGAGGCGAGTATAGTAACCGTCCAAGTATGAAGGTTCTGACTTGGCTTTGTACTTTAAGGAAACGCTTAAGCCATCAATGATGTCAGCGCTTAAGCCAATCGTCGCACCGATATCTTGCTTCGCGATTTGTTTGCGGATTTTTTCTAGAACTTTTGATGGTTCGAAAATATCCAAACCAGCATGGGACGGAACGGGAACAGATAGAGCCAGTGCCAATACGAACAGAACTGACTTCAAAGATGTCGTTTTCAAAGTTGCTACTCCTGAATAATTAGGACCCCAATTTTTATTCAGGAGCAGCTGGATAGCAAATCGCAGCGGGTCAAAATAGAGTAATGTATCAACCTTGAGATTCTACGAAGCGAGCAAACTTTGAGACCCAGTTGGGATTCACATTCACGCAAGGAACCAAGTGATAGTCTTTGCCGCCAGCGTGATGGAAAGTTTCCTCTCCACCAATGCCGATTTCTTCCAAGGTCTCGATGCAATCAGCAACGAAAGAGGGACATAGGACAGCAATGCTTTTTTTATCAGCAAGTTTTGCAATCGTTTCTTCTGTCGAGGGCTTAAGCCATTCCGCACGACCCAAGCGAGACTGATAGGACAAGCTCCACTGTTCTTTGGAAAGTCCCATCTTTGCCGCCATTGAGGTTGCCGTCGCCAAGCATTGGGCGCGGTAACAAGGCTTATCGCAGGCGCCGGGTTTTACGCAGCAGTCAGGCGTGACTAAGCAGCCCGCATTTACTTTCACGTGACTTTCGGGCAATCCGTGAAAAGAGAAGAGGTAATGAGTGACTTCTTTGCCTTTCAGGAATTCTTGCGCGATTTCCACGCTGGGATCCACAAAGGCAGGGTGCTGGTAAAAATCTCGGATGCTTTTCACTTTGAAGTTCAGTTTCAATTTCGAGATTTGGCGCTGAACTTCACGAACCGATGACCCCGTCGTCGCATCGGCGTATTGCGGATACATCGGGGCTAATAAAATATTTTCGATTCCAGCTTCAGCAAGAGCTTTCAGTGCAGAGGGAATATCAGGATCCGAATAGCGCATACCCACTTTGACCAGGTATTTCTCGCCCAATTCTTGCTGCAGTTTTTCTGCAAATTGATTGGTATACACTGTTAAAGGGGAGCCATTTTCGAGCCAGATCTTTTTATAGTTTCCTGCAGAGATTGGACCCCGCTTAGGAACAATCAAAAGATTAACTAAGGGCCAACGGAAAATGAACGGCAGATTGATCACTTCCTTGTCCATCAGAAAGTGCTTCAAATATCTTTTAACGTCAGGTACTTCGTAAGTGCGGGGACTGCCGATATTTAAAAGTAAAACACCTGTTTTAGACATGTTGACTCGCAATCTCTTCACTGAGGCGTTCACTGCGCTCCAGGATTTTACTTAAACCAATACCGGAAAGATAATTTCCGTGCAGGAATAGACCCGCAGGTAACTTCATCTGCGCCAGTTCATTTTGGACTTTTTCAAGTTCCAGGTCGTACATAGGTAAAGCACGATCCCAACGGTTGATCCTGGCATCCAGGACACTGTCTTGGCGTTTAAACAAACGTTTTCTTTCTGTTCCGATCAAGTTCAGCAATTCTTTATCAGTCAGGCTGATTAAATCCTGATTGTTATTACCACCCATGATCCAAGTTTCGTTATAAGTTTTATCTCTGCCAGCAAAAATATAAGGTGGCATCAGAACGCCCAATGTTCGCAAATTTAAACCGCGCGGAATTAAGCAGCCGAAGCCTTTGAATTTTGTCTGTGCTTTATCAAAGAAAACGGTCGTGCTGATTAATGACGACATACGCACGCGAGCCAGCAGCGCTGAAACTTCAGGTGCATAAGACTTTAAAAGCTCCGTCGCAGCCGATGCAGAAGCTGCCAAAACCACAGGGCCTTGAATGCTCGCAATATCCACGTTGGAGTTTAAATGAATTTTCACACCCAGCTTTTCTAAAGCTTGTTGCAGATGGTTCACTAAATCCTGCATGCCATTCGCGCCCGTCATCATGCCGCGGAATTTTTCACGGTCTTTGTTGAACAAAGGTCCAATGATCAGGGAGGCGCTCAAGTCTTGAGGCTCGTTGGCATATATTCCTTGCATCGCAGGTCCCAACAGAAAACGAGTCGGCGCTTTCCCCAAACGACGAAGACCCCAAGCTTCTAGAGTTTCTAGAGCTTTGGGTTTCAAACTTGCTTTGGCAAAAAGCACCCGGGGAACGACTTTGAATGCGACAGCCAGAATTTCCAAAGGATTTAACGGAACTGATTTAGGAAATCCGCGAAAGATAAAACGCTTCTTAGAAGATTCTAAAGGAAGCGCAGGTTTTAGTCCGATATCTTGAAAAAGCTGTTCAGAGCGGTTGGAAAGGATCAAAGAATTAGCGGCACGTTCCGCCATTCCATGTTCGGAATAATCGGTTCCCAACAGTCCACCCACACGAGAGGACTTTTCGTGAATTTCGACTGCGAATCCTTTTTGGGCCAGCTTCAGCGCGACTGTTAATCCCGCAAAGCCAGCTCCGACCACCGTGATCTTTTTCATATAGATGAGGAGAAAATTTTAGTTTGAGGTTGTTTGACCTTCAAGCGTTCATCAAAGTACACGCAGGCGTTACGTAAGAACGGGCGACCCGCTTCCAGAACAACCAGCTTGTGGTCCTTGATCACCAAAAGTTCGTCTTTGATCATCTCTGCCAGGAATTCTTTTGCACCTTGCTCTTGCTCGTCGCTTAAGAATTCCACTTCAAATTCCGTCATCAGTTTCAAAATCTGGCGACGACGAACTTGGTCTTCATCAGTCAGAATATGACCACGCATTGTTGGCAATAAACCGTCATTCAAAGCTTGCTCGTACAGCGGTAGAACTTTTTCGTTTTGATGGAAGCTGAATGGAGTTTCAGAGATGGAAGAAACACCCAAGCCCAAAAGAACATCAGTTCTTTGATCCGTGTAACCCATAAAGTTACGATGCAGGCGTTTTTCGTCCATCGCGATGCTTAGGTTGTCGGTAGGAAGTGCAAAGTGATCCATCCCGACTTCCACGTAACCAGCTTTGATCAAGATGCCACGAGCGATTTCATAAAGCTCACGCTTTTCAGCCGCTTTTGGAAGATCTTCGTCTTTGAAAAGACGTTGTGCAGGTTTGATCCAAGGAACCAGGGCAAAGCTATACAGGGCAATGCGATCCGGGCGAAGCTTCACGGTCGCTTCCGCAGTTTCGCGGATTGATTCAGCTGTTTGTTTCGCCAAACCATAGATCAAGTCAAAGTTAACGGACGTATAACCCAATTTACGGGCTTCGTCTGAAAGGTTGGCTGTGATTTCCAAAGGCTGAATACGATTCACCAGACGTTGCACTTCAGGGTTGAAGTCTTGAACACCCATGCTCACACGGTTAAAACCCAACGTGCGCAAAGCTTTCAATTGTTCTGGAGTTGTACGACGCGGATCCACCTCGATGGAACCCTCGAAATGCTCTTTATCCAGGTTGCAATCGTTCACGATCGGAGTCAGAAGGCGCAACAAAGACTCAGAAGAAAGAAATGTCGGAGTTCCACCACCTAAATGGATGTGCTTCAACGGAGATTTCAAAAGCTCTGGCACTTGTTGAGTGTAAAGGTGCCATTCTTTCAAAAGCATATCCACATAAGGAGACTCTTTCGTGTGGCTTTTCGTGATGATGTTGTTGCAACCACAGAAAGTACAAAGCGTTTCGCAGAAAGGGATATGGATGTACAAAGACCAACCGCCATCGCCTTTTTTCAAAGTCGTGTTCAAGTGGGAAACCCATTGCTCGCGCGTTGGATTTGTTTCCCAGTATGGAACCGTTGGGTAAGACGTATAGCGTGGAGCCGGGACGTCGTATTTTGCTAAAAGATTTTTAATCATCATGAAAGCACCTCACGGACTGTCTCGATGAAGAGTTTGACGTTCTTTTCTGGAGTTTTCGGAAGAACTCCGTGGCCCAAGCCGCAAACCCAACCCGCACGTGCTTCCGGTGACATCTCCTTCATCGGTGCCAGGAAGTTTGCCACGGCTTTTTTAAAGTCGCCGTCTTCCATGAACAACAAGCTTTGGTCGAAGTTCCCTTGAACGAACCCTTTATTTTGAACTTTAAAGCAATCAGGGATGTAGCAACGGTGATCGAAACCTTGTCCAGCCCATGGAAGTTCTGTGAATTCTTTATTAAAGAATGTCGGTTGAGTGCCTTTGGAATAGTAACCAATTTTGCCCGGGAATTCTTTGGCAAGAACCGAGATCACAGGTTGGATCCATTCTTTAAAGAACAATGGAGACACTTCCCCCGCCGCTGTATCAAAGATCATCACCAGCTCAACACCGCCATCCAATTGAAGTTGGATGTTGGCTTTCAAAAGCGGAAGCATTTTTTCCAAGAATTTCGGGAACATATTGATCAAGACTTTTGATTGAATCAAAGAGCCTGCGTGGGAACCTTCAACACCGTATACGAACAACGTCCAAGGACCGCCAACGAAGCCGATCAAACTTTTGTCTTTAGGAAGCACTTCGCGAGTTGCGATCACAGCTTCTTTTTGGAATTTCATGAATTCAATCGCCGGAGCCACCTCGCCCAACTGACCGATCGTTTCAGGATTTAACTTAAAGCCTAATTGGGGGCCGTGAGCATCCGTGTATTTCAAACCCATACCCAAAGCTTCCAATGGGAATAGGATGTCAGAGAATAGGATCGAGACGTCGAAATCAAATTCAGCCACAGGACCGCGAGCCACTTCTGCTGCCAATTCTGGAGTTTTGCAAAGCTCTTCGAAAGAGTTTTTCTTTCTCATGCCTTGATAGTGCTGATGGTAACGACCGGCCTGACGCATGAACCAGATGGGAGGAACGTTTTGAGCTTTTCTTTGAAGAGCGTTGTGAAAAAGAGTGTTCATGCGGGTGTTTCCTCCGTGGACCATTGGTAGCCGATGCCGCGCACAGAACGAATGTGTGCATCGCCGTCTTCGCCCAATAGATGGCGCAAACGAACGATAATATTATCAATCGTACGGTGGCTTGGATTTTTATCGACACCCCAGATTTCATTCATGATTTCATCACGACTTAAGACACGGGGTGCTTTATCAATTAATAACTGCAGAATTTTCATGTCCGTCACAGCAGGGTACTCGATTTGACCCGAGTTCTTGCGCACAGACATGTTGGTGAAATTAATCACGCAGGAAGTGAGTTGCACTTCCTTCAATGGAGCGTGGGAATCCAAAACGTTTTTCACGCGGATTAACAGCTCTTTAAGGTGGAAAGGTTTAGGGATGTATTCGGAGGCACCCAATTCAAAGCCTTGCAGTCGGGATTCCGCATCTGCTTGAGCCGTCAGGAATAAAAATAGAACCGGAGAAAGCTTCTTCATTTTAGCAGCGAGCTCAAAGCCCGTGCCGTCAGGAAGACCCACATCCAGGATAACCAAATCAAAATCTTTGTTTTTACTGAACAGGGCCCAGGCTTCCGCAACGCTTTTGCCCCACGAGACTTCATAGTCCTTGCGCAGGCGTTCCGTCAGCGTTTCACCTAATGACAAATCATCTTCGACTAAAAGGATTTTTCTCATCATAGATGACCCTCCGTGTGGAGGACGGATTTAAAACCAGCATTTTCAGTGGATTCGAACTTAATATCTCCACGCATTTTTTCCATCAGACGTTTGGTAATCAAAAGTCCAATGCCATTGCCGCGGGAGTCTTTGGAATTTAAAAGTTCCGAACCCAGTTTGTTCGTTTCGCCTTTAAAGCCCAAGCCATCGTCTTCGAAGATAACTTCAAGACGGTTGCTGTTCAAAGCGCGCACACGAATGCGGACAGTGGTGGCTTTACCATGAAGAACAGAATTTTGCAGAAGATTGCGAACCACACTCATCAATGCTCGGCGGTCACCAGAAATTTTGGCGTCACGTTCAAGCTCAACAGAAAGATCTGCGAATTCGCTGCGAAGGTTCGCCATCAATTGGCTCAATGACATTTCTTCGTGCAGAAGGGGGCTGACTTCAAGGTTGGCCAGGAGCAAAGAGTTTTCAAGTTGCAGATCCAGTCTTTGGATGTCTGCGATCAGGCGCTTCATCACAGGCGGGCTGTTACCTTGCAAGTCTTCCTCCAAAACTTCAGCTTGCAGTCTTAAACGGGCAATTGAAGTTTTGATATCATGACTGAAAGTCGAGAAAAAGAAACGCAACCGATCGTGGCGTTGTTTGTCGCGGAAAGTGAAAACTATAAGTGAAATACCACCGATTAAGATGGATCCCAAAAGAATCGACCCTTCCCAGGCGATCATGCGATGCTGACGGGCTCCTTCAAGCTCCATCAAGAAAAAGACCCACCACCAAGCCACAAGCGCAAACGTGAACACGAACCAGATGATCGCGAGCACGGTTTTCAAATGTGACTTGAGGAAGTTTTTAATCATTCTCGATTACTCCGCAGAACCCACGATGATGTTTGCAGCTTCAGCCAACAATTCATCTGTGTGAGCCATAGAAACAAATCCAACTTCGTAAGCATTCGGTGCCAAATAAACACCTTTGTCCAAAGCTTTCAGGAACAAACCTTTGAATGTTGCACCTTGGTTTGCTGGGATTTGCTCGATTGTACGGATTGTTTTGCCGCTAGTATCGCCGTGGATCCAGAAAAGCGAAGAGTGTTGTTCAACTTTCAACGGCAAACCTTTTTTAGCGAAACCATCACGCAAAGCTTGAACGAATTTCTGAGTGCGTTTTTCAAGAACGTTCCAACCATCAAGGCGCTGCATTTTTTTAAGAGTCACAAGACCCGCGCGCATACCGATAGGGTTCGCTGATAAAGTACCAGCTTGGTAAACATCGCCGCTTGGAGCGACCATGTTCATCAGTTCCGCGCGACCACCGTAGCAACCCACAGGGAAGCCACCACCGATGATTTTACCGTAAGTCACTAGATCCGGAGTGATGCCAGTTTTTTCCACCATGCCGGCTAGACCCACACGGAAACCAGAGATCACTTCGTCAAAGATCAACAAAGAGCCGTTCTTTTTGCAAAGCTCTGACACTTTTTGCAGGAATTCTTGGCGTTGAATTAAAAGACCATAGTTTGCTGGAAGTGGTTCGATGATCACAGCTGCGATGTCTTTGCCTTGAGCTGCAAAGACTTCAGCCAACTTTGCTTCGTCATCCAATGGAGCCACAACAGTCGTGTTTGCTACTTCAGCAGAAATACCCGCAGAAGAAGAAGCCGCTGCACCTGCTAGGCCCGAACCCGCTTTTACAAGCAAGTTATCAACGTGACCGTGATAGCAACCTTCGAATTTCAAGATTTTGCTACGACCTGTCGCCGCACGGGCTACGCGCAATGCAGACATAACCGCTTCTGTACCAGAAGATACGAAACGAAGTTTTTGCATGAATGGAAGAGTTGAAGTGATCCACTCGGCAAGTTCAAGAGAGTAAATTTCAGTCGCCCCGAAAGTCCAAGCTGTGTCGACCATGCGGTGAACTTCTTCAGCTACTTCAGCGTCACGGTGACCCAGGATCAAGGGTCCAAAGCTTTGGCAGAAGTCGATGTACTTTTTGTCTTCCACAGAAGTCAGGAAAGCACCTTCAGCTTGTTTAAAGAAAACAGGAGCACGATCCAAACCTTTAAAAGAACGAACCGGGGAGTGAACTCCGCCTGGTGCGACTTTAAGGGCGCGTTGAAAAAGTTCTTCAGAAGTTACTTTGTGCATTGCTGTCTCCAGTTTTCTTGATCCAGATAGATATTTAATTTTGATTCTTCAAATTGACCTTGTTCTTGCAGATACTGACGGATGATTTTGAAAGTATTGCCGGGACCACAAGCGTGGTACTTACCAAGAACTTCAGGATGTTTTTTAGCTGTATGTAGGAATTGACTGCCACTGCTCCAGAAGAAGCATTCTTTGCCAGTCACAGGCGTTGCATTGTTTTGCTCGCCCAATGTGTATGTCGCAACCAAAGGCATTTGGCGTGCGCCTTCTTCGTAACCCGTGTCGTGAGTTAGTTTTGCCCACGCCAAAGATTTACCCGCCAAGATATCGATGCGGGATTCTTCTTGCTCGCCTAAGCCTTCAGAGCAACCATGAACCCAAACACCTTTTTGCGCCATGGCTTTCCAAGTGCGAGTTCCTGCTGTCCAAATGAATTGATCGAATTTCAAAGATTCCGGCCAAGATTCAGAACGGGAAACATACAAAGCGTTTGTTCCAGTCGGAATCTTCCAGTCGTTCAATACTTTTCTTTCTGCGCGAACGTCTGAAGACCACATTTGATCTGCAGAAAACTTTGGAGAAACCACGGAAGGTTTCAGTTCACGCTTATCTAAAACAGTTCCACCGTCAGTCAGGCCTTTAAGGATGGTGATTTCACCATAAGGACGGGACAGGACAGCCACGCCGATTTTTTGATGGCAACCGCCACCGAAGCTCGCCAGGATATCACGCTCTTTTTGAGCGCATTGGAACGTTGTTGGATTGTCGATTTTCGCAAGCAGCTCTTTAAGATCTGCACGATCCGCTTTGATCTCAACCGCCAAAGCACCCTGAGCAGCTGCATTCGGATTGATGCTCAAAGGAAGAGCGGCAAATTCAACCTGATCCAAATACGAGCGCAATAAACCTTGAACCTCTTTGAATTCAGGCTCTTTCGCAGTCAACAAGCGGTCCAAAGCGGCTTTCGCAACGATCAAACCGTCTGTTTCTTGCGCTTCCAAGAGTTTGCGAATACGTGTCGGGATATTTCCACGCACGCTTTCAAACTTGACGGATTCCAAGTTGAACGGAAGATGTTCTTTAAAGAAATTTGTCAGATTGTATTCGCGACGAGGCGAGGAACTGAACACGTTCATTTTTTTAGTCGTGCGCAGTTTTTCAAAGTGAGATTTTTTAACCAGCAACAAATCACGTTGATCGGCGCGAGGAAGTGTCGCCGCAATCACAGTCTCTGATTTAGTTTCGGTTGGAAGATCTTTCCAGGAGTGAACCACCATATCGGTTTCACCACGGATCAACTCGCCAAAGAAGTCTTCAGTGAAGACGCCTTTTTCAGGAATTTGCCACAGGGGAGTTGTCAGGTTGATATCACCCAGAGATTCCTTGAACTTGAATTCGATTTCCAGCCCCGGATTTTTTTCTTTTAGAATTTCGCCAACCATATAGGCCTGGAGGCGGGCCAAATCACTTTTTCTCGCGGAAATCTTTAAGCGCATATATCGTCCCACCCAAGTGGACGAAGCTCCGTTCTTTGTGCGAAGGCCAAGGCTTTTTCAAACAAGAACGTGCGGATCTGCTCGATCTTTGTTTGGCGGTCCTTTTTGGTCTCTTCGATTTCGGCAAAGAACTGTTGAAGGGTCATGAGAGTCACGTGAGGGAACTGACTCGCGATCATCGCTGCAAGATTGTTTTCTTCGCCGCGCAGATCGTAAATTACATGAGGACGAGTATCCTGTCTGCTGATCAATTCCAAGATGCGTGCATCAGAAAGAGGCGCAGCAATAACCATTGCCTCTCCATGAACGTAAGCTTCGTTGTAGTTAGAAATAGTCAAATTATCGTATTTCTCTGCGAAGCTGCGCATCTTTGTGCATTCACGGCAAAGAACTTGAACGGATTTTTTGTGTGCCAGCCATGGAAGAATTTCTTGCGCCAATTGTCCAGATCCGCAAAGAGTCACGGAATCCATATCCTTGGAATAGCGGCGCAGAAGGCTGCCATAACTTTGTGAACCAATTCCCACCAAGTGTTCCGCGCGAGTGCGTTTCACTTCCTGCATGACGAAGTTCAGCCATTTCTGGTTGTCGCCAAACAAAGTGTCGCCTGCGGCTTTACGAGATTCGATGAAGTTACGGAATTGACCGAAGACTTCAGTTTCACCCACGATCGGGGAATGGAGACCACAAAGAATTTCAAGAAGAAGACTGAAAGCTTTTTCGCCGCGAAGAATTTGATCGTCGGCTTCCAAGACATCCAGCATTGAATTTACTTCGTCTTCACGGCAAAATAAAATCTGACGAAGACATGTCTTCCACACGGCTGCATCTTGCAGAGACTCTGCAAAGTTTTTACTAGATTTTCTGTGAACGAGAAGTATATCTTCCATCTTGATTATTAGGTTTATCACTAAACTTTCATTAAAGTGTCATTGAAATGTCATTAACGCTGCTTTCCCATAGTGAGACGGCATCTGACATCCGAAGCGAGGTTCTATATGAAGTTGACACAGAGGCCCAGAAGAAACAGACGCACTGAAGCTGTGCGACAAATGGTTGCCGAAACTGATCTCCGCCCATCGCAATTAGTGCTCCCATTGTTCCTGGTTGAAGGCACGGGGCAGAAACAAGAAATTGCCTCAATGCCAGGCATTTTCCGTATGAGCCCCGATTTAATTCTAGATGAGGTTTCTCGAGCGGTTTCACTGGGAGTGAAAAGTTTTGACCTATTCCCAGCTTTGCCAGAAACCAAAAAAGATCCAACCGGGAAGGAGTCGTTGAACCCGAATGGTTTAATGCCCACAACCCTGAAGAAAATTCGCGACAAGTTTCCTGATGTGACGCTGATCACTGACGTCGCACTCGATCCCTACTCCTCGGATGGACATGATGGCTTAGTGAAAAACGGTCTCATCTTGAACGATGAAACGGTAGAGATTCTCGCGAAAATGAGCGTGCTTCATGCGAAGTCAGGTGCTGATATTGTGTCACCATCAGACATGATGGATGGCCGAGTGGGTGCAATTCGTGAAGCTCTTGATGCAGAAGGATTGATCGATACCGGTATCCTTTCTTACTCGGTGAAATACGCTTCCAGTTTCTATGGTCCGTTCCGCGAAGCTTTGGATTCCGCTCCCAAATTTGGTGATAAAAAAACCTATCAAATGGATTTCAGAAACACGCGTGAAGCGATTCGCGAAATCGATTTGGATGTGGCCGAGGGTGCAGACATCGTGATGGTGAAACCAGCGTTATCTTACTTAGATGTGATCGCAAAAGTAAAAGCACACACGTCGATTCCTGTCGCAGCCTACAACGTGAGCGGTGAGTACGGCTTGATCAAGCACGGCGCAAAAGCAGGTTTGATTGATGAAACACGTGCGATGGTGGAAACACTTTATTCCATTCGCAGAGCGGGTGCCGACATCATCTTCACATATTTCGCTTTGCCAATGGCCGAGTGGTTACAAAAAAATCGTTAAAAGGTTCGGTAAAAGGTACGGACACACTTTCTCCCATTTCTTAGAGTTGGTGTTTCACAAAATAAGGTGCGGGAGAAAGTGTGTCCGTACCTTTTAGCCCGCCTTATGTTCGAGGCGGGTGTCTCATTCTGAGAGAGTCTTTGTTTCCTAGGGAAAAACCATAAGTTTCATTCGGAATCTGCCGAAAAGTCCAGTAGGGAATGTTTTAACCAAGGACTGCCAAATGAAGCATGTTAATAAGATATTGGCCGTGGGCCTTCTCGTTATCGCCTTTCAAAACTGTGCTCCTAATGCCGCTAACTTCTCAAAATCCGAATTAGCATCATCCCAAGTTCCCGAAGAGGAAGCGGTTCCAAATTGCTTTGGTCGCACAGAAGGCACCACTTGGTGGGTTCCATCCAATGAATCAATTGTCGAAAACGGCATTTGTGAATTTGGTGGAGATCTAAAATATAACTATCAAAAAAATGTGGAGCTAATTTGTACTAACGGAAATGCGATGACAACTGGCAACTCTCAAAAAGGTGCTTTGATTTCCACGGTAGGCGCCTGTCTTCCTGCAACTTGTAACGGCAAACCTGCCGGCAGTACTTGGTCCGTTCCGAATGGAACTGTTTCTGAGCCACAAAGCTGTCCTTCTTCGTCTGTGATCGTGAATGCGGTTTACAACAAGAACGACAATTATATCTGCTTGGGTGGTAAAGAAAGTTATGTGAATTCTGAAAAGGGCAGTTACATCGGTTTAGATAAAGCATGTCCTGCTCCGGATTTAACGGCGGCTTTCTCGAGTGAAAAAGTGGCGATCAATGGCACTGCAGGTTTGATCACTCAAGGTATCAATGTCAGCACAATGGCTTACACATGCTCCGATGGTCAGTCGGGTGTGTTGCCTGTGGCTCAAACATCGACTTCGATTAAAGTGACTCAAGATCTGGCTTGTACAGTGAAAGGTACGAATTCAGCGGGTGAGTCTGTGAGTAAAACAGCGTCGATTTCTGTGACTTGCGGAAGCAATGAAGTGAAATCGGGCGGTAAGTGTATCGTGTATTCTTGTAAGTCCTTCGTTGAAATCAAATCTTTCCCCGTCGTGATTCCAGAACGTACGGCGGATGGAGTTTGTTATTACGCGAAGTTGTTCGATAAGATCGCAACAGGTCCTTCATCAGGTTCACGTCTATCGAATGTTGTGGCTCGTGACCATAGCTCTGCGAATGGTGGTCCAAGCAATTTAGCTGTCACGAATGTAGCAGCACCTTATGTCTTGGGCACATTCACAAATAAAGTAACTTTGAATGGTGAGCGCTCTGTGAAATTGTCAGGTTCTTCTCAAGCATTGACGTCAATCCTCGTCGATAACTTTGTTTTGATGGGAAGTCGCTTGGCTTCATCAACAGCAGCCATTTCAAATTACCGCGCCTTCGGCTCGGGCGACTCTGCCATCGGAACAACAGGTAAGATCAAAGTGAACAATGCGGATGTGTCATTGCAAGCCTTCGAATCCGGCGGGACAGCGACGATCGGTACTCTGTTGTTAACAAGTGACTTCAGCGTCGGCAAACAGTACGAACTGAACGTCAACGCCCTGGACTGCGGCGGCTCCAAAGCCATGTCCGAGATTTACCTAGTCTTCCAATAGGGTACGGCCTTAACTGAAAAGGTACGGACTTACCTGTGAAAGTAAGGGAGTACCTTTTCGAAGTACGTCCTTACTTGCCGAGTCCAACTTTTCGTTTTCATCAAAACCTCTTTGTTTGACACAAAGAGGTTTTGTCGTTTTGATCGGGGCATGAAAACAATCATCTGCTCTTTGATAGCATCCCTGGTTATGACTTCTGTCGCTCGCGCTGACATTGATCCTGCTTACAACGGTGTTCGTTGCCGCACAGAAGGTAAGAAAATCCAAATTCACGTAGCGATTCCAAACAATCATCCTTTGAGTATGTACTGGATTGAAAACGACCGCGTGACAGTGATCGCAAACACTGTCGAAGAAGCAGATCACGTTATTGTCGGTTATGACGGTGACCTAAAACATATCCTGAATATCGATCAAGGTTTTTACCGTGAAGTTCAAAAGAACGGTCGCGTGAACAAGGACATCCGCGGCATGGAGTGCGTATTCTGCCCGGTCGAGATGGATTATTGCCCAGGGCAATTCGATAACAACTGAGCGAGTTTCCTACTGTTGCCTGAAAGGAAACGCTTAGCTGTTAACATTTTTCGGCGTTTCCTTTCAGGTGTCTCAATTTGAGATCCCTATCTTCACCATAACGGTTTTTAGTCTGCACATCTCTTGCAAAATAAACTGCATTTATAAAGTGTAAATGGAGTCCCGTGTGAAGAAATTTGCCGTGCTGTTTTTCTTATTACATTTGGTTTGCTTTTCATTCGCGTTTGCGGCGGACGAACCGATCCTTAACGCCGATAAAATTTTTCTCGAAAAAAATTCTTCAGGTGTCACTGAGGTTTTCTTTCGATACCAGGCCATCGATTTAAAATTAGGTGAGCTGGAAATGGTTCCGAAAGGTACACGCTTGTACCATTGGGAAAAGGCCACGGATTCACAGATTAGTAGATGGAACTCTGAGGGAAAAATTTCTGAAGAACGTTTGAATGCACTTAAGAAGTTAAACGGAAATTCTGGTGGCGGCTTTTATGTTTCCTCTAGTCCATTGGACTCGATTAACTACGGAAGTACGGCAATTGTGGTTGAACTTCCTAAAGATATGATGCTGCTTAAGGTTACCAGCGACAATAAGATTCATTGGAATCCAACCCTGGCAGCTTTGCAGAGTAAAGGGATTTCAATGATCTCTGTTCGTCATACACCCACGTGGATAAACGTCATTGATGTTGAAACATTGTCTAAGATACATGTTGGTACTGCCGACGACTTCAAAGGTATTAAGATTTCAACTCCAGAACGACCATGGAGTTATAAAAAGTTTTTTAAATTATTTCCTGATTTGAAAAATGAAGAGAATTTAAAGAATCCGAGCGCCGAAATGGATGCCCTCTATAAAGCTATTCAGGTTCCTGGTGAAGAAGGCAGCAAAGCCCTGGAGTTCATTATTAGAAACGGTTCATCTAATATGGCAAAGGAGGTTGTTGATAAAGCCTCCGTGGAAAACTTCACTAAAGAGACGATCAAAGCGGCGATTATGCGAAACTTTTTTTCTTACAATTCGTTGTTTGAGAAACTCTCCTCAAATCCGGAAAAATATGGCTATGTCCTTTTAGAGGGCTTTAAAAATTCTCACACTGCGAGTGTAGCTTGGAGTTCAATGCGATCTACTCCTATGGATGTTTCGGAGAGAACTCGGATTCTACAGTTGGCACAGAAGGCACAAGGGACTGATTCGTTGCCTTATGTCGATATTTTGATACTGGAATATAAAGGTAAGCCTGGTCAGTGGCTGCCTCACCCGTTGTGCCAAGAAGTCTTTCAATAAAAAATTATTTTTTAAGAGACGGTTTCTCTTCGGGAGTCACCCAAGAGAACGTCTTGATGATTTGATTGCACTCTTTCAGTGATTTGCTGAACGAGTCTTTGTTATCCAAGCAAGTCATGATCGCCACTTTGTCTTCGTTTTTCAAAACGACTTGGCGGATCTGTTTGTTTTTGGATCTGGAAAGCATGTCCACGATCAATGCCGGGCTGCCATTCAAATTGAATTGTTTTGTCGCCAAAACTTCAAAGCCGTAGCTTGGGTAATCACGCATCCACTTGCGAGTGTAAAGCTCTAAGGAAGCGTTTTTGGAAACACGGTCTGTGCGCACACTTAGTGAAGCCGCATCAGGTGCTGACTTGTCAGCAAAGCGAACCGTATCGAGAAGGCTGTCTTCAGAAGTTGCGATGGGAAGCCACGTGCTGCCATCTGTTTTTACCGTAAAGCCCTTGTGCAGGAAATAAAGGCCCTGTTCCGGCGCCGTCAGTGCAGACGTGCTCGTCGCAGGATAAGGCGCTGCAAAGCTTGCCAGGGGACTTAATAAAAGAAGGGCTAACCACGTTCTCACCTTTTTAGGTTACCAAGGGTCATCTAGCCCAGCAAGAGCAAAGGTCTTTATTTCACGGGTGCAGGCGCGGGCGTCGCTGTTTCCGCAGAAACTGGACTCGTTGCAGGCGTTACCAAGGGCGGCGATGACGGCGCCATGTTTTGAGCTGATGGTGAATCAGCTGGAATGGGCGCTGCTTTAGTAGCATTTGAAGGTGCTGGAGACCTGGGGTTTGAGGTCGAAGGAGTGGCAGATTCATTACCTGGAGCGGTCGACGAAACTGCCGGAGTGGCAGTTTCTTTGTTTGCTGTTGAAGCGGGAGTTTGCGATGGAACAGGAATTTGTCCTGTTTCATTAGCTCCATCCGCGGGAGCCGGAATAATTTTTCTTTCGGGCAAAGGATTTGCTAGTTCCTGAACCGGTGCTGGCTTAGGAACCGGTTGGCGTTTCGCACGACGCGTAGGTTTAGCTGGGCCTGGTGCAACCACCGACGTTGTGGCAGCAGCCGAACTGTCGGTTGAATTTACTCCATTAGCAGGTTCAATTTTTGTCGCGTTCGGATCTGCCAAACAAGGTCCCATTTCATCGGGCAATGCGACGATGTAGATTTGTTTTTTATCCTGGAAGGTTCTGGTAAATGCCACACGTTCGTTAGATTCATTGGAAACCGCAGGATACATCAAAGAGTCGGTCCCTTTGAAAACCACCTGCGTGCATTTCGTTTCCAGATTATAGACTTCGATTTGGTTCTTCTTTTCGCCTTTTCTTAAAATGCTATAGAACAATCGGGCTGGAGGACGGGGAGCAAAGAATAAATCGCGATACTGTCCTTCATCGGATTTTAAAAGAGCCGTTTGTTTGGTGCGAATATCAACCAGCTGCAAACTTTGTTGCTTGGTTTCTAAATTTGTTTCGATAAATGCCACGCGGGATTTTTCAGGGGAAAGCGTCGGGGAGCGACGATCTTTTCCAGTCTCTGCCGCTAGCAATGACACGAAACCAGATTTCAAATCAGACTGGTAAATGCCCGTTACATCGCCTCGGCGAGAAGTGAAAATCACCGAAGGCTTCGTTGGGTGAGGCATCAAGAAAGCTTCGCCGTCATAACCCGGTTGATTTGTGACTCGCAAAATATCGGATCCGAAGCGGTCGCTCATGTAAACCTCAGCCGGAGGAAATTCCTTGCTGGGATTTCTATTTAGGAACGGGCTTTCTTTGATCTCATCCGTCGTACTGGAGTAAATCATTTCCATTTCGCTGATATAGCTTGGATCGAAAGCATCGCCATCCTGGTAAGTCACGCGACGTTCTTTGTTACGATTCAAATCAGTTTCATAAAGCTGCAGATTTTTTTGATGGCCGCGTCCACGACTGGCGTAAATCAGACGATTGCCGTTGGCAGAAAAGCGGGGGCGCTCGTTATCACCTTGAAAAGTGATTTGCTTGATATCTTTTTGAAGCAGAAAGTCCGTGGTCAAAAGATCTTTTGTTGGGCTGTGTGTGCATCCCATCAGGATGCTGCCCAAAATAAAGATCTTCATACACGTTTGCTTCATATTTCTACCTTGTGAAGTACTTTTTGTAACAGTGAGGAGGGATTGACCTTCTTCAGATTCTTCAACTCAACCCACTGGATGTTTCGGTCATTCACGCTCTTTCTTTGAGCGATTTTTATGAAGATATCATGATGTGTGATGTTGTGTTTAGCATCATAGTCTTTGGGCTTGTCATCATTTTGAGAAATCGTTCCTGGAAATATCATTTGCCCTTTAAGGAACGGAGCATAGTCATTCGCTATCAATGCGACTTTATTGTTCTTGATTGAAACAATCGGACTCCAGACCCAGACTTCACTCTGTTTTCGGGGCTTTTTCAGAGGTAATTTATCGACCATGTTTTTTTCGCGTGCAACACAATCCGTGGACCAAGGACACATCAAGCACATCACTTTTTGGGGAGTGCAGACTGTTGCTCCCAATTCCATCAGGCCCTGATTAACGGAGTCAGAATTTCCAAATGCAGAAAGTTTATCTGAAAGATCCTGCAATTGTTGGCGGGCTTTTCCATTCCACCACTCCAACTTCAAGCCATATTTGCGTGAAAGAACGCGGATGACGTTGCCATCAAGTACGCCGACTTTTTCGCCAAAGGCAATACTTGCAACGGCTCGAGATGTATAGGGTCCAAAACCAGGAAGCTCTAAAAGTTCTGCGGCCGTTTTTGGAAAACCATTTTCGGCGAGTGCTTTTGCCGCCTTATGAAGATTGCGTGCGCGAGAGTAGTAACCTAGACCAGCCCATGCTTCTAAAACGTCGTGTTCTGGAGCTGAGGCCAGGTCCTGAACAGTGGGGAAGGTTTTAAGAAATTTCTCGAAATAAGGGATCACTGCGACCACAGTGGTTTGCTGCAACATCACTTCAGAAAGCCAAATTCTGTAAGGGTCTTTATTTTCCCGCCATGGAAGAGCGCGGCGATTTTTTTTGTACCACTGAATCAATTGTTTTTGGTCGCGTTGATAGTCCATCGGCGGTAATGTAGTCTAGATAAATGAGGAGTCAATAATGGAATACAAACCTCTCAGCGGCCGTGAATTTCCCCGATTTTCTGCGATTAAAACCTTCTTCCGTTTGCCCTATGTGGCGATTGACGCGGACTATGAAGTCGGAATCTTTGGTATTCCTTATGACGGCGGCGTTTCCTATCGTCCCGGCGCTCGCTTCGCTCCGACAAAAGTGAGAGAGGTTTCAGCTCTGGGTCGTGGTTTCCACATGACTCGCATGGAAAATTTCTTCGAAAATTTGAAGGTCGCTGACATCGGCGATTGTCCGACGGTTCCAATTGACCAAGGTCAAACTTATGAACGTATCGAAAAATTCGTGGGGGAGTTGCTTCAACATAACAAGCGATTCGTTTCCGTCGGCGGAGACCACTCGACAACTCTTCCAGTTTTGCGTGCTTTAAGAAAAAAATACGGTAAGCCCCTGGCGTTCATCCATTTCGATGCGCATTTGGACACCTATCCAGCAGCATGGGGTTGTGAATACCATCATGGAGCTTTTGCTCGTCACGCCGTCGAAGAAGGTTTAGTGGATCCAAAAAAAATGGTGCAAATCGGAATCCGCGGCCCCTTGGCAGCAGGTGGAGATTTAGATTTCGTGAATAAACATGGCATCCGCGTGATCACTGTCGACGAAGTCAGAAATCAAAACATCAATGATTTCTTAAAAACGTTGCCAGTATTTGACGACACTCCAACATATATCAGTTACGACATCGACAACTTGGATCCAAGCTGCGCACCAGGCACGGGAACACCAGTCCCAGGCGGATTGACAACATACGAAGTGCAACGAATCTTCCGCGCCTTCAAAATTCCAAACCTGGTAGGCTGTGACGTAGTAGAAATCTCGCCCCCCTTCGACCACGGCGACATCACGGCGCTAGCAGGCATGGACGCGATGTTCGAAATGCTCCACCTGTTTAAAGCAAAATAGTTTCCCCGCGCAAACCTCAGCACCGCTGGGGTTTTGTTTTTTCTTTCGACGACTCCCATCGGTCAAGCCTCCGTCTCGGCGCGTAGTTACTCGCTCCTCGCTCGCGTTCCTTCGGATTCCCTTCGGTGCCCTCTTCCGCTGCTCTTTCTCTCTCTCTCTCTCTCTCTCTCTCTCTCTTTCTCTTTCTCTTTCTCTTTCTCTTTCTCTTTCTCTTTCTCTCTTCTCTCTTCTCTCTTCTCTCTTCTCTCTTCTCTCTTCTCTCTTCTCTCTTCTCCTGATAAGTGCTGCAAAATTACACGCACGCACCAGGATTTCCAAAACCATCAAGCGTTGGGGGTATCGGTCATCTCGCATTGATCAATCAATCAATCATTCATTCGTTCGTTCCGCTCCGAGATCGCTGTTTCCAAACTTCGGACTCAATTTCCCTGAATTCAAAATCTACCTACCTACGTGCACGCTCCAAACTTGCAATACCACCAGTCATTCGGGGGTATCGGTCAACTCGGTATTTCCAGGGAGATCACAAGTGAAACAACAAACCTTTTCTCAGCTCAATACCCATTGGCGATTTCGTTACTGTCATGGCGGGACGTTAAGAAGATCTTCGAAAGGGCGGGGTGCTCGTCCTCTGTCGTCCAAAGATCCGATCCATTTGGTTTTTAAAATCAATAAAGCTGCCGTCCGGTCCGGGCTGCGAAGTCCCCGCAGCTTTAATTTATTACGCGTTCTTTTGAAAAAGTATTCGCGGAAATTTTTCGTCCGTGTCGAGCAATTTTCTATACAGACTGACCACATCCATCTTTTAGTGCGTGGTAGTCGGCGGTCTTCGATGCAAAGTTTTTTGCGAGTGGTGGCGGGGCAGTTTGCTCAGTGCTTGACCGATACCTTCCATCAGAAAAATGAGGGCGAGAAAGTTTGGAAGCATCGTCCGTTTTCGCGTGTGATCAAAGGTTACAAACCTTATCGAATTGTCAGGGATTATATTCAACTAAACGAAGCAGAGGCGTGGGGGCGGCCGTATTCCAAAACTCGATTGCGGGGATTGTCGGAGGAGCAGTTGCGGGAACTATGGGCATGATATACGCGTGACCGATACCCCCCCAAGGCAGAAGATGGAGATGGGGGTAGGTATGCCGATATCCGGTTGGAGTTATTCAGCGGTCGCTGTGTGTGGTGATTGAGATTGATGACCGATACCCGTTGGTGGAGAGGAGGTGAGTATTGATGCATGCGCTGAATGACCGATACCCCCTCCCGGAATTGGTGGAGGATCATTATCGAACTTATTATAGGTGGGAAGAAAGCATTAAAAGTACGAGTCGGCCCAGTCGATGAGTTGGCCGCTGATCCAGCCGATTTTTTCTTCGAGGGTTATGAGGCGGCTGCGGTTTAGGTAGCTGAAGAATTCTTTGCGCAGATTAGTCGCTGTGGCCTCGTGGAGGATCAGAACGCCGCTTTCGGTGTCGTGGATGAAGCTTCGGCGATTCAGGTTCACGCTGCTGATGAAGCTTAGTTTGCCGTCGATGACTAGAATCTTGGCGTGCATAATGGAGTTGGATTCGGTCCACTCATAAATCATGACGTTTTTCAGGTGGCGGTTGACGCCTTCTTTGTTCACTTCTTCGGCGATTTGCGGAGTGCCATCCCCCGCTAAATGAATACGCGTGACCACTTTCACGGCAACTCCGCGAGCGTGCGCACGATCCAAGGCCGCACTGATTGCCACAGACGGGCGGAAGTACGGCGTTGTTAACAATAATTCTTTTTGAGCGGAATCGATCATTTCGATGTAAAAACGTTCGAGCTGATATCCATCAAAATACGGAAGAGACATCACATGTCGAACCAACGGCTTCTTCGCAGGCAATGGGTTTAAGCGATTCACCAAATCAGTCCCGCCAACAACCGGGATGTTCACGTTCGTCGAACGGAAACGTTGAGTAGAGGGCTCGCGATTCCAGAAGTTCAACATTTGTGCCAGAGTGTGTTTAACGATTTCGGTGCCGCGCAGTTCGACTTCAAAGTCGTTGTAGTAAATGTAGGGCTCTTCGCCATCGCCATAATTCTTCAAATTCTTATAAGCGCGATAAAACGGAGTTTCCGGAAAAATATAAGAATCGCGAATATTGCGACCACCCGTGATCAAGAAATTCGCAGAAGGCTGACGGAAAGAATATCCCAAAAGCAACTTCGTGTGATTCACGCGATGCAAGCGATCGAACCACGTGCCATCCCCATCATCAGTGACAGAATATTTATAATACTGAACCTTCACATTTGGAAGGTCACGCATCAACCACGAAACGATTTCGCGGTCCTTTTTAGTCATAGTCACCTGCGGAACCAAGATGCGCACTTGCGTGCCCTTCTCCGCGTGATAACGAATCGCACGAGCTGTGACCATTCCGGAAAAATCGGCTGAGAAATTCAAAGAGGAAACCCACAAGATATCAAATTGCGGAGCTTTAGAAAAACTCAAAGGAGCCATCGGATTCTTGGCATCGAATTCACGACGCTCCAAAGTAGAACCCGTTAAAGAAATCACCCGACGGTTCATCGCCACATACGGATCACGCAAATTTGTATAAGAATCAAAAGTCTCGGGACATGTGTTGAAGTTAAAATCCTGCATCCAAAAGAACCCTTCAGGATTTTTGCCGAAACCATTCGCCACCTGGGGGCAAACATCAATCTGCTGAGTGAGTTTCATCCATTCCGGTGAAACCTCGCGCAGACTTGCCAGCGGAAAACCATTCGTCCAGCCTGATGCTTTTTCCGGATCAAAGTAACGGAACTGGCACTGGGACACGTTCGAAGTAAACCTCACTGAAACATTCTGCGTATTCTCATTCGCATAATACCAATTAAATTCATAAACCCGCGTGCGCTCGGAAGATAACCAGAAATACTTAGGCGGAGCAATAATATCCCCATCGCATTCCAAGCGAGCTTTCAAATAGCGCTTATTGATGCGATCGTCTTTGTCTTTCGCAAACACGCCATTCTCGGTCTTCATTTCATTCTTAAAGCGCAGTGAATACTCAGCGAAAAAACGGTGTTCCAAAGGAAACGGATTCAAAGCCTTACCATTTAAACGAAATTCTTCCAGATCACGAATACTGATGATTTCCTCTTTAGCAAACAAAGGACGGCGGAAAGAACTTTGGAACCAAGGACCGATACCCGTCCAATCGCGGGCTTCGAATTTAAAAGCCAAAGCGTCTCGCAACGACTGACGTTCATTCTGCAAGCGCATAATCTCCGAACGAATCTTGGGATCAGAAATTTTGGAAAGATCAAACAGGGGAGCATTGGATGTCATGACTCTGGACGGCGCCACCTGAAAAAGTTTTTGGCTATAGCGCCAATCATTATTCCAGTATTGAGAAAGCTCCAGATCAATTTCCTGGATACGCACGATGCGATCTTCATCCGTCACAATCGAACTTGGCAACCGCTGCGCGCTGGTGCACGAAAGCAATCCCAAGGCCGTTGAAATGATGAATGAAATCAGAAAAAATCGCATCAAATTCTAATCGGTTTTTGAAAAGGAAAGTGAAGTTCTATCACTCGGCAAAGGTCGGGTTTCCAGGCAAAATTTGATTACAAAAAAGCGGCGAAGGTTTTCTTCGCCGCTAGAGTATCTCGGAATGAGATTGGAAATCAGAAATTGTAGCGCAAATTAGAAATTTGCGGGATTAATATCGTTCGGGGGAGTCAGACCTTTCTTTTTGATCTTCTCCACCAGCGTTGTGCGGTTCAGTCTTAACAAAGCCGCCGCTTGATTACGATTCCAGCCCGTTTTTTCCAAAGCTTTCAAGATCAGGTTGTTCTCGAAGTTATCGACTGCCGTGTTGAAGTCCATCCCGCTGTCAGGAATTTCCATCTGGCTCGCATCCAAAGAAGCGACGGGCTTCATGGATTTGTATTTCACGGGAAGATCATTCATCTCAACTGTGCCTTGGCCTTTTAGGATCGTCATGCGCTCAACCAGATTTTCAAGCTCACGAATATTTCCTGGCCATGGGTAATTCCCCAAAGCATCCAAAGCGTCCGCCGCAATACCTGTCAAACCGCGACCTTTGTTTTTATTAAAGATCTCCATGAAATGGTTTAACAACAAAGGAATATCACTTTTACGTTCGCGCAAAGCTGGAACGTGGATGGGAATAACATTCAAGCGATAGTAAAGATCTTCACGGAACTTTCCTTGTTCGACAGCTTCTTCCAAGTGGATATTTGTTGCGGCAATCACTCGAACATTGACCGATACCGTTTTCGTCGAACCCACCGGCTCAAAGCTGCGTTCTTGCAAAGCACGCAACAGTTTCACTTGCAAAGAAGGTTCAAGGTCACCGATTTCATCCAGGAAGATCGTTCCACCGTCAGCCATTTCAAAACGACCGATGCGGTTGGCGATGGCACCTGTGAAGGCACCTTTCATGTGGCCGAACAATTCACTTTCCAAAAGTTCCGAAGGAATCGCACCACAGTTGATTGGAATAAAAGGACCTTGGGCGCGAGGGGAGTTGTAGTGAATCGCACGAGCGATCAACTCTTTACCCGTACCTGACTCGCCCGTTACCAAAACAGTTGAGTCAGAATCAGCAACACGTTCGATCAAACGCAAAACATTTTGAATGGGTTCAGAAGAACCTACGATCTGATCAAATTTGTATTTCTTGTTTAATTCAGAACGAAGCTGTTGGTTTTCTTGCTGAAGTTTTTTATGAGTCAGAGCTTTTTCGATCAAGCTCATCAGCTCTTCAAGATTGAAAGGCTTGGTCACAAAGTGGAAGGCGCCTTTTTGTGTCGCGCGGATCGCAGACTCAATAGTCGCGTGACCTGTCAGGATAATCACTTCACAAGCAGGGTTCAAAGCTTTGAGGTAAGTCATGAACTCGATGCCATCTCCGTCTGGGAGATTCAAATCAACGATCGCCAAATCAATAGGAGTGTCTCCTTGAGAAAGGGCTTTCGCTTCTTCGATTTTATTGGCAGTGATGACATTCAAACCTTTTCTGTCGAGCACTCTGAACAGAGCGGTACGCAGAGAGGACTCATCATCCAGAATGAGAACACGTTGTGAACGCATGAACCTTCCTTCCATGGTGGGTTCTTGAGAGACGGCCGACGTGCATGTCAGCCTTGATAAAAGGATATGGTATTTTTGACGGGCCTGTCAAAAAATCCGCGCCCAGTGGGCGTTTCAGGACCTTAAAACTAGACGGTTGAAGGAAATTTTTGCCACATTTTCCTGGCCTGGACCGGTGTAAAATTCGAGGTCGGCCTCGTGATCGCGAAGGATCTGTGCGGCAACAGGAACACCTAAACCTATGGGAAGACTTGGATTTTTCTCGGGAGTCCCATTGTCTTTGATTAAAATTGTAGCAACGTCTTCACTGGACCCGATCTCAATATCGAGGGAAGCTCGGAAACCTTTCACCTGGCGGCTGCGGTCTGTCAGATGGTCAATGGCATTTTGAAAAACGTTTTTCAAAGCCTGGGCCAAAAGATTCAAATGACCTTTTACCAAAATATCTTGAGCTGGAAAGTGCAAACGCACTTCGATGCCCTGAGATTTCGTTTGTAGTTCAACAATCTTGAAAGCCCGTTGGGACACATCTTTCAGGCTGACGTCACCTTCTTGATCCGAAATTGGATTGCGAGTGAAACCTAAAAGATTTTGTACGATCTCTTTGCAGCGCTGAACTCCGGCTTCCATCTCTAGGATGTCTGGATAAAGCGGATGATCTCCTGGCATGTCCATTTTAATCAATTGAGTGAAAGACAAAATTCCACCCAACGGATTGTTCAATTCATGCGCAATCGATGAGCCAATCGTTCCAAGCTCTGCCATTTTAGCAGACTCAAGAATCTGCTTTTCCATTTTCATCTGGTGAGTAACATCATGATAGAGATTTACAAATACGGCGGGCTTATCGCTATCCAAAATCAGACTTTGACTGAAGACATCGAAACTGCGAGGGGACGCATCGTTGGAGCGCACGCGGAAATTGCGACCGCGTTGGCAACCCGGGCAGATTTCTTCGCGGTTGTATAACAAAGCATAGCACTTGCGAGTGTTCTGCGGATGCTCGCGTTCTTTCAAACGCTCTTCCGCCGCTTTGTTGGATTGAATGATGTCGTAGTTTTGATCAATCAACACCACGGGATCCGACATCGAGTTGAATGTCGCCTCCCACTGTTCTTTCATCGATTCGGATTCTTTTAATTTCTGAATGCGATCCAAAGCCAAGGCAACAGCCTCTGCCACACGAGTCAGAAAATCGCTTTCTTCCTTATTAAACGGATGATCAGGCGCGCGCAGGAAAAATACGGACCCAATGCGATCATGCTGTTTAAACAGTGGCACCTGTAACTGCGTAAAACTTAATTGCGCCGTCACCTGACTGGAAAACTGCTCGTCTTGCGGGGAAAAGAAAATACGAATCCACGATGTCTGCACAGTGGTCGCTAAGGATTCATTCAAGAGCTGTTCGATCTCTGCAACCGAACTTGCCTGATGAACCGCCATCAACGCCACTTTAAATCCCTCGATACGGGAGTTGGTCAAATACAATTTGCGGCGAGCTTCGGTAAGGAACTTGGTTCTTTTCTGAACCCGCTCTTCCAATTCAATTTGCAGACGCTTTAATTTTTCCGTCTGCTCGCGAATCAGCACTGCCAAGTTTTCATCCTGTTTGCGCTGATTGGCTTCCTCAAGTGCTGTGAACAAATGAGTTTCCAAATCTGTGTCATTAAAACTGTGCATCACACGAATGAACGAATACTCCTCGTGCAGACGACTGAGTTGATTCGCAGAAAAGTCCGGCGGCACAACTGCAATGAATTGGGTCGCCGGGCTGTTCTGTTTGATTTCCTGATAAAATTCGTTAAAGCGTTTGCCTAAAATCACCGTCACCGAAACGGCAACGACGTTGTAGGTGGAATCTTGAATCCAATGCCATGCCTGTTGCAAATCGGTGGCGATGTGAGCCCCCAGCTCTTGCAAGCGCGAGTCCCACGGACCGATCAGCAGGAAGCTCGCCTTTAAAGTCCGCATACGGTGATCAGATCCTTGTGCTGAGTGATGGTAAAATCAGGATGGTCTTCGGGGAAAACCGGGACTTCGCCAATGTGTTCACCATGGGCAAAGTAACAGGTTCTGGCTCCCACGCGTTTTCCATCGCGAATCTCGCTGGAAAGACGGTTGCCGATACTGATCAGCTCTTCGGGGCTGTGACCTTCGCGAGCGAGGATGTCCTGGAATGCCGATTCCTTTTTCTCGCCGATAAAACCATTTAGGATGTAAATCTTTTTAAAAAACTTTTCGACACCCAAAGCTTTGATCTTGCGAACCTGGGCTTCGTAAGAGCCCATTGTCACCAGATAAAGATTGTATTGTTCTTTCAGGTGTAAAAGATTTTCAGTGGCTCCCGCCAACAATGGCAGGACCGGGGGAACCTCGGGATTATAAAACATCTCCAAGGCATCATGTACGGCCTTGCCAGGTGTATTGGTTCCATATTGATTGACGATTTTTGTGAAAATTTCCGTGTGAGAAAGATTCGCAGCCAGTTGCTCGCGGATGCGCATGCACTCTTCCAAAGAAATGCAGACCCCCGCCGCGATCATCGCCTCGCATGCGCGCTGAGATGCCATCGGCACTAGCAAGCCCGAAGTGTCTAACAGAGTGTCATCCAAATCGAATGCGATGGACTTGATCATGGTCATTTAAAAACCTTTTCCAGTAAGAAGCATTTCCAAACCTGTTTTGAAGTGAGGCCATACCTTGTTGAGGTCTTCTCCGCTCAGTTCTTCGATACAGACAACTGGCGTTTTTTTATCGATCCAACCGTATTGGCCCAGACTTCCCGGAGTGGGATATCCAATATCCTCACGGTGCTCATATCCCGTGCCGGTTGCCAAAATCTCGGCGGCCTTTTTGCCCGGTTCGCCGGTATAGACAACGCAAGGCTCCCACGAGTGAAAGTGTACTATGAGATGTGGCTTTTCGTCCTCAATGAGTTTTACCAAAGCCCGAACTTCCGGCTCACTCCCGGGCGAAGGGCCGGGATAGTATCGGGGAGCTTTAGCGTCAGGGCTCCAATCGCTGCTGGGAAAATTGCGGTTCAGGTCGACGCCCGCGCCATTAGTTCTCTGGTTTTGAGAGGAACCATCAGGATTGATATTGGGAATAAGAATCCAAGGGCGAATTTTCTCGCTTTGGGTTTTCTCGTTTTCCTGAAGCCATTGCAATAGATCCTGAGCCAGGCGAACTCCCTCGGGTTCGTCGCCATGGACGCCGCCGACAAAGAGGATAGGGCGTTCTGAAAAGTCACTCAAGCTGTGTGATTTTTTATACAGCTCTATGTTTTTTCCCGATGCAGACTTTGCCCAAGAAGATTGGTGAAAAATTTGGTGTTGCATGCGATAATTAAGCCTGTTTTTTTAACGGAAGAAAAGCATTTAAAAGGAAGTTTCTGAATGTCAGGAAATGCCACGAATAATAACGCCGACAAATTGACTGTGATCGCCCTGGCCGCTGGTAAGGGGACACGTATGAAATCCCCACTCCCTAAAGTTCTTCACCCGGTGGCGGGTCGTCCGATGATCGAAAAAGTTATTCAAGCCTCTAAAGGGGCGGGCGCAACCGAAGTGCGCGTGATCGTGGGTCATGGGCAAAACCTGGTGCGCCAGGTGGTGGAGCCGATGGGTGTGTCTTGTTATGCCCAGGACGAGCAGTTGGGAACAGCCCATGCAGTTCGCTGTGCAAAACCTGAAACGATTGAAGGCGACGTTGTCATCATGAATGGTGACCATCCTTTGATCGAGGCTACTGACGTTAAAGAATTCCTGCGCATTTTCCGCGATGAGAAATGTGACTTGGCGGTGGTGACGGCGGAACTGAAAAATCCTGCTGAATTCGGTCGTATCGTGCGCAACCGTGGCGACTTGGTGGCGATCGTTGAGGCGAAAGACGCTTCTGCGGAAACTTTGAAAATTCGCGAGATCAATACTGGCATCTATATCGCTAAAGCTTCCGTGCTTGCGGAATACTTGCCACAGATCAAAAACAACAATTCTAAAAAAGAATTTTACATCACAGACCTGATTTCTTTGTGCATTCAAGACAAAATGAAAGTTCAAGCGATCAAATCCACTCCGAAAGTGGCTGTGGGAGTGAACAACCAGGTGGAGTTAGCGAAAGCGACTCGCTTGCTTTTCAAAAGAAAAGCTTTGCGTTTGATGGAAGAAGGCGTGTTGATGATCGATCCACGCACGACCTACATCGAAGAAAGTGTGCAAATCGGTGCGGGCACAGTCGTTTATCCAAACGTGTTCATCCGTGGCCGTACAAAAATTGGTTCTTTCAGCGTGATCGAATCCAATTCCTTTATCTCTGATACCGAAATCGGTGACAGCGTTCAGGTGCGCGGCGGGACATATTTGGAAAGCTCAAAACTTCATAACAAAGTATCCGTGGGTCCTTACGCTCGTTTGCGTCCTGAAACTGAAATCTTTGAAGAAGCTCATGTGGGCAATTTCGTGGAAATGAAAAAAACCAAATTCGGTAAAAAGTCCAAAGCGGGTCATCTGACTTACTTGGGCGATGCAGAAATTGGTGAAGAAGTGAACGTTGGTTGCGGAACTATAACTTGCAACTACGCTGCAGATAAAAAGAAATATAAGACCAAAATTGGTGATCGTGTGTTCGTGGGCAGTGATACGCAGTTCGTGGCTCCGATTGAAATCGGGAACGACGCGGTGATTGGCTCTGGTTCTACAATCACTAAAAATGTTCCGGCGAATGCTTTGGCAGTCGCGCGTGGCAAGCAGTTTACGAAAGAAAACTACGTAGTGAAAGCTGCGGAAGTCGCTACGGAAACTGAAAATAAGTAATTAGATCTGAAAGTTAATAGGTGAGTTATGTGCGGAATCGTTGGTTATCTTGGACCTCAAAGTCCTAAAGACATCATTATCAGTGGTTTAAAAAAACTTGAATACCGCGGCTATGACAGCGCGGGTATTGCGATCTTGGATAAGGGCACAACAAAACGTGTGCGCGCTCAGGGAAAGCTAAAAAACCTTGAAGAAAAACTTGTCGGCGAAAAGTTTGATGGACACTTGGGTATTGGCCACACTCGTTGGGCGACCCATGGGAAACCTTCAGAGCGCAACGCCCATCCTCACCAAGTGCGTGGCATCAACCTGGTTCATAACGGTATCATCGAAAACTACCTTGATATTCGCGAAGAACTTTTGGCTCAGGGTGCAGAGATTACGTCAGACACCGATTCTGAGTTGGTGGCGCATTTGATCGCTAATGAAATTGAAATCACGAAAGACTTGTACAAGGCCGTTGAAAGCACTTTGACAAAACTTCGTGGCGCTTTCTCGATCCTGGTGATGTGGGACAAAGAACCCGATCACTTGATCGCCTTTAAAGACGGTCCACCCTTGGTTGTGGGCTTGGGTAAAGACGAAGTTTTCGTAGCTTCGGATGTTCAGGCGTTGATTCAGTACACAAAAACTTTCGTGTACCTGGATGACCGCGAGATCGCAAATATCAAAGGCAACAAAGTCGAGTTCTTCTCTGCGAACGGTTTCCCGATCCAAAAGAAATCAGTTGAGCTGAACTGGAATCCTGAGATGGTCGAAAAACAAGGCTATGCTCATTACATGTTGAAAGAAATCTACGAGCAACCACGCGCTGTGGCTGCGGCGATTGAACCCCACGTCAACACCGAAGCCTTTACAGTGGCTTTGAAAAACGTCGGATTCGGTGGTCAATCTGTTCAAAAATTGGAAGAGCTGGATGCAAAAACAGACTGGGCAAAAACTCAGGAAGTTTTCAAAGGTATCGACCGCGTATTTATCATCGCTTGCGGAACGAGTTTCTATGCGGGTCTTGTGGGTAAATACTTGATCGAACAATTGGCGCGCATTCCGGTTGAAGTGGACGTAGCCAGTGAGTTCCGTTACCGCAATCCGGTGATCCCACCAAAAACTCTGGTGATGACGATTTCTCAATCGGGCGAGACGGCAGATACATTGGCCGCAATCCGCATGTCTAAAGAAGCGGGCGCAACGACAATGAGCATCTGTAACGTGCGCAATTCTACAATCGATCGTGAAGCTCACGGTCACTTGTACATGAATTCCGGTCCTGAGATCGGCGTCGCTTCGACGAAAGCCTTCACTTCGACACTTGCGGTCTTGAACTGCGTGGCGGTGGCAATGTCTCGCAGCCGTGGCGTGATGGAAGCGAAAGAAGAAAAAGAACTTGTTCAAAGCTTGCTAGCGACTCCGGCGCAAATGGAAAGTGTCCTGGCTTACGATAAATACTTCGACGAAGCGGCCACTAAACTGAAACTATTCCGTGGTTTCTTGTACATGGGTCGTGGCACAAGCTATCCCATTGCGATGGAAGGTGCTTTGAAATTGAAGGAACTGGCTTACATGCACGCTGAAGGCTATGCTGCCGGTGAAATGAAGCATGGTCCTTTGGCGTTGATCGACGAGCGCATGGCAATCGTGATGGTGGCTCCAACAGACCACTGGTACGAAAAAACCATCAGCAACCTTGAGGAAGCCCGTGCCCGTGGTGGTAAAATCATCTCTATCGGTACAGGTGAAAACGAAAAACTTCGTGGTATCAGTGAATACTATTTGGCAATGCCGAAAGCTCACTGGTCAACAAATACGATTTTGTCAGTGATCCCATTGCAGCTGATGAGCTATCACTTGGCATCAAGCCTGGGTTACGACGTGGATCAACCACGCAACCTTGCGAAGTCCGTGACAGTTGAATAGTTTTAAAAAATGAAATTTTAATGCCCAAAACCCGTGATGACCTCACGGGTTTTTTTATGGTGTGTGGGTGCGAGAAAGTTATTGCGAGGGGCATCTCGTCCCGAACCTGCGCGGCGAAGAGCGGCTAGCACCAGGCAAAATCCTAAAAAGTTCGTCGCAAAGTGAAAGTTCATAAAATACGCCCACTCTTCACGCAGACCATAGATTTCGCTGCTAATCACTCGATTTTCGGCAAAGGAACGCAGAATGAAATTGATGCGGTAGTGGCCAAGATAAGAGAGAAAAATTTCCTGTAGCACACAGAGGAACGCTCCCAGTACAAAATAAAAATCCACCATGCGATAGCGACGAAGCCAAATCAGAAGCCAAGCGCCGGTGGACATCGCCATCACCAAATAGAGATATAGAACATTGTTATCGAAGGCTTCGCGATCGTAGCGAAAGAATTCCAGAAATGTTGAAGGAGGCAGTTCTTTCAGAGTGGGCCCGAATGTCAAAGCAAAGAAAGATGTGAATCCCGCAAACAAACCTGTGGAGAGCACAGCCATAAAGATGATGAATTTGCGGAGAAGAGATTTGATCATTTCAAGAAACCTTAACAAGATTTCTTGAAAAGAGAGAGCGAATTTTAGCCTGCAGACATTAAGCTATAGAAAGACTTCACGCGCTCAACGAACTCAACAGTTTCGTACCCACGAGCGTAACCGTATTCCAATTTTTCGGTGTAATCAGGATCCGCGAGCAACGGCAAAATCTCTTTCATGTGGCGCCAAGAGTAAGGATCGCGTCCCATGCTCTCCGCTAATTTCTGGGCATCACGAAGATGGGCGTAGCCCACATTGTATGCTGCCAAAGCCAATGCCATGCGGTCTTTCGAGTTCAAAGTGCGGGGCATTTTATCCAAAAGGTATTTCAAATATTTCGAACCGCCCCAAATGCTTTGCAGAGGATCCGTGCGATCATCGATACCCACATGATCTGCCGTATCCGTCGTCAATTGCATCAATCCGCGAACTCCGGTGAAACTGCGAGCGTCTGGATTCCAATGAGATTCTTGATAAGCGACAGAGGCAATCAGCTGCCAAGGAAGACCGTGCTCATGTCCTGCATCTTTAAAAGCTTGGCGGTATGTCGGCAAAATAACATCGATGTTTTGAAAAAAGCGCGTAATATCGGCTTTATCCAATTGATTCAAAGTCGTTTTATAGCGGTCCATGATGCGCATCACGCTGTCTTCACGACTGGCAGATTGATACCAAGCCTGCATCAAGCGAGCGAGATCCTGACTGTCAGGACTTAAAAGCCAACTTAAAGAGTAGGAGTCTGTTAACGATGTGATTTTCTCGATGTTTTTATGGAAGCGCACATAGAAATCGCCGCTGACATTTTCAGAAATCACGCAGTCGAATTTTTTCTCGTTCAGTTGGGAAAGCAAGTCTTGGGTGCGGATGTTTTCCAACAATTCAATTTTAGTTGTCGGAGTCAGCTGAGTCAGGCGTTGAGAGAAGCCTTTGTAGTTGTCTTTTTTAAGAAGGGCGACGCTTTTTCCGCGAAGATCTTGAATATTGCTGATCTGGGATTTGCGTTGGCAGTAAAGGCTTAGGGTCGTGTCTTCGTAGGCTGGGCCCGTTAAAAAGCCTGAGCGATTCTCAGGAGTTCGGATGCGAGCTGCCGCCACATCACCGTGGCCTTTGGAAAGAGCTCGTAAAATAGCGCTTTCATCTTTCATCACCACAAACTTTACTTTCAGGTGATAGTGGTTGGCGAAGTTTTGGATCAGATCGTGGTCGATTCCGCTCGCTTCACCTTTTTTACGCTGACTATATATAAGAGGACTTTGCGTGGTCAGGACTGTGATCTCGCCCTGCTTTTGGACTTTGTCCAAACTTTCCTGTTCGTCCCAGTAAATAGCATCGCAACCGTTCATGATGAACGTCATCGCTGCTAGTCCCGTTACCACGCAGAACTGTTTGAATTTCTGTCTAAATCTTAAATTCCCACCCATAGTGTTCGGGGTGAGTAACTTATGGCGCGCTGCTTGCGCAAGCAATAAGCAGCCGAATTGGGGTTTTAAATGTGAAAGATTGCCGTTTTTGGCTCGATTTCAGAAAATTATTCAATATCCCCAAGCCCTTGATGCGAGCGGGAAACAAAGCTTTAATCCCTCAGTTTCTTAATGCAATGCAATCATTTGACACTGTTTCGCCCCCATCCGATGCTTTGAGCGGTTCATTTTGAGGGGATGTTTCGTGTCTGAATTTTCATATGTGGTGACCCGCGGTTGGATTGAAGTGATTGTCGGCTCTATGTTTAGCGGGAAAACGGAAGAGCTTATCCGTCGTTTGCGTCGTGCTGAATTCGCGCGCCTTCAAGTTCAGGTCTTCAAACCCGTGATCGACAAACGCTATAACGAAATGGCCGTGACCTCTCATAATTTTACAACAATGGATTCCCAACCCATCGAAGATGCGGAAATGATCTGGGATCACCTAAAGCCTGAAACGAAAGTTGTGGGCATTGATGAAGGTCAGTTCTTTTCTGGAAATCTGGTTCAGGTCGCTCAAGATCTGGCCGAGCGCGGATTGCGCGTCATCATTGCAGGTCTGGATACCGACTGGCAGGCAAAACCTTTTGAACCGATGCCGACTTTGATGGCGATCGCTGAAAACGTAACGAAGCAACATGCCGTCTGTGTGGTTTGTGGAGCTCCGGCTTGCCGCACTCAAAGAACTGCGGGTGGCGATGGCCAAGTGCAAGTGGGCACTCACGAAGCTTACGAAGCTCGTTGCCGTTCTCACTTTAAACCTGTGGTTGATTTGCCGACGTTGGATTTCAAACTTCGTCGTACAGAAGAAACAGCCGAAGCTTCTATTTAGGAAGCCGCTGGTATTTTTCGACGATTTTATTCAAAGTTCCGTCCTTAGCTATCTCCGCCAGGGCTTTTTCTATTAAAGCGATGCCTGCTTGAATTCCCTTTCGAGGGACGTAGTAGGCACCGCTATCAAAGACATTTTCTTTATCTTCAACCAACGTGAGTCCGGGGTGGTCTCCGAGGTAATAATTGATCAACGTTCCTTGGGAAGCAAAGACGGCATTTTCTGTTTCTTTTAATTTTTTAAAACACTGTGGAAGATTCGGCATCGTAATCAATCGTTTCTGATTCTCAAGTTGAGTGGCTTCCTCTTGCTTAAAGAAAATCAGACTGCCTGGTTGGATGATAAATTTGAATTTGGGATTGTTCATCAGCTCCTGCACCGTCGGGGGAGTAGGTGGTGGAGTTTTTAAATTTACCAGAAATTTTCTGACCGAGGGCCGTAGCAAGATGAATTTGGCGTACTTATCGTAGGTGATGTTTCGCGAATCCAAGAGTGCCAGATCTATCGTAGAATACTTTAAACTGTGCGCGGTCCGAGACCGATTCATAGATGTGACAGTGAACTCGCATCCCGTGCGTTTTTTCAGTTCCTCAATAATATCAATGGTGATTCCCCGTGGTTTTCCACCGGCATCTGGGGGGAAATAGAGAGGAGGAGATTCATTAACAGATGTTCTAAAATTGACTCCACAAGAAGGCCGCTCGGCCCAGGCTGAGGTGTTCAAGAATAGAATGGAGATAAGGAGGCCTGCCGCCGCTGTCCACATGAAATTATTGTACCGAGGGATCTCTGGCTTATTCAATTTTTTGCAAGTCGGGTGTGTATGGGCACAGTTTCCTTGCATCCAAGACTCTGTCGGTTTACTCAGTCCCTATGAAAAACATATTCGCTCTTTTATTGGTCTCGCTTCCTTTGTCATCTTACGCCATCACGTGGAAAGTTATCGGAGCTTGTTCTGAAACTCCGCTTTACCAAGGCACTGCCACGGCAGATTTGAGTAAATCCGTGGGCGCTAACACGATTCAAATCTTTGATGCCAACAAAGTGCAATATTACGGCGTTGAAGAAGGCATTAGCTCTGTGAATGATTCCCCGGTGGGATTGGATGCGGTTGAGGTTGTTTCCGACACTTTGATGCGTGCTTACGGCTGGTGCTATTCGGTGAATGGCAAAGTGCCATTGGCGATGCCCCACAAAGTTTCTTTCACGTCCCAAAATGATGAGTTGGTTTGGTTCTATGGTTACTCCACAAACAAAAACAACCAATGGTTGGATATGTGTGTTCCAGGAACAAATATCAAGCCAGATCAATTCTGCAAAAAATAGTTTCTATTTCAGTCGGGAAGCGGGTTTTTTATAATTCGTATAGGATTTTGTAATTCGCTCCCAGGTTCCGTCTTTCACCATCTCCTGAATCGCTTGCGAGATGGCTTCCAGATCTTTCGAGCGATCCTTGGTGCGATTATAAATCCCGATTTCAAATGATGATTCAGTGTCTGGAATTCGCGTGTAGTTCTGTGAGAGGGGCACCGTTTTTTTAAAGTACTCATGCACGAATTCGTTTTGTACAACCGCTGCATGGGGAGTTCGGTTCAACAATTGATACGCAGCTTGCAAAGACGGTGCTGTTTTAAACCGGTCGGCCTTCGTTAAAGTTTCTACTTCTGCGGTGGTAAAAAAATAGGCCGCTGCTGGTAAAATAATGAAATGAATCTTGGGATCATTTAAGACATCACGAAAGGTTTTGTGATTTTCCTTATTTATTAGCAGCGCTTCTCGCTGCACTTTTTGAATGGGAATAAACTGCGCGTATTCATCAAAAACCGGATTTTTAATGGTTACCACGACCAGATCAATTCGATAGGATTTTATTTCAGATAGCAATCGAGAGCGATTCAAGGGCACTGCTGTAAACTTGCAGGTCGTGCGTTTTGCCAGCTCTTCCACGGTGTCGAAACTGACTCCCGTAAATTTTTTGCTGTTTTCTTCCTGAAAGTACAGGGGCTCAGATTCATTGACCGCCACTCGATATGAACCCTGACACGGAAGTGCCATTGTGGGTTGCGCGAGTAAAAAAAGAGAAAGGAAAGCCCCGAAAAAGATCATAGACATATTTTGCCCTGAGCTGGGGAAGGCTCCCAGCTGTCTTTAGGCAATGAGGCTCTGGCTATGAATGAGCTTGAACCCATTCTTTAGCAGCATGGCGAGCGATTTCGATTTGTTTCTTTTTACGAATCTCTTTGTCGCGTTCTTTTTCAGCCAGTGGAGGCAACAATGCGAAATTAATATTCGTGGGTTGGAAATGCTCCGCACGGGATTCATCTGTGATCGCTTCCAATAAGGAACCGAAAGCAGAAGCTCTTGGTGGAGGATTGAAGGTTTGATCTTTCAGTTTTTGATTGATGAATCGAGACACCATCAAGCCCACACAAGTGGATTCAAAATAACCTTCAACACCCGTGATTTGTCCTGCAAAGAACAACCAAGGATCGTTTTTGCTGGAAAGATCTTTGTTCAGACGTTTTGGAGAGTTGATGAAAAGGTTTCTGTGAATAGAACCCAATTTCAAGAACTCCGCATTTTCCAAACCAGGAATCATGCGGAAAACGCGCACTTGATCGGCGTAAGCCATGCGTGTCTGAAAGCCCACCATATTGTAAGCCGTGCCCTCTTTGTTGTCTTGGCGAAGTTGCACCACAGCCCAGGGATAGCGATTGGTGCGTGGGTCATCTAAGCCAATCGGTTTCATCGGACCAAAGCGTAAAGTCTGAGGTCCGCGCTCCACCATCACTTCAATCGGCATGCAGCCTTCAAAGAATTCTGTTTTTTCGAAATCTTTAGGTTCAATTTTGCGTGCATCCGTCACGGCCTGGATGAAGTTATTGTATTCTTCTTTATTCATCGGGCAGTTGTAATAGTCATTAGTGCCTTTGCCCCAGCGGTCTGCCTTCCACGCGATTTCAGTGTTGATGGATTCCGCATCGATGATCGGTGCAATGGCATCAAAGAAATACAAAAACTCATCACCAAAATGTTTGCGGAGATCTTCGGCCAATTCATCGTGAGTCAAAGGACCCGTGGCAATCACCGCAGGACGGGGAACGTCGTTCAAAGACTTGATCACGTCATTGCGGATTTCGATGTTTGGATGGCTTTTTACTTTATCTGTGACCATCTGAGAGAAGATCTCGCGGTCCATGCCCAAAGCCTGTCCTGCAGGGACAGCGGATTCCTTAGCGATTTTTAGGATGTGGGAGTTATTTAATTCAGCTTCCCATTTCAATTGGCCGGGGGCAGAAATTTCGTTCAAAGTCCCGAAAGAGTTAGAGCAAACCAGTTCCGCGAATTTGTGGGTTTTGTGCGCCGGTGTCATGGTTTTATCGCGCATTTCGCACAGAACGACCTTATAACCCATATCAGCAAGCTGCAATGCGCACTCAGAGCCTGCGAGCCCCGCGCCAACGACGGTAATTTTTTGATTCAGCGTGAAATTGGTCATCTTTTGGGAAATCCTTTGCTAACTTGGGGGCGAATGAATTCAAACGATCCAAGCCACCCTAAAAATAAAAAGCGCAAGCTCACTCTAGGATCCGAAGTCCTACAGAGTCTTTTTGAAAATGGCAAGTCACCATTGTCAGAACAGTTCATGCGCTGGAAATTATGGGCAAAATGGGAAGAGGTCGTGGGTCCTACTATTGCAAAAAATGCAGAGCCCGTGGGATTCCAAAGAGGCGTTTTGTATGTCTGGGTCCGAAATTCCTCATGGATGCAGCAGATGATCTTTTTGAAGGATCAGATCCGCGACACCATCAACGAGAAATTCGAGAATAACTTTGTTCGCTATATCAAGTTCACCCTGGATCGCCGTGAAGTTCCTCAAGACGATCAAACGGGTATTCGCGAGATGATTCAAAGACTCGCGCCGGACTCGGAAGATTAGTCTATTCCCGTTTGATCGGTGTTCGAAGCCGTAGAGGCCACAGGTGCTTCAATCGCTTCGATTTCTGCCATTAACTCTTTGGTAGTGCCTTCAATCCAGGTTTTAAATTTCACCAGATTTACGTAAGCACCACGGAAACTGCACACCGGAGTTTCTCCAGATTCTTTTTGTTGCTCGGGAAAAACTGTCTTGGATGCGACACCCATCACATAGTATTTGCCGTCCACTTGAAACATACCGGGACCACCGGAGTCGCCTTGGCAAAAACCCTTGCCTTGGGATTGGTCGACCAGGAATTTGCTGTCAGAAAATTCATAACCAGAAATTTTCAGTAATACGACACGTAACACACCCAAGCCATCTTTAACTTCTTCGCCCGTAGTTTCGGTATCCTTGCCGTAGCCTGCAGAAATCAGATCCAACTTTTTCAAATCGATTTCCATATTAGGATTTGGGATCTGTACAGTCATCGTGTCTACTGGAAGTTCGTCTTTCAAAACCGCCAGTGCCAGGTCCGCAAAGGAATCTGTTTTATAATCATCAATGATCACTGTCTTAACGACGGGGATCGTCGTTGTAATGGCTCCCTGCATGATTTCAACATAGCTCGGATTTTCACCGTTAATACAGTGAGCAGCGGTCAAAATCACTCGACGAGTTAAAGCCGATGCAGAACATTGTGTGACGGCCACTTTGTGACTGCCGGTTTTGCTGTCCAAAGGTTCCACTAAAGATTTAAAAGAAAAAACCAGTTTGGAGATTTCGCTCCCGGATTTGGCTTCGTGACCACCAATGATGGTGTCATCAACCTGGGTTTTCACGTTGGGATTTGCGACGGACTGGTTGTTATGAAAACCACCCTCTTGGCAAGCCGCCAGGGACAATAAACTCAGAAGGAAAAGAAATATTCTCATGCGGATTTTCCTTTCACTAATTTTAGCTCTTCCAATATGCGAATCCAAAGGTCATCGAAAATGTTATCGTGCTTTTCGTTAAAAAAGTCGTCGCCCTTATCCCATAACACAGCGATCACGACCGCCAAAGCAACGCGGCTATAGTTACGATTAAAGATGGTGTAAGCGCGCATGATTTCCTGCTTTGAATGGTACTTTTCTAAAATCTCACGACCTTCTTTGGATTCCAGGCCACGCAATAAAAGCACATTCATGTCATCCGTTTTAATTTTTGAAAAAACATCGGGAAGTAAGATTGGCAAACGGCCTTTGGTGAGGCCATAGATCGCAAGACCTGCAGAAGCCGTGTTGGTAATGCCCGCGCGATTAATGAATATCAACTTGGTTAATAAGTTCGAGCTATCCAATAAAATTCCGTTCTCGCGGAAATAAGCGATCAGACCATCGCGCGTGACCTTTTCAGCCATCTGACGAGTCAGGGCTTTAAAAGTCCGTTCGCGGGGGGAAAGATTCAGATAGTCTTTGGCTCGGTACAGAGGACCGTCTTGTCTCGAGTAAACTTTTTCGACCAGCAATGCGATGTCGTGGGCGGAGAGGCCTTCTTTGTCGCTAAAGAGTCTAAGGGATTTGGTTAAGGCGCGCTCGAAAGCCTCGTCATAGTAGGGAGCACGCTCGTCGCGGGCCGTGTTTGCGAAGACTTGTTCACATGCTACCACCTGAGCCTGGGCTGACAGCGACGTCACCAGAGGGATTATCAATGCCATAACCAAACGCAGGCCTGTGTCTAATTTTAAGACACTATGACGGCGGGCGCGGCCTGTCTGGTTTCTAATGGGCATATATTCCTCCTGGGAGCCTTGGGGTCACGACAAGAGGTAAGAATGCAAAAAGAGGGCATCTTGAGCCCTCTTTGGATTTCATATTTTAGATGTATTGAAAAGGATTAATCTTCTTTTTCGATGGATGTGCGAAGAAGGTTTTTAACGTTGTTTTTACGTTGTGTCCCGCCGAGCAAAGCCTTCAATTGATTGTGAATGCTTGGGTCGTTGATCAAGGCACCCAATGTGCCTTCGCCGCGGTCTACCTTTGCTACGATCGCATCCAGGCGGTTGATGGTGTTTTTCAATTTCTCACCGCTGTTGCCGTCGCTTAAGTGGCTCATCATTTTGGAAGCATCACCGCTCACTTTGCTCAAGTTTGCAGAGGTGGATTCAAAGTTCGCCATGATTTTACCCAAACGATTTCCATCATTCATGGATTTAGCGATCTTGTGCATTTCATCGATAATATCAAATAATTTACTAGCCTCGCTGCCACGTTCAGAGATCACGCCGATCAAGTCAGTGGCTTTCGCTACTTCCAGGATGGTGCCGTCTTTAACTTCGGGATTGCGGGGATCCGCAGGAATGATAAAGACGAATTTGTCGCCCAAGGCACCTTGGGTGCGGATCTCGACTTGCGAGCCTTCACGAATTCGGGGAAGGAATTCTTTGTCGACTCTCATCACCACATCCAACGAGTTTTTGTCAGATAGGAAGTTGATCTTTTGCACGTTTCCGATCGTGATACCGGAAAGCGAGACCACGCTGCCCTCTGCCAGACCCTGTACCTGGTCAAAGTGCGCATGCAGGTTGATATAGGATTTAAAGATAGATTTTTCACCGCCGATGAAAAAGATCGATCCTAAGATGATCACTATTCCGATCGCCAGAAAAATTCCGACTTTAACTTGGGTGGTGTTTGATGATTCCATTACGCGCTCTCTCCGTTGATAAATTCTGTCATCGCGCCGCTTGGCTCTTTTTTCAAAGTATCAATTGTGTATTGTTCGCTGATGCGACCATTTTGGAGCAAAGCCACTTTGTCACAAACAGCATACACGGTGGGCATATCATGGGTGACCAATATCGAAGTCATCCCTTTGGATTTCAGTTTCAAAATAGATTCTTGAATTTTTTTAGTATTATAAGGATCCAAGCCTGCTGTCGGTTCATCGTACAGAACCACTTGGGGATGAATCATCATCGCACGTGCCAGGCCCACACGTTTTTGCATACCCCCGGAAAGACTTCCTGGATAAAGCTTTTCCGTTCCCGGTGCCAAACCGAATTCTTCCAACTGAGCTTTGATTTGTGCTTCCACTTCTTTTTCCGAGAAATTGAAATGCTCGCGCAGAGGATAAGCCAGATTTTCATAAACTGTCATCGAGTCAAAAAGCGCCCCGCCTTGAAAGGCGTAAGCGACTTTTTTGCGGACTTCGACCAGTTGCGCTTCTGACATCCCATGAATCGGAGTGCCATCGACGATGACTTGGCCCTGGTCAGGTTTTTCCAACCCCACCAGTGTTCTTAATAAAACGGATTTACCGGTCCCTGATCCACCGATCAGGCCCAGGCATTCTCCCTTGCGAACGTAAAAGCTCACACCTTGGTGCACTTTTTTCTCATCAAAGGATTTGTGGAAATCAATCACTTCAATAAACGCTTGTGGTTTTTCGCTCATAGGAATTTCTCCACAATCCAGAAAAGTTTCGAAAGAAAGAAGTCCCCAATCAAAATCAGAATCGAAGAAACCACGACAGCTTTTGTTGTCGCAATGCCGACTTCTTTCGTTCCATTTTTAACATTCAATCCAAAGTAACAAGCGGGGATTGAAATGAATAAAGAGAAAAAGAACGTTTTGCCGAAACCGGAAACATAGTCGCCGACAGAAGAGGTCGAAAGGACTTTTAATAGATAAAAGCTGGGATCCAAGTTTAATTCCACTGCACCGATGAACAAACCACCTGCATTGGCGACAACGTTCGTGACAGCACAAAGAATTGGCAAAGTGATCAAACAGGCCAACACACGAGGAATAACAATTTTACGAATCGGGGAGGTGCCCAGTGCGCGAATGGCATCCACTTGTTGCGTGACCACCATTGAACCAATTTCACTGGCGATGCCAGCGCCCACGCGGGCTGCCAGCATCAAGCTTGTGAACATGGGACCCATTTCGCGTAAGATCGTTACTGCTAATAGTTTTGGGACATACATTTTACCGCCGAACTTTTCCAAGCCCAGACCGAATTGCAAGGACATCACCGCACCAATCGTCACAGCGGTTACAACGATCAACGGAGCAGAACGAATACCGACTTGATAAATTTGCTCGCCCAACAGACGCCAATAAAGCTTCGTGGACGTCAGCTCGCGAAAAATATCACGCGTCAAAAGACCAATACCACCCAGAAAGTGGAAGATCTCGATCGTGAAGTTGGTAAGAGGTAAAAGGGCTTGCAACATCTAAGGAGCCTTGAAGTTTGCTTTAAAATTTTCAAATACGGGAAGTTCCGAATTGAATTGTTTCTCCACGCCACCGTAGCTGAGTGTATAGTTGCAACCGTTCTTTTTAAAGACCACCAGGGAAAGAGCCACAGGGACGCCATCAATTGAACCCACGGATGTTGTCTGGCGAGAAGCGCGGCCATTGAAGGGTTTTTCTTCCGTTTTCAAGACTTCCAACTTATTCAGAGCACTTAAGGACTCTGTTTCCAAAGTCTGCAAGCTCACGTCTGTGTTGCTGCCGCATTCAGAGACATAGGAAATAGTGTTTCCCGTTTTTGAACTCTGCCACGCGCGATCCGTTCCTTTGGATTTGATTTTGGAATAATCTCCGCCAGGCTCCGAAAACTCCACGTCTTTAGCGGCAGTTACCTTGCCACCAGGGAGTTCCACCGATACGCAACTGCCAAGAAGTAAGCTCATGATGATGTATTTAAAGTGGTTTTTCATATCGCCTATCTATCGGAATTTTCTGAGGGAAAATTCAGTCTTACAAACTCAATCCAGACCAACGTCGCTGTCATCGCTTTGTCAGGCCTGACAATAATTCTATGAAACATTTTGCCCATCTTGAACATATTTGCCAATAGACCTTTGCAAGGCTGGCACCGTATGTGCAAATGCATAACGCAGGGGAAAAGGGGTTCGAGGAGTGAACACTTTGCGCAACGTAATTTTGGCAGGATGCCTTTGCTTTGGTCTAGTGGCCACTGCAGCAAATAACAAAGTCAATGGCTTCATTAACTTCCAAGGCGATACCGTGCATTTGGAGTTATTGGGCCAACAAAATTGGGACTACGATGTGAAGCGTTTGGATGACAAAGGCCAGACCATCGTCCGTATGACTGTCCCTGCTCTTGATGAATCCACTATCAAGTCACTCAACACATTTAAAAGTGACATGGTGACCAAGGTTTCTGTCGACGCTCAGGGCGCTGACGGCAAATCTGTGATCTCTTTCACGCTTGCTGGCGAAAGCATTGATACTTTTGATTACCTGACAGACCAACCTTCTCGTTTGATCATGGATTTCTATTTGAATCCCAACATGGTCAAAGCAGCCAAAAAACTTCCTGCTAAAAAAGATGAAACAGTAGCGGCAGAGGCAGTAACTAAACCTGCAAAAACAGTTGCGAAAGCTAAAACTACAAATCGCAAACCAGCAACTTCTGATGCATTGGCAATCAAGGATGCAGGAACTGTGGTGGCTCAAGCTGATCAGATTCAATCCGGTATCTTTGATGGTGGTGATCCAAACTATGAGCGTTTTTCGATCAAACCTTATGATATTAAGGAAGAATCGATCATTCGTGCTAAAGATAACTATTATATCTCCTTCCCCATGTTGGAAACTCCGGTGGCCCAATGGGAAAAACTAAAAATCACTCCAACAATTTACGAAATCAATGCCAAAGGGACTGATGAAAACAAACAGGCGCGTCTGCTTTTGACTCTTTTTGAAAAAGAGCGTTACGCCGTTTATTTGAAAACCCGTGAATGGTTCCGCGAAAAGTATCCAAAGTCTGAATACAACGAAATCATCGATTTCATGACGGGGGATGTGAATCTCGCTTTGTACAAACAAAGCGGCAAGATGGAATATTTCGACGAAGCGGTTCAGAAATATAAAGAAGCGATTGAAAAATACCCTACTTCTCCTTTGGCGGAACGAACTTCATTGAAGATTGGCTATCTGACTTTGGATCGTGGCGACAATTTGGCAGCGCTTCGTCTGTTTAAAGAGCACATCGAAAATAAAAACTTCGGTGGAAAAGAATCATTGTCCAAAGACCTGGCTCGTATGGGTATGGGCTTGGCTTTCATGCGTTTGAATAAATGGGACGATGCCGTTGCGCAGTTTAATGATATCGAAAAGAATTCCACAAATCGTGATTTGAAAACGGAAGCAGCTTACCGCCGTGGTGACGTGTGGGTGCGCGCTAAAAATTATGCGAAGGCTGTGGATGAATACAAAAACTCTTTGAAGAAATATCCAGAGGGTCAAAATATTTATCCGAATGCTTTTTATAACCAGGCAGAATCCATGTTTGGTTTGAAGATGTATCCACAAAGTTTGGATATGTATCGTGAGTTCGTTAAAAAATTCCCGTCCAGTGACCATGCTCCGTATGCGATGACTCGTTTGGGTGAGTTGTTGGATATCCTGGGTGCAGACAAGTCTCGCGTGATGGGGGCTTATCTTGAAACTTATTTCCGTTACGGCGAAACACCCCGTGCGGTGATCGCGCGTTTGCGTCTGTTGAGTGCTCGAATGAAAGGCATGAAACCAAAAGAAACAGCGAACGCCGTTAAAGAGATCATGGAACTTGCAAAAAAGGTGGATCTGCCAAACATGGAGCAATTCGCGACAGTCATGGTGGCGGATGGTTACTCTCAGCGTGGCGAGTTTGATAAATCCGTAAATCTTTTGTCGAAGTATTATAAGGAACATCCAGGTTCTGTGGATGCTCCATTGTTGACGGGTCGAATTATCGCCAACATTAACAGCAAATTGGACGATCAGGTTGAAAAGGGCGACTTCATTGGGGCTTTGAAAACTCATAGTCAATATGCTGACAACTGGTTGAAGAATTCCAACCGACTGGACACGAAATTCAATGTGGGCCGTGCATTTGAAATGGCGGGCACTCCTGCGGAATCCGAGCGTTATTATAAAGAAGTTTTGAATCGCGTCTATGCTTTGCAGGGAACGCCGGAAGCTAAAGAGATCAGCGTGAAAGAAGAAGTTCCTTCGATTGAGGAATTGAATTTGCGTCTGGCGGCGGTTTCTTCGAACGAACTGAAATACAATCAAGCTTACGAGTATCTTAAAAATATCAAAAATCCAGAAAAGCTTTCTGAAGACGATCAGATCGAACGCGTGGGAATTGCGGTTCGCCTGCTTGAGCGTCGTGGTGATACAGACTCTGCCGTTCGTTATTTGGGAGAGTTGCTAAGAACTTGGAAAGGTCAGCCGGAATTGGTGGCCGAACCTTACTTGAAACTCGCAGAGCTGCAATTGAAACAAGGCAAAAAAGACGAAGCACTTCAGGCTTTGGGTATGATCGATAAATTGAAAACAGATTCCCAAAAAGTTCCAGCGGTGGTGCATGCCAAAGCGTTGGAAATGATGGGCAATGTTTATATGGAAGCCGGTCAAAAAGACAAAGCGATCGGCGCGTATAAAAATCTTTTGGAACAGTACGAGGACACAAGACCTCTTTCTTCCATCAGATACAAATTGGGTCAGATTTATTTTAATCGCGGCGAAGTTCAAAAAGCTGCTGAGGTTTGGGACGAATTCAAGGGTCAAAAAAGTGGCTTTTGGAAAAACCTCGCACAAGAGCAGTTAAAGAACTCCGAATGGCGAGACGGTTATAAAAAGTATATTCAAAGAATTCCCGCAATGGCAGCGGATAAGCAGGAAAGCAAGTAGGAGTAAAGACAGGATGTCGTATTTTGATTTTGATGCTTTGAACATCGAAGACAGAAAAATGAACGAAGCAAAGCAGTTGGGTTTGCAGTTGGCAGCAACACAAGCAAGTCTTTTGGTGCTTGGTGAAGCCGGTGTCGGTAAAACCAGTCTGGCTCGTTACATCTACTCTAAAAGCCGTTCAGGAAAACTTCAGGTTTTAGAATGCAAAAATGCCGGTGGCTTTAACTTTGATAAAGTTGATGGCGGCACTTTGCTGATTGAAGACCTGGATTGCGCATCTTCTCACGTGCAGGCGGAGTTGATGAAACTTGCGGAAAGAACAGATGGCACAAAGCCACGTTTCATTTCCACATCTCGCCGTGATTTGCGCGCGATGGTTAAGCAGGAACAGTTCAGACAGGATTTGTTTTATAAAATTGCAGTGATTCATTTGGAAGTTCCACGTCTTGAAGATCGCACGAACGATTTCAATACGATCGCGAGTTTTATCCTGGAAGTGACGCAGATTATGCACGGTCGTTCTGGCCTGCATTTTTCAACGGACGCTTATGCCCGTTTGACCAGCTGGAACTGGCCTGGAAATATTCGTGAACTTGAAAATGTTATAGAACGCGCTGTGGTCCTGGCTAAGACCCAGACCATCGAAGTCGGTTCTATTCAATTTGAGTCCGTCCAGGACGATACCGCAGCAGATTTTGCTCCCGGAATGTCCCTTTCTGCGGTTGAAAAGCGTCTGATTCTTCAGACCCTGGAACTGACGGCCCAGAACCGCACACGTGCGGCGCAAATGCTTGGAATCAGTATTAGAACATTAAGAAATAAACTTAACGAGTACAGGGAAGAAGGTGTCGCATGAGTGATATTTTCGATAAAACGACCAACGCGCTGGCGACGTCGATGCGTATGCGCCAGCTTCGTAACAATGTCACCTCCTCAAACATCGCCAATGCGGAGACCCCAGGGTATCACGCAAAAAAGATGGATTTCGAAGAGGCGTTGTCTCGTTCCTTGAATATGGATGGCATGAATGCATTGAGTGCCACGAGTGGTGACCATTTTGCCATCGGCGGTGTTTCGGTGGCGAAAACTCGCCCGGACATTTACGAAAATCCAGAGGGCGCTGTGAATAACGACGGCAACACTGTGGATCTGGAAAAAGAAATGTCGGCATTGTCTGAGAATGCGATCATGTACAAAACCGCTCTTCAGCTGATCAATAAGAAAATGGCAGCTTTGAAGTACGCGGCGTCAGAAGGCAGGTAGGTCTGCACTCCGACTCCGTCGGAGTAATTAATTAATCCAGAACAGGATGTTCAGGAGTAAGTCATGGCTGATTTTTTAACGGGTATGAGAATTAGTAGCAGTGGTATGGCGGCGCAAAGAATGCGCATGAATACGATTGCCAGCAACATCGCTAACATCAATACAACCCAGACCCCTGAGGGTGGTCCGTATCGCCGTAAGGACGTGGTTTTCGAGTCGATGCCCGACGCCAAGAACTTTGGCGAAATCGTGACAGGTACAGACCCTATGGGGAATATGCAACGGGTCCAGGTGACTGACGTTGTCTCAGATCGTAAAGCTCCTTTGATGAAATATGAGCCGGATCACCCTGATGCAAATCCAGAGGGTTACGTCGCTTATCCGAATATCAATCTCATGGAAGAAATGACCAATATGATACAATCGTCGCGTTCCTACGAGGCCAACGTATCGGCGATGCAGGCGTCAAAAGATATGGCCATGAGCGCTCTAGAGATAGGAAGATAGTTCCTAGACTAGGTTGAAAAAGCAGGAAATTTAAGAACGTTTAGAATACACTTTATAGAGTACAAGGAGAAGTGAAGCCATGGAGGGTTTTACAGTATCAAATGCAAACAGATTTCTGGAATCTGGAAATCTGCGTGACTCAAAGTCACTGTCTATCTCGGGCGAGACGACACCACTAAGTAATACATCAGAATCCGGTAAGAGCTTTGCTGACACTCTGAAAGAAGCCGTTTCCTCTGTGAACGAGTTGCAAAAGTCTTCAGACAAATTTGCACAAAACGTTGCAACTGGAAAAACGGACGACGTCGCTGGTGCCATGATTGCGGCAGAAAAAGCTGACATCGCTTTGCGTGTGATGGTTCAGGTGCGCAACAAGATCATCGATGCATATCAAGAAGTCATGAAGATGCAGGTTTAGTTTTTAGATTATATTACTGGTACGGTTTAGTGATCGAGTGCTTTGGCGGAGCCAAAGCGTAAAAGCCCCGGAGGGATTCTTTGAACAAAATTTTTGGTGGATTGGTTGTCCAGTTTCGTGAGTTCTTTAAAAATCTGGGTCCAACCAAAAGACTTTCAGTTGTTGCCGTAACTCTTATTGCGGTGGTGGCTTTATTGACGATGATGTTCATGGCGTCTGGTAAAGACTATGTTCCTCTTTTCACGAACATTCCGACTGAACAAGTTTCTTCGATCGTCGGCAAATTGAACGAGAAAAATATCCCATTCCAATTGCGTGACGGTGGTAAAACCGTTGCCATCCCCAAAGAGCTCTTGCACTCAACGCAAATGACGTTGATGGCGGAAATCGGTTCTCCAAAAATGGGGAACATTGGTCTTGAGCTTTTCGATAAGCAAGATTTCGGTGTGAACTCTTACGCTCAAAAAATTAACTATCAACGTGCCCTTCAAGGGGAGTTGATGAGAGCTATCAACACTTTGACTGCGGTAAAGCAGTCTAAAGTGATCCTGGCTCTGCCAAACAAGAAAACATTCCTGGAAGAAGGTGGTTCACCATCAGCTTCTGTTGTCGTTGAACTTCACTCAGGTAAAGAACTGACGCCTGATCAAGTTCGTGGTATCCGTTACCTGGTGGCGAATGCTGTTGAAGGTATGGACGCTGATAAAGTCGCGGTTCTGGATGAGCGCGGTAAAGTTTTGACTCGTACTTCTGATGGTTCAACCGGTGGTTCCAATGAACTTTTGGATCTGAAAGCTAAAGTTGAAAGAGATTTCGAAGATCGTATCGAAGACATCCTTTCTAAAGTAGTCGGTCACGCCAAAGTTGTGGCGAAAGTTGATGCGACATTGAATCACCGAGTGATTTCTTCTGTGGAAGAGCTTGTGGATCCGGATAAAACAGCCATTCGTTCCCAACAATCTGAAGAGGAATCTTTGGATGGGGCGCGTACGAATCCTGCGGGTGTCCCAGGTTCCCGTTCCAACATCCCAGGTGCCGAAGACAACAACGGCCAAGTGGGTTTCAAACAAGACGTTAAAAAAGAACTTAAAACAATTAACTACGAAGTTCCAAAAACAGTGCGCAATATCCGTGAAACAGCGGGTAACCTTGAGCGCCTGAGCATCGCAGTTGTGGTTGATGGTGTTGCCGTTACGACTAAAAAAGACGACGGAACAACTGAAACAAAATGGCAGCCGCGTTCTGTTGAAGAAGTTAAAAAGTATGAAGACCTGATCAAGGGTGCTGTTGGTTTCAACGCTGCTCGTGGTGACTCGGTTAAAGTTGAAACGATCCAGTTCCAACCAGAAGACTTTTCTGAAGCAGAGAAAATCCTGACAACGCTTGAGCGTAAAAAGTTGATCCATGCTTTGTTCAAATGGGCTCTTCTTGGTTTCTCTTTGGCGCTATTCTTCTTCATCGTGGTTCGTCCATTCATGCAATGGATCACAGACAGCTTCCAAGACTCTGTTGAGGAAATGCTTCCACGTACGATCGAGGAACTTGAAGAATTGCAATCCGTGGATAACACGCTTCCAGGTATGTCGACCGCTCTTCCTGTTCTGCAGGAATCTATTGACCCTGAGAAAGCTGAATCTGAATTGTTGAAAGACCGTATTATGGCGACCATGGGTCGTGATGAAGAAAAAGCCGCTAATGCTTTCGGTATGTGGCTTGTTAGGAAGGATGGCTAATGAAACTGCAAAGAGCCGATCATATTGAGTACGAACAGCTCAAAGGTTTCGACAAAGCAGCGATTCTTATCAATTACCTTGGTAAGGATGCAGTTAAAGTCCTTCTGCGCCGTATGGACGACGCTGATATCCGCAAACTTATTAATCAAATGAGTAAGTTGCGCGTTGTTCCTGTGCACGTAACCAAACGTGTTCTTGAAGAGTTCTATGAAATGATTTCTGAAACTGAAGACTATATCTTCTCTGAAACGATCTCTGCGAAGGAAACTATCGTGGACGCTTTGGGTGAGGAACGTGCCAGAGGCATCCTGGGTGGTTTGAATATCACGACAGGGGGCTCTCGTTCGCTTGAGTCTTTGGAGATGGTCGATGCGAAGTCTTTGGCGACATTCCTGGTGAATGAACATCCTCAGACTGTTGCAGTGATCTTGGCTCACTTGGAGCCAGAGAAAAAAGGTGAGGTTCTAAAACGTCTTCCAGAAGCTCTTCAAGCCGAAGTGGTTCTGCGTATGGCGAATCTAGAACACGTCGATCCAGAGTTGATCGGCGAGATCGACCGCGTATTGAAACATCAATTATCTAACACAGCGACAGTCGAACAAGCAGCTTTGGGTGGTGTTCAACCGGTGGCAGAAATGCTCAACGTTATGGACAAAAACACAGAGACGGCGATCATGTCCCGTTTGGAAGAAAAGGATCCTCTTCTTGCCGAAGAGATCCGCAAACTTATGTTTGTCTTCGACGACATCATCAAAATCGACGATCGTGGTATTCAGGCCCTTCTCAAAGAAGTACCAAACGACAAACTTCTTTTGGCACTCAAAACGTCAAGCGAAGAGATCCGTGTCAAAATCTTCAAAAATATTTCTGCCCGTGCGGCCGAGATGTTACGCGAAGACTTATCGAACATGGGACCTTCTCGTTTGTCAGACGTCGAAGGCGCACAACAAGAGATCGTCAATGCTGCTCGCCGCTTAGAGGCGGAAGGCAAGATCATGATCGCAAGAGGCGGTTCAGAAGATGCAATGGTCTAGTAAACAGGGCGTGGGCGCCCATACAAAAGCAGTTCTTAAAAAGGACGTCGCTGAAAAGACTGTTCTGGAGTTTGTCCCAGCTAAATTTGAGCTGGGCACTCCCGCTCAAGCTCATGAGTATTTGATTCAAAAACAACGCGGTTCTGATTTCCGTATGAATGATGCCATCCGTATTCAAACGGGTGTCGATCAAGTGGAACGCATTGACGAAGAAGAAAAAATCGAAGCCGCTGCCCTGGAAAAACTTAAAGAGATCCAGGAACAGGCGTACCAGGAAGCTTACAATTTGGGTCTGGAAGAAGGCCGTAAAGAAGCTTTTGAAAAAGTGTCTGCCGAAATCGCGGCTCGTATGCAAGGCTTGGATGAGCTTTTGCTGGGTGTGAAAGAATTGAAAAAAGACCTCGCGGCGTTCAATGAAAACCATCTGGTGACGTTAGCCTATAAAATGGCGGGTCGCCTGGCGAAGGCAGAGTTGCAGACGAATAACGATGCTATGATTCAGATCTTGCGTGATGCTGTCAGCCTGGCGCAAGACGAAGAACAAATCACGGTGCATGTTTCTCAAGAACAATTCGAATTCTTGGAAGAGCTTAAAAAAGAAACGGGCCGTGATCTGGAATTCACGAAAAAGATCCGCTTTGAACCAAGCTCAGAAATTATGGCTGGCGGTTGCATCGTGGAAACAAATTATGGCGAAGTGGATGCTCGTGTCGAGCAACGCCTGGAACAGCTGTGGTCTGTTCTTTCCGAAAACATGCCTAAAGTTAAAGACAAGGTTGCTAGTTAATGAACGACGAAATGTCTCTTGATCTGGATAAGTATTCTGACTTGGTCAACTCGATCCACTTGACCCGCGATAGCGGTAAAGTGACTGAGGTGAACGGAATGCTGATCAAGGGATATCTCCCTGGCGCCAGCGTGGGCAGTATCGTGCAAATCAATCCAACAGGTCTGGAGCGCTCCTTCCTTGCAGAAGTCGTGGGCTTTAAAGACAAGCACGTACTGATGATGGCTCTTAATGACATGAGAGGCGTCGCTTTAGGTTCTAAGATTATTCTTTCCCGTCAAATTGCCACTGTTCGCGCCGGCGACGAGCTTTTGGGCCGCGTGGTGGATGGTTTAGGTCGTCCTTTGGATAATAAAGGTGAGATCGAAAACTTCCGTGAAGTTCCTTTGTACAGTGAAATTCGTAACCCTTTGGACAGACAGCCGATTCGTGAGCCCCTGGATGTGGGCATCCGTGCGATCAATGGCGCATTAACCGCAGGCCAAGGCCAGCGTGTCGCTATTATGGCCGGTTCGGGTGTGGGTAAGTCCGTTCTATTGGGTATGATGGCTCGTAACACCAGTGCCGACGTGAACGTGATCGCAATGATCGGTGAACGTGGCCGTGAGGTGCGTGAGTTTATCGAGCATGATTTGGGGCCTGAAGGTATGGCTCGCTCCGTAGTCGTATGTGTTACGAGTGACCAATCTCCTCTTTTGCGTATGCGTGGTGCCTATGTGGCAACCGCAATGGCAGAATACTTCAGTGCTCAAGGTAAAAATGTATTATTGATGATGGATTCCGTGACACGTTTTGCGATGGCTCAACGTGAAATTGGTCTCTCGACAGGTGAACCACCGTCTCAAAAAGGTTACACGCCTTCGGTATTTGCGACTCTTCCAAAACTTTTGGAACGCGCCGGAAATTTTGAAGGCGAAGGCAGTATCACCGGGTTTTACACCACTCTCGTCGAGGGTGATGATATGAATGACCCGATCGGGGACTCGGTTCGTTCCATCGTGGACGGACATATTGTGCTTTCCCGTGCTTTAGCGGCCCGTGGTCACTATCCTGCGATCGATGTGATGCAAAGTGCGTCGCGTGTTATGAAAGCGGTTGCTTCGTCGGAACACGTGAAACTGGCGCAAAAGCTGAAAGAAGTCTTGGCGGTATATAAAGACGCAGAAGATTTGATCAATATCGGTGCTTATAAGCCAGGTTCCAATCCTAAGATTGATAAGGCTGTGAAAGTGATCGACCAGGTCAACGACTTCTTAAAACAAAGAGTCGAAGACCCAACGAACTTCAATAACACAGTTCGTATGCTCCAACAGATCCTGATGCACGCTTAACACTAGGGGAGAGTCATGAGATTTAAATTCCCCATGCAAAAAGTTCTTGAGCATCGCAAGGTTGTGGAAAACCTTGCGCAGAAGGACTTTCAAGACGCCGTGGCGGTCTTGAATGAATTCCAGGAAAAATTAGATAAAATGAATCAGGAGATTCTGGAGGCTCAAGCCCGCGCTGGCAGCCTGCTTCAGGTTGGGGGTGCCCAAGGTCCAGCCCTGTCTCAGATTCATGAATTCCTTAAAGGCCAAAAAATTCGCATCCTCCAACAAGAGCAAAAAATTCAAGAGATCGAGAAAATAGTCGAGTACAAGAGAGAAATTTTGCGACAAGCGGCTCTAGAATATAAAATTATGGAGAAGGTCCGGGAAAACAAGTTCGAGGAATACAAAGCCGAACGTAAGATCCAGGATCAAAAAGAGATGGATGAACAGGCGATATTGCGGTTCAAAAAAACTGCTGAATAGGATGTTCAGCGTTCTTCACGGATGAAGGAAATCGATGAAAACGGGATACGATCAATTCTTTAAGAATGCTCGCAAAGTCGCTGATGAAAACGGTGGAGCATCTCCTGTTAAATTCACTAAAAATCCTTCATCAACTCGTTTGCATCTGGATCTATCCTCTGAAGACGTGGAACAACAACTTCGTCGTCGCATGAAAATGACTGCTCCCAAAAAATCCAAAAAGAAAAAATCTGGCGTGCATTGGAAAATGGCCGGTTTTTCATTCTTGGGATTGGTATTGGCGGTGGTGGGATTCCAGAATCACGAAGAGATCGATAATATTTTGAAACGTGTCGAAATCACTATGACGGGTGAAGCGGTTGCGGAAACAGCTCCGGCAAAACCGGCAGCAGCAAAAGCTCCTGAGAAAAAAGAAGAGTCCGCTGAAACAGAAACCAAAGCCGCAGCTTTATCTTCTGATGAAATAGATCACCTAACGAAATTGAATGATCGCAAAAAAGAATTGGATGCCCGTGAAGAAGAACTGAATCGTCAAGAATCAGAGCTCGCGGCACAGAAGGTAGAGCTTGATAAGCGTTTGAAAGAGCTTGAAGACATGCGTGGGAAAATTTCCAACATGCTTGAAACTCGCGTCAAGGCTGACGACCAGAAAGTCGATACCTTGGTACAGATGTACACCAATATGAAAGCCCCCCAGGCGGCCAAAGTCTTTGAGACGATGGACGAGGATTTGGTGGTCGAGATACTTGGTCGTATGAAAAAGAAAAATGCTGCTGATATCATGAATTTATTAAAACCGGAAAAAGCTCAGACTATATCTGAGAAATATGCCGGTTATAAACGTGCGCCAGCATCAGAAAAATAAGTAACAGCAATTCTCTAAGGAAGGAGGATCGTTTTGTTAAACATAGTCGGCCCCCCAATGGTGGGTGCGACCGAATTGAAGTCTCAAGCGACTGACAAGCTTCAGCAGCGAGAATTCAAGAGTTCCGGTTCTGATTCCGGTTTCGATAAAGCTCTTCAGGATAAAATCAACCTGAGAAGCCCGAAGGAAACGAAAGAATCACCAAAGCAGGAAGCAAGAGCGAAAGATTCAAATGATTCAAAAGAATCAAGAGAAGAAAAAGCTCCAGCGAAGGATGCAAAACCAGAACGTAAGGTCCGCACTGACGATGGGAAAGAAAAGCGGGCGGCGAACAGACAGCAGGCAATCAAAGAATTCATGGACTCATTCGAGAGTGAATTTGAAATCCCTCCCACACGACTTGTGGAAGCGATGGCCGAACTGGATGACAGCCAGCTCAAACAATCCCCCGAAGTAACAGCGAATGCTGTAATTGACCAATTGAACTTGGATGATGACCAGGCAGAAAAAGCCGCGGCCATGTATGCAGGTTTGTTGGCGCAATTGCAACAGATGCCACAACCGCAAACGCCTAAAGAGATGACAGAAATGTCAGTGGGCGCTGGTATGTCTCAACAGAGCATGCAAATGCGTGTTGCGGCCGCTCAGGAAAAGCAGTCCCAATTGGGTGCTGCTGCAGATAGCGTTAATAAAAAATTCTGGATGAAACCGGATGCTGCGATGAAAACGACAGCTATGCCGGATCTAAAGGGTGATCTTGCGTCACGTCTGATGATGGATGATAGCGCTTTAGCGGAAGCTCCATTGGCAGAAATGCCGGGCATGGAAGCTCCAGCTCCAGAAGCGATGAATCAGCAAAGCTTGTTGGATAAGTTGCCTCCTCATTTGCAAGGCCAAATGAAAGAGACCATGTCTCCAGCGTTGCTTGCAGCACTGGCCGCGAAACAAGCCGCTGCAGCAGCTCAAAAAGCGGAAGGCTCTGTCACAGAAGATTCTTCGTCTGAATTGACGAATGAGTTCACTAAGGCTCTGGAGGCTCCTCGTGGAGATAAGCCACAGCAAGCGGATATGATGAACAAAGCGGTGACGGGTAAAGTCACTCCGGAATCATTCTTTCAGCAACAGCAAGGTCAAGAGCAAGCCATGATGCAGGATTCAGCAAATGAATTCATGCAACAAGGTGGAGCTCAGGGCAAAGATGCCGCGAAAGAAAAGCTGACGACAAAAGCAGCTGAATTCAAAGCAGAGATGACGGGACTTGAAGGTCTGCAAGCACAACCATTGAAAGGTGAAACTTTGAAGTTTGACCCGGCAATGGCGGCGATGGCTCCGAAAGCTCCGGCAACAGAGGCGCAAAACGAAGCCAACGTGAAGCAATTGATGAATCAAGCCCAATACCTGATTAAGCAAGGTGGCGGTGAAGTGAAAGTTCAAATGTCCCCAGAGGGCATGGGAACGATCCACTTGAAAGTTATGCTTCAGGACGGAAAAGTAAATCTTCAAATGCAAGCGGACTCTCAAGAGGCGAAAAAGTCGATTGAGTCTAGTCTAGTTGATTTGAAGAACAGTCTTGCTGCTCACAAATTGTCTGTGGAAAATGTTAAAGTGGATGTTGTGAACACGACTTCCGCGGATACGGCGACTCAAAACCAAAATAATAATACGAATGGCCAAGGTGGCCAGCGTGATGCGCGTCAGTTCTGGAATAACTTCAACGAAAGCTTTGGAAACCAAGGCCGCCGTGAATCCTTTACTGAGATGCAACCGCTTCGTGGTTATGCTGGTAAACGTCGTGACCCATTGCAACCTATTGACGGCGCATCTGTGAAAGCAGCTCCGCGCGCAGTAGAAGGCAAAGGCAGCGGACTTAACTTGGTAGCTTAAGGCGGCGGCAGCCGCGCAAAGCGGAAGCTGAAGCAGCTTCCGCACAAGAAGGGGATTTGAATGACAATGGTTAATGCGAAATTAGGAGTGAATGCTTTCGGTGCGACACAAGACAAACCGACCAGCACTGTTGGCACTCCAACTAACCTCAGCGTTCAAGACAAAGCGAAAGTTGGCGAAGAGGATCTTGGCGCCGTTGCCAATAAACTTGCTGACCCGAATTGGACGGATCCCACTAAAAAAGTTCGTACGACAGGCAATCCCAATCTGGATAAAGATGCTTTCTTCAAATTGATGCTTGCCCAGATGAAAAATCAAGATCCAACGAATCCGATGAAGTCCCATGAAATGGCGGCTCAATTGGCGAACTTCTCGTCACTCGAGCAAATGCAGAACATGAATAAAACCCTTGAGGAGTTGAAGAATGCACAAAAGCCTTCTGAAAATTTCCAAGCGTTGAATTTGATCGGGAAAGCGGTGGCGGGTGATTCATCGAAAATCGTGCGCGGCTTGAATGATAAAGAACACGATTTCAAATTTAATCTTCCGATGGCAGCAGAGGAAGTCACAGTGAAAGTTCGCGATGCGGATGGTGCTGTGGTAAGAACATACAACTTGAAAGGTCTGAAACAAGGAGACAACAAACTCACTTGGAATGGTGAAGACGAAAAGGGTATGAAAGCAGCTGTTGGTGAATACCAATTCATCGCAGAAGCAAAAACTGCTGACGGAAAAAAATTGGGAATCAAAACTGACTTTGATGGATTGATCACTGGTGTAAGTTACTCTGCTGAAGGCCCGGTTCTTAACGTAGGAAATCAGGCAATCCGCTTCAGAGACGTGAAGAAGATCACAGACCCACGTCTTATGAGAAACGACCAGAATGTAAATGATGTCACCAACCTAGACTTGAAAAAAGATGATGCCACAGGACAAACTAAGAAAGAGGCGAATGTAGTTCAACAAAGTTCTACTACTGAGCCAGCTCCTATGGGTAAATCTAAGATCATGGATACGGTGGGTTTATCTCGCGACATGATGGATAAGATCGCGAAGGAGATGGCGAAGTAAAATGGTAGACTTAAAGAAGATACAGACATTCGAACAACTTGTTCCGCAAACGCAGCCAAAGGTTAAAACCGATGTCGGCGTAGGGACGGGTCCTTCCTTCAAGGAAACCCTTGATAAGCTCGGTGGGCCGATTGCGACCCCAGCAGCGAAACAAGTGAATCCTCAGGGCTTTACAAAGCCTGTTGAAGGAGTGAAGTTTTCGAACCATGCGATTGAGCGAATGAGTACTCGCGGGATTAATTATAGCCCTGACGATATCACTAAGCTGAATGATGCGGTTTCGAGAGCGGCGGCGAAAGGTTCCAAGGATTCATTGATTCTGATGAATGACTCGGCACTGATCGTGAGCGTGAAGAATAATACTGTGGTAACAGTGATGGACAAGACCGCATTGAAAGAAAATGTGTTCACGAACATCGATTCTACAGTGGTTATTTAACCGAAAAGCGCATTGAAGCTGTCCCGAAGAGACAGATAAAATGCAAAACCGGAGAAACTCAGGATGAGTGGACACGGCTGAATTAAAAACTAAATATTAGGGCTGGTCCTCGTAGAGGAGGCCCTCCAAACGGTGGTTCTCGAATAGAACTGCCAACGACATGGAGGTCACATGGGTATTCTTTCTTCATTGTACACGGGTGTGTCTGGTATGACTGCACAGGGCGAAGCCCTTGGCGTTATCGGTGACAATATCGCGAATGCAAACACTGTCGGTTTCAAAGCGTCTCGCGCTGAATTCCAAGATATCATTTCTAAAAGCTTAAAAGGTGTTCTTGGTGGTAACCAAATCGGCCGTGGTGTGAAGATCGGTGCCGTAAATCCAATCCTTACTCAAGGTAACGTCGACGCAACTGAAAAAGTAACTGACCTTGCTATCTCTGGTGACGGTTACTTCAAAGTTAAAGGTTCTGATGGCGAGTCTTACACTCGTGACGGTTCTTTCCACTTTGACCGCGAAGGTTACCTGGTAACTAACGACAATCAAAAAGTTCAAGGTTTCGGTACTGACGAAAAAGGTAACATCCTGAACAAAATGACAGACATCAAATTCCCTCGCGCTCTAGTTCCAGCGAAAGCAACTAAAGAAGTTAAGTTGGATCTGAACTTGGATTCTCGTATGGAGCCAACTAAAAAATTTGATATCAAAGATCCATACTCCACTTCTCACTACTCTACAGGTGTTGAGATGTACGATTCTCAAGGTAATAAGCACTTGTTGAGCATGTTCTTCAATAAAGTGGCTGACAGACAATGGGAATACAAAGGCTTGGTTGATGGTAAAGAAGTTACTGGCGGCGAAGAAGGTAAAATGTCTGAAGTTGTTTCTGGTAAACTTGAGTTCACGGTTGACGGTAAACTTGACAGCCAACAAGTAACATCTTCGAACTTCAACTTCAAAGGTGGCGCTCTTCAAGGTCAAGAAATCAAAATGAACTTCGGTGACGCTATCAAAGACGGTGGTAAAGGTTTGGACGGTACTAAACAGTACGGTAAAAACTCTGACCTTATCTCTTGGCATCAAGACGGTGCGGCTGCTGGTACAATCAACAGCTTGTCCTTCAATGACGATGGTATCTTGACGGCAGTTTACTCTAACGGTCAGGCGCAAGACTTGGCGCAAATCGCTCTAGCTAAGTTCGAAAATCCAGAAGCTCTTTTCAAAGTCGGTAACAACCGTTTGAAAGAATCCAGAGATTCAGGAACAGCTTCAGTGGGTGGCCCGGGCGCAGCAGGTCGTGGTAAATTGTTCGCGAAATCTCTTGAGAGATCTACAGTGGATCTAGCAACTGAGTTCGTAAACATGATCCAAAATCAGCGTGGTTTCCAAGCCAATGCGAAAACGATTACAACGACAGATGAGCTTCTGAACGAAGTGATCCAGTTGAAACGTTAATCCCCCTAAATAATAAATAATCCATGTCTAAACAGGCCCGTGACCCCGGGCCTGTTTTTTATTTTTTATGGGTCAACCCTAAATGCCCCACAGAAGTTTTAAAAGCTCGCAATCTTGGGCAATATGCCCCAAAAACAGCGATTAAATGTGTGTAATAATGGGCTTTTTTGCAATGTTTATTAAAATTGCTCCTTTTGTTTAGAAACAAACCTGATATACACTGGCGCAAGTTTTAATCATCAGTCCTGAGGGGTTTAGTACATGAGATGCTTAGTAGTTGAAGACGACAACGAGATTGCAACAATAGTAAAGCAAGGTTTAGGAGAGCTTGAAGGTGAAGTCGAAGTTGAATCCAACGGTAGACGTGCCTACGAAAGAGCTCTGACGAATCATTATGACATCATTGTTCTGGATTTGATGCTTCCAGAAATGGATGGTTATACTTTCGCGAAATCTTTGCGCGAAAAAGAAATCAACACACCAATTCTTATCTTGAGCGCTTTGCGCGAGCTTGATGACCGTTTGAAGGGTCTGAGCATGGGTGGTGATGACTATCTTACGAAACCATTCGCAATGGCAGAACTTCAAATCCGCGTGAAAAACCTTTTGAAGCGTGCTCAAAAAGCTTCTGAAGTGACTCAACTGGTATTCCAGGATTTGAAATTGAACCGTCTGAACCGTGATGTGGTTCGCGCCGGTCGCAAACTGGATCTTCAAGAACGCGAGTTCGTTCTATTGGATCTATTCATGAGCAATCCCAATAAAATCATCGGTAAACAAACGATCCTGAAGGAAGTTTGGAATTATGATTTCGATCCACAAACGAATGTGGTAGACGTATTGGTATGCCGCCTAAGAAACAAATTGGAAAAAGATTTCCCTACACGCCTTATTTATACGGTCAGAGGTGTAGGTTATGTTCTTAAAGGGACTTAAACCCACGCTATTCAGAATCAGTACCAAGCTTACGCTTGCGTACTCGATGGTACTGATTCTTAGCTCGACACTGATCTTTAGTTTTCTTTACTTTCAGATCACTCACTCGCTCCAGAACCAGGAGCGAGCTATCCTTGAATCAAAAACCGAAGAATTCGCAAATCGCATTGAAGTGAACGGCATGGCCGACTTCAAACAGTATTTCGAATTGCTGCGCAACTATGATCGCGATGCTTCCCTGTTGGTAGAGGTGTACAGCGGTCGCAGTGAACTGCTTTTCGCGCACAATCCGACACCTGCTTTCGATATCAATAAAGACCTTTTGTTGAATGAGTTGAATCGTCATGGCGAAACGTCTTTCGAGTTTTCGTTACCCGAAGTGACCTCCACCGAAGCCGTTTTGGTGATGGGTCGAAACTTAAAAGGCGGCGAACGCCTGATTATCGCAAAAAGCACGGCAGGCATGGGTAAGCAACTCCGCTATCTGCAAAAGCTTTTCTGGTGGTCTTTGCTGCCCGTGGCTTTGATTGGATTCCTGGGTGGCTTGTTCTTGTCGAATTCGACCCTCAGTCCGGTGCGTGACTTGATCAACTCGATGAAAAAAATCGAACGTGGATCACTTTCGACCCGAGTACCGATTGGTGGCAGTGACGACGAGTTGGAAGAGCTGAAGCTGCTGTTCAATAAGGCTTTGGATAAAATTGAAAACCTGGTGAATGGCTTGAAAGAGGCCTTTGACCATTTGGCGCACGATATTCGTACTCCAGTGACTCGTTTGCGGGGACGTGCGGAAATTGCGTTGACCAGTGAAGGCGACGTTGAGTCTTATCGTGAGGCTTTGCAAAGCTGTTTTGAAAACTCGGATAAAATCTTAAGCTTCTTGCAGGTTTTGACGGATATTACAGAAGCTGAAAATCGCAGTAAGAAATTAAAGATCGAAAAGAAATTCGTCAGCGACTTGGTTCGTGAAATCATGGATTTGTACGAGATGGCTTTTGAAGAGAAAAACATCGTTGTTACTCAGAAGTTAGATTCTCACGATTGGGCCATGGTGGATCCGCGACTGATCAGCCGAGTGATCGCGAATCTTTTGGATAATGCACATAAATACACACCGCCAGGTGGTGAAGTAATTATCGAAACCATCAATCAAACTGAAAGCGTGATTTTAAAGGTCACGGATTCGGGCCCGGGGATTGCTCCGGAAGAGCACGGTTTAATCTGGCAAAAACTTTATCGCAGTGACAAGAGTCGTTCTGAGTACGGAATGGGCTTGGGTCTAACGTTCGTGAAAGCGGTCGTGGAAGCCCACGATGGTAAAGTGAATATCAAAAGCCCGGTTAAAGACGGTCGCGGGACAGAGATGGAAATCACTCTGCAAAAAATGGCTTAGTTCCCATCGCAAATTAAACTACGCAGCGTAAAAACCCGCAGAAATGCGGGTTTTGTCGTTTTTGGAAGCTATCGTTTTTGGCGATGCTCGTTCTAGGTTATTGCCTTCTTTCTATTTTGTGAGAAAGTAGGCCCATGCCTGAAAACAACAAAACTGTACAGTGTGTGCTTGTAAGCAAAGTCATTCTTTTTTCCTTGGGACTTTTCTTTAGCATTTTGTTTTTTACAAAACTGACGATGCATAACGATCATGTGCAGATGTTGGTGAAAGTTTTCCGCGTCGTAGATGAAGGAAAATGGTCGCACTTTGGAAATGCCACAACGGGAATGGGCTTTTTACCAGGGAGCTTTCTAACCGCCGTGTCGGCGATTCCCATGCAGATTTATTTTTCTCCCTATTCTGCCTTGGTGGTAATTCTTTTATTTCATGTGATTTCGTATTTCCTTTTTGCGAGTGTCTTAAAGGAGAATTTCAAATCTTTGATTTTAGTCGACTTCCTGTTGCTGTACTGGTTAAGCCCTTGGCGCGTCGAACAGACGGAGCTTTATAATCCAGCGTATCTTTTTTTGTTTTCGGCGGTTCATTTCTATACCGCTTACCACATGAACAAGAAAAGTTTCTGGATGACGTTCTTTCATGTGCTCACGATCGGTTTCTGCGTTCAGGTTCACTTTTCAGTTTTGATGTTGGGGATCCTCTCCTTGGGTCTGTGGGGATTTAGATATCTGAAAGTGAATTGGTGGGGCTTCATCGCGGGGAGTGCGGTTGTAGGCCTGAGCTTGCTTCCATGGTTTATGGCTTACCTGGCTCACCGCGAATTGGCGGTAGCTGTCAGTAAGGATTCTGGATCTTTCATCGGCAAAAACTTTGTTTTGGTATATCCGGTTCTAAAGGGTATTTCCTATTGGATTCGTTACGGCGCGGTTTCCTATGGCCGACATATATTTAGCGAAATTAATTTCCTTTGGATTCAAGATCTGACCGTTCAAAACATCGTCAGTGGTGCTTTTCATTCATTGAAATACGTTTTTACGGCGGTGACGGTGATATTTAGCGCTGTCGTTCAATGGCGCATCTTCCGCAACATCTGGAAGCAAGGCCATCCCTTCAGGCGCGGAGACGATCGCACCGTGATTCGCGGCGAACAGGGCATTTACCTTTACGCATTTTATTTTTTCTTTGCGATGTTGATTGCGACGGGGCTTTCCCCGGTTGAGTTCAATCACTGGCATTTGATCTTGGCGTTCCCCATCGTCACGGTACTGATTACGATCGCATTCCACAAACTGCGTGAAAAAATGCCAGCGAAACGTTTCACCTGGATTTTTGCCAGCGTCTTCATTGTGTTCTGTATGTTTGATACTTTCGGTGCCTTAGGTAGCCGTGTTCACTCTTATAAATCCAACTTTCACCGTGAAGTTTTACAACTCTACAAAGAGTATCACCAGTTCCCCGAGAACAAGACTTCCAACAACTATCTGGAACAATGGCATCACGAACAGCCGACTCAGGAAGATAAATAAAAACAAAAAAGGCTCCATCATGGAGCCTTTTTTCTTAGCCACTTTGCGTTTTTTCAAGTGGCATCATGGTATATTTGTTCGCCTTTGTTAGACGCCGAGATAAGCTTTACGAACTTCATCGTTGTTCAGCAAATTAATACCGGTGTCTTGCATCACCACGCGGCCTGTTTCTAAAACATAAGCGCGGTGAGAAATTCTTAAAGCCAAGCGAGCATTTTGCTCTACCAAAAGAATCGTCATTCCGTCTTGGTTCAACTTTGTGACGATTTCAAAAATCTGATTCACGATCAAAGGTGCCAAGCCCAAGGACGGCTCATCCAAAAGTAGAATTTCCGGTTTGCACATCAAGGCACGGCAGATCGCAAGCATTTGTTGCTCGCCGCCAGATAAAGTGCCCGCCATTTGCCACAGACGTTCTTTGATACGCGGGAAAAGTTCCAGGCACATGTCGTAGTCTTTTTTGATTCCGGCCTTGTCAGAGCGGTGATAAGCGCCCATTTCTAGATTTTCCAGGACACTCATTTGCGGGAAGACGCCGCGGCCTTCGGGAGATTGCGCGATACCTAATTTCACACGTTGGTGAGTCGGTACAACGGACAAATCTTTTCCGTGAAGTTCAATTTTGCCTTGAGAAGGTACCAACCCCGACAAAGCTCGCAATGTCGTCGTTTTACCTGCGCCGTTGGCGCCGATAAGACTTACAATCTCGCCTTTATTCACGTGAAAAGTGATGCCTTTTAGCGCTTGGATCGATCCGTAATATACATTCAGGTTTTCAGCGGAAATAATTGGGCTGCTCATTAGTGAATTTCCTCAACACCCAAGTAAGCTTCGATCACTTTTTTGGAGTTTTGTACGTGCTTTGGATTGCCTTCTTCGATTTTCACACCGTGATCCAAAACCACGATGTTTTCACAAATACCCATCACCAGTTTCATGTCGTGCTCGATCAACAAAACAGTCAAATTGAATTTGGAGCGAATATCCGCAATCGTTTCCATTAGCTGATGAGTTTCCGAATGATTCATGCCGGCAGCTGGTTCATCCAAAAGGATGATCTTGGGATCCGTGGCCAATGCGCGAACGATCTCAAGCTTGCGCTGTTGACCATAGGGAAGGCTGCTTGCGATTTCATTCGCCTTGGATTGAAGAGAAAATACTTCCAGCAAAGCCATCGCTTTATCAGTCATGTCTTTTTCAGACTTGATAAAACGTTTGGTTTGAAAAAGTGCATCCATCAAGCCGTATTCCACGTGTTGATGAGTCGCGATTAAAACGTTTTCTAAAACTGTCAGATTTTTAAAAAGACGGATATTTTGAAATGTACGAGCGATCCCTTTTTGAGAGATCTGCCAAGGTTTCAATCCATGAACGGAATGACCATCCAGACACACTTCACCGTGAGTAGGTTGGTATACGCCTGTTAGCATATTAAAGGCTGTGGTTTTACCCGCACCGTTTGGACCGATCAAACCTGCCAGTTGGCCTTTTTTAACTTGAAAGGACAAGTTGTCGACGGCTTTCAATCCGCCGAACTGCATAGTGATACCTTTAGCTTCTAGCAGAACGTCGGACATATTTTCTCCACAAGTCAGTGATCTCAAGTTCGCCCATGATTCCCTTAGGACGAAGGATCATCACTAAGATCAGGGATAAAGAATAAATAACCATACGCAAATCAACCCCTGTCCATTCTTGCAAAGGACGAAGGGCTTCAGGCAATGCTGTGACAAAGATCGCTGCGATGATGGAACCCGTCATAGAACCCATGCCACCTAAAACGACCATGATCACAGCATTCACACTCTGCAGGAAAGTGAAAGACGACGGATTGATGAAGTTCGTAAAATGCGCGAATAAAGCTCCGGCCACACCTGCGAAAAAACTGGAAAGAACAAAAGCGCGAACTTTCATACCTGTCGTATTAACACCCGTGGATTCCGCAGCGATTTCGTCTTCACGAACGCTTAGGAAGCCGCGACCCCAGGAAGATTTCATCACACGCCAGATCGTAAAGAAGCAGATCAAGATCCACAAAACCGCAAAGGCGTAAGACATATAAAAGTTAGAAAAGCCCGGAATATTCGCAAAACCGCGGGGGCCACCCAATACATCCATATTCAGTAAGGACACGCGAATGATCTCTCCAAAACCTAACGTCACGATCGCCAGGTAGTCGCCTTTCAGTCTCAAGGAAGGTAAACCGACTAAGAAACCCGCGGCTGCCGCCGCCAAACCACTGCCGATGGCAAAGATAAAGAATGACAAACCTTGAAGCTCTGCGGGAAGGAAATTCCAGTTCGTCGAAGCATAAGCGGTAAAGTAAGCACCAATCGCCATAAACCCTGCGTGACCCAAGGAAAACTGACCTGTGTAGCCATTTACCAGATTTAAACTCATCGCCATTAAACAGTTCACGGTGATGAACAAAACCATCAACTGGATGTATTCATCAAAAGCGAATTGAAAGATCGCACCGACAGCTAAAACACCCAGCAAAGCTAAAAGAGGATTCTTGAACGCGCGAATCATCACACTTTCTCCACAGAGTATTTGCCCAGCAGGCCGGCAGGTTTAAAGATCAAAATCGCAATTAAAATACCGAAAGCCAAAGCGTCACGGTAAGTCGATGACAAGTAAGCTACGACCATTTCCTCAGAAAGACCCATGATCAAGGCTCCCAATACGGCGCCACGAACATTTCCGATACCGCCCAGAACAGCGGCGACGAAAGCTTTCATACCGATCATCATCCCCATCAAAGGATCGATCTTGGGATATTTCATACCCACCAGAACGCTGCCGACTCCCGCCAGCGCGGAACCGACGATGAATGTGAAAGCGATAATCTTATCAGGGTTCACTCCCAAAAGACTTGCAACCGAGGCATTTGCACTCACAGCGCGCATCGCTTTTCCAAGTTTGGTTTTATAGATCAGATATTGCAGTCCCAACATCGCCAGAACGCTGACGACAAGAACTGTCACGTCGAAGGATTTCAACTCGACGTTGCCAAAGGAGAAAATCACAAAATCTTTCATGACTTCAGGAAAAACTCTGGGATTGGCTCCGAACAAAGCTTGGCCACCGTATTCTAAAAACAAACTCACGCCGATAGCCGTGATCAGGATATTTAGTTTTGGTGCATTACGAAGAGGGCGGTAAGCAAGTCTTTCAATTAAAAGACCCAAGATACTGCAAACGAGCATGGAGGAGATCAGAAGTATTGCCAGGGAACCGATCCCAGGGTTTGCTTCGATTCCGAAAGCACGGGCGATATAAAAGGCACCAAAGGCGCCCACCATGTAAACATCCGAGTGGGCGAAGTTAATCATTTTTAGGATTCCGTACACCATGGTGTAGCCAAGGGCGATCAACGCGTAGATGGAACCAAGGCTGATACCATTAATCAAATGTTGTACGAAATCCTGCATGTCTGTCCTTCGTTAGTGACCTGTTACGGCGTCACAGTCGTGATGTACTTGCGATTTGGTCCGTCCACTTGAATCACCACAGCGCTTTTCACAGCATCGCGATTTTCATTCAAAGAGATCTTACCAGTCACGCCTGGGAAATCTTTAGTTTTAGCCAGTTCATCACGGATCGCTTTGCCTGACAAGTCTACAGAGCGCTCAATTGCGCCAGCCAAGATTTTTGCAGCATCGTAACCCAAAGCCGCCAATGCGTCCGGAGTTTCGTTGTATTTCGCTTTGAACTTTTTGATGAATTCCGTCACGGCAGGATCAGTTGACTCAACAGTGTAGTGATTTGAGTAGTAGTTGCCGTTGATGGCTTCTTTTCCGATTTCATGAAGTTTATCAGAATCCCATCCGTCGCCACCCATCAATGGAGCTTTGATGCCCAATTGACGCGCTTGTTGTGCAATCAAACCAACTTCGGTGTAATAGCCAGGAACATAAAGCGCCTCTGGATTTTTAGAGCGGATCTGAGTCAATTGTGCTTTGAAATCGATATCGCCCGCTTGGTAGGAAACGTCAGCTACGATTTCGCCACCACGTTTTTTGAAGTCCGTCAGGAAGGCATCAGCCAAGCCCACAGAGTAATCATTTTTAACGTCGCGAAGAATAGCTACTTTTTTGATTTTAAGATTTTCGCTGGCGAATTTTGCCATCACAGAACCTTGGAATGGATCGATGAAGCAAATACGGAAAACGTAATCACCGATTTTAGTGACATCAGGATTGGTGGAAGCAGGGGAAACGAAAGGAACTCCTTTTGCCTGAGCAATTGGAGCAGCTGCTTTCGAGCGACCGCTGGCAACGCCCCCGATAACTGCCACAACTTTATTTTGTGTGATCAAGCGAGTTGTCGCAGCAGCGGCCTCTTCGTTTTTACCTTGATCGTCCATTGTTTTAAGCTCGATTTTTTTACCTTTGATGCCGCCAGCAGCGTTGATTTCATCAAATGCCAAACGCACACCTTTGTTGGAGCTCAAGCCAAAAGTGGCATCGCTTCCAGACAAGGAGTCGTATTCACCGATCACGATTTCATTTTCTTTTTTTGTACAGCTGGCTAGTAAAGGAAGTACTAGCAATAAGGAAAGTACCAGACGTTTCATGTTGACCTCTTTTGTAATTCTAAAACGTGAATAGCGTTTAGAATTCAAGTATCTACAAAAGAGGTCAAGAGTTTTTAGGTCGCTAAAACACTTGCAAGACTGATCAGGTCAAGATGGGCTTTTCTTTCATTCTTCGTTACAATATCGAGAGGAACTTCGATCAATTTTTCGCCTTCAGTTCCGATCATGATATCGCAATGACCTTTTAGCAATGAATCCACGGCCGCAGCACCCATGCGACTTGCAAGAATGCGGTCTGCAGCGGTTGGTGAGCCACCACGTTGCTGATGTCCCAAGATACAAACTTTTGCATCCCAGCCCGTTTTCTTACGAATAGCATCCGCTAGATCATAAGCCCGGCCTGGCTTTTGGCCTTCTGCCGTTACAAGGATGGAACTTGTTTTGCCACGAGCAATCCCGTCTTTGATGCGGTCCACAGCTTTATCAACAGTCGTCAAAGATTCTGGCGCAAAGATTTCTTCGGCACCACCCGCAAGACCCACAGCAGAAGCGATAAAGCCAGAGTTACGGCCCATGACTTCAACGATGAACAGACGGTCATGAGAAGCCGCCGTATCGCGAATTCTGTCGATCGCTTCCAAGGCCGTGTTCACAGCGGTATCGAAACCAATCGTTTTATCAGAACCGAAAACATCATTATCAATTGTACCTGGAACACCGACGATAGGAATTTGATGTTCTTCCCAAAGAGCATGAGCCCCGCGGAACGAACCGTCACCACCGATACAAACAAGAGCATCAATGTCATGAGCTTTCAAATTTGTGACAGCTTTTGTGCGGCCTTCAGGTTTTGTAAATTCAGTTGAGCGCCCTGTTTTAATAACAGTGCCCCCACGCTGAATAATATTGGCAACATAACGTTGATCGATGGATTCAATATGATTTTCCAGCATGCCCACATAACCTTGCATGACTGCGAAAACTTCGAGTTTGTTTGCGATACCTGCGCGAACAACAGCACGAAGTGCAGCATTCATCCCCGGAGCATCGCCACCACTTGTATAAACACCTAATCTTTTGATCTTTTTATTGAAAGTTGCCATTGCAGAAGATTAGCGCTCGAGGCCGGAAATTTCAAAGAGAATCCCTGGGGACGGGTATTCCGCGACACGCCATCGTGGCTCACCGTCGCCGCCTTTGGCGGTGCGCGCATCCTGCGCCGACGGAGGTCGCTGCATACGCATACCCAGGGCTCCTCTTTGAAATTTCCTCTTCAGTGTTAATCATCTATGACAAATTCATAAGAGATTTGGAGCGGGGTGTTGTTTCCTGCGTTGGTGGTAGATCCTGTGGAGTGCACGGTGTGAGTACGTTTTTTGGAGTCTTTGGGGAACAAGAAGTTTTGGTGGATGGGGAGAGAGAAGGTTTGGGGGAGATGGATTTTAGGAATAAAAAAAGGCGTTCTTGCGAACGCCTTTTTAAATCAGTGATTAGTTGTAAAACTAATTACTTAACCATTGATTTGAATTCAGCGCCAGCGCGGAATTTTGGAGCCCATGCAGCTGGGATTTTGATTGCTTTACCAGTTTGTGGGTTGCGACCAGTGCGAGCTTTGCGTTTAGCTTTAGTGAAAGTACCGAAGCCAACAAGTTTAACGTCGTCGCCTTTTTTAACTGCTTTTTTGATGTTTTCTACTGCGCAGTCAAGGATTGCTTCAGCTTGAGCTTTAGAAACTTTAGTTTCGCCAGCGATTTTTTCGATCAATTGAGCCTTGTTCATTTGAACTCCTCTTTAGTGACACATGTGTGTGTCTCAGTTGTTTAAAATCCTGATGATAAATTCTCGTCTTCCGATGACTTTCAAATAACAAATTAAAAACTTCTCTTCGTCAACGGCTATTTACGAAAAACGCTCGCACAGCCATTTTCACGAAATCTCTTTTTGATGTAAGAATCAGTGTCGTGGGTCGTTGCTACCATCTTCATCATCGTAAGCATCGTCGATGGAAGTTAAAGAATCACTTGAAGATTGATTGCTCACAGGAATGCGATATCCCTCAGAAGCCCACTCACCAAGGTCAATCAGGCGGCAGCGTTCAGAGCAGAAAGGGCGCGCAGGATTTTCAGGTGAGTACAAAGCAGGCTTGCCACATTGTGGACACTTGACCATTTTACCTTGGGGTTTTTCAGATTCACTCATGAAGAGGATATTTGCGCAGAGTTGAAACGAGATCAACCGATTGTGCAACTCCGCCATGCACTGCGAAGTTACGCCAATCGGTTGTTTTAAAATCAGTTCATTAACTATTAGTACTTTTTAAGCACGCCTGTTGCGAACACTGTTCCTTTACCGTTGCTGTCTGGATAAGCAAGTTGGTAAGCAACTTGGCTGTCATTGATGGAGCCGTTTGGCACTTGAAGTTGAATCAAGTGCAAACCACCCGCGTTCGTTGAAGCACCGTTCGTGCGGATTTCAAAACCTTTGCTTTGGTTGATCAAGTTGTAAGTCGTATTTTGAACCAATGCCAGTGGGTTGTAAGCCATGCCGCCACCGTTGATACCAATATTAAAGCTGAAGTACTGTTGAGATGGAATCGCTGTGAAGTACACAGATGGTTTCAAGCTATTGCTCATATCCACTTGCACCATCAAGGAACCGTTCGTCCAAGAACTGCAATTCGCATATCCGGTGTTCCAACCCCAAATCGTACGATCGCAAACGGCCATCGCTTCTTTCAGGAATTTTGCATAGACCGTAGCATTAGTGATTTGCAGATTTCCAGCTTCGTTTTGCATGACTTGTACTGGCATGCGTGTGTAATAGTCGATTTGGAACCAATATTTATAGTCACCAAAACGCATTGTCGTGACACCAGGGCTTACGATGTTACCGCTGGAGGTCACACAGTATTGGCCATTCCATGTAGAGCCGTAGTTACATGTCGGGATGACTGCTGTTCCGCCACCGCCGCTGTCATTGTTGCCACAACCAACAAACGTCAGCATGGATGCCGTCGTTACTAATAGTAGGATGAGCTTTTTCATAAATACCTCTCTCATTAAATAAGCTTCTTCACTACAGATGCAATACACGGGACGTGCCACGGGCAAGTGTGCGCAGAGATTTGTTATTTACGATTTGAGAGGTGGGGAGGTGTTGAACTCTTTAGACACTTCGCCAATTTGTGTCACCATTTGTCTAAAGTCTCAACATGAGACACTTTAAACCTTGGAATCCACGGGCTTTTTTGAAAGCAGTGTTATACCTAAAATAATGATACCCCAGCTGATCCAGCTGGAGATGGAAAAGCCCACTGTAGGACCCCTGAAGTCATCACGGAAAGACTCCATCAACAAGCGTCCGGAACCATGCAGAATCATCCACGTATAAAAGAGTCTACCAGGAGCCTTGAAAAAATCGATCTGAGAACGGGATTTTTCAAGCCCTATAAGAACAAGGACCACGGCAAGTTCCCAAAAAACCGCATAAAGCTGCGAAGGATGTTTACCTGCAACCGCCCACGGTAAATCGCAAGCTCTTCCATAACAGCAACCCGCTAAAAAACAAGCGACGCGGCCCAAACCATAACCCAAAGCTAAAACGGGGGCGAGCAGATCCAGATAATTTTCCAATTGATCATGCACTTTGAAATACAGGTATGTCATTCCTGCGAAGGCCGCCAGCAAAGCACCTCCATAGAAGACAAATCCCCCATCCCAGAAATACAGGATGCGCATCATATCGTTTTGATAGTAGCTGAAGCTTTCATAAAACACGTGAAACAGGCGACCACCAATGAAACCAAAGACCATAATCAGAAGACTTAGGTCGAGTGTGTGCGAGGCTGAAAGTTTCAGCTGGTGACTCCGGCGCGTGACCCAAACAAGACAAATTGCGACCACAACACATATTACAAGATAATATGTGGGAACGTGGATTTCAGATGAGATTTCGATCGTTGGAAACACAGCACTCCTGACACCGACGATAGACTTAATTTTTAAAAAATTCCGAAGAATTTTCAAGCGAAACTACCCATATACAGATGTCTGACTACATAATTGTAGCATATGAAAATGCACCCAGCAGATATAGTTCAGGAAATTAAGGGCTACTCCTTTTTCAAATCATTCAGCACAGACCTGTTATTGCAAGTAGCAGCGATGATGCATAATGAAGTGTTTCCTGCTGGGACAGTGGTTCTTAAAGAAGGCCAAACCAATCGCAATCTTTACTTCCTAAGATCTGGAAAATTGGAAATCTCTTTGGCAGGTGAAGTGCTTGCGTCTTTTGATACTCCCGGCGAAGTTTGGGGAGAGATGAGTGTTATCACATCAAACCCCGCTTCCACATCGGTTCGTGCGGTCACTGAAGTGACATGCTATGTGATCAAAGACGAAGATTTTGCGCATGTTCACCCGAAAGATAAAGACCGTTTCCAAGCTTTGCTTTATCAAATCTATTGTATGATTTTGACCGAGCGTTTGATCAAAACAAATGAGAAAGCCCGTTTGTTTGAGATTCTGAACCGTGAATTGCACGAAGCTCAGAATGCTTTGCAACGTGGAGCAGGTGGCCGTGTTCTTTTGATCGAGCCCGATAAAAAACAACAAATGCCGTTGCGTATGGCCTTGGGCAGTACGGGCGTTCATTTGGACATCGCCAGTGATGCCACTCAAGCTGAAGAGCTTTTAAAAGGTGGCAAATACGATGTCGTCATCGGTGAAGACAGCAGCATCGATGTCCTTCGTAAAGTCGAAGAACAGAAGTTAAGTCCGAATGTGATCTTGTTAACCTGCCACGATGTTCAGGGGAACTTGGGAATTCTTGTACCAAACCGCTTCATCAAAAATATTATCTCCCGCGATGCTGAAGACAAAAATGCGACAATTCGTTTTGTATTGACGGCATTAGGCAAGCTTTTGAACAAGGATCTTTTTGGTATCGACAAATACCTTACTTGGGGTGTGGATATCCAAAAAAGAGTGGTTACAAATTCCGGTCAGCGCGAGCAGTTGCGCGATGATATGTGTTCTTACCTTAAAAAAGCCGGTGTACGCACGTCCGTGATTGATCGTGTGAATACAGTGGCTGAAGAAATGCTGATGAACGCGATTTATGATGCTCCGGTGGATTCCCACGGGAAAGCCATCTTTAATCACGTCAGTCGTAAGCAGGAAGTTCAATTGGAAACGCATCAACAATCCGTCTTTAGATACGCAACCGATGGAGTGATGGCGGCCGTGGCTGTTGTCGATCCCTTTGGTGCTTTGCAAAGAGATGTGATTATTGATTATCTGCAAACTTGTTACAATGGAACGGCAGGGAGCTTGAACACCACAAAAGGTGGTGCAGGTCGCGGCTTACATCAGATTATCGAGAACTCCGATTTGACGATTTTCAACGTGAAACAAGGCGTGCGTACCGAAGTGATTTGTCTGTTTAACTTAGACGGTCAAAAGCGCTTGGCTCAACCATCCTTCCACTATTTCTTTATGTAAGTCAGAATTCCCACCACGATCTGTCCCAGCATCACACAAGGTACTGTGGGCAGATTGGTAGATAAAAGGGAAATCAAGAAACCAATCAAGCATCCTACAATTGAAATCACCAAGACTCTTTGCGTGTAGCTGTTTAAGTTGCGGCTTCGTTGCGAAGCAAAGCTTGTCGCAATAAACAGGGAACCCATCGTGAACAAGTAGCCCATGCTTTGAATCGCAATGGTGGTAATAACGAGAGTTCCGACATCAAAGAAACGATTTTTCCAGTGACGGTGGATCAGGCTCTGATTCACCAGTTGAAAGCTGATCTGAGTCAGATTGCGCCAATTCATCAGCACAAATCCCATGAAAAGTGCTGCGGCAAACATCGCAATCACAGCCGCATTGTCACTCATGACAGCTAAATCTCCAAAGTATGCAGCCGCCATATGGCTTTCAAGCGAAGGAGTCAGTGAGGACATCAGGTAAGTCAAAGACAAGAACAAGACGAACAAAGTCAGGTAAACGTGATTACGATCCGATTTTCTTTGAATCAAAAGATCCGAAAGAACTAAAGTGATGGCGCCGATCCCTAAACCGCCGGCAAGACTTAACCAGTGAAAGTCAGTTCCCAATAAAATATTAAGAACCAAGCCCAAGACGATCCCAAGTGACGAGCCCTGTCCCAAAACAAAGATCTGCGAGCTTTTTTCCCGGGCCGTCCACTGAGCTCCAATTAACGACAACGTTCCCGCCATCAAAGTGCTGGCTGGAAGTGACCATTTATAAATTCCTAATAAAGACAAAAACGCCGTCATTGGATCTCCAAGAACCGCATGCGCGCATGGTTTTGACTCAATGAACGGTGAGACACCAGAATCAATGCACTTTCAGGATTTTCCTTTAAGAACTGCAGCAAGCCTTCTTCGAGTAAAAGACCTGCGTCTTTGTCGACGTGATTAAACGGCTCATCCAAAATTAAAACCTTGGGTTTTTTTGCCAGGGCTGCCGAGAACAAAATCTTTTGGCGCTCGCCACCGCTGGCCGTATTCCATTTTTTGTTCAGATCAAGACCTGCCAAGAGGGGAGATGAAATTGCCTCACCGAGCATATCCGCCAAAGTCAGTGGCAGATGAAAATTTAAATTTCCCAACTGAGGCAGGTATTCGATTTCTTCATTTTTAACGGCGAAGTCAAATTTCCCGGAATAATACGTATGAAGCTTTAAGAGCGTTTTCAAAATCGTGCTTTTGCCTGCGCCGTTTTCTCCACGCAGAAAAAGAATATCCCCTGCGTGAAGATCAAAATTCACCGCAGGGGAAAGATTTTTGCCCGATTTACTCAAGGCTTGAAGATTTGAAACGCTTAAAAGCTTTTTCATGGAATCGATTTTACCAACAAATTCTGCAAAGCCTCAATCGTCTTTGCGTCACCTGATGATTGAACATAGGAAGGCACAGTGACAACAGGAATTCCTGAAAGTTCTGTGAAACGTTCCAATGTTTGATGGGGAGCCGAAGCTGTGGCAAACAAAACTTGAACCTTGTTAGCTTTTGCAGCTTGGGCCACCTGAGCAATGCGTGTCGCAGAAGGTGGCATTCCTGGTTTTTCTTCCAATGAACCCGCTGAATCTAAACCATAGGAATTAAAGAAGTACGTAAATTCCTTATGGTACTCCATCACTTTCACCTTTTTGATTTTCGCTTTCAGCTGAGAATGCAAAGTCTCCATCTGTTTTTTGAATGCATCATAATTTTTCTGGTAAGCAGCTGCATTTGCCGCGTCAACCGCGGAGAGCACGCGCACCACTTCAGCGCCAGATTCAGCCACTTTTAAAGGATCTAAAGTGAAATGTGGATTGCCATGGGGATGTACATCGCCTAACGAACGATTGATCACCCCCGTTGGAATTTCCAAAGGTTTGATGGCATTGCCAAGAACGCAGTAACCCGTGCCACCAGCTTGAACTTTCGCGTTCGCGGCTTTTTCCAACACTTTTGGCAACCAGCCTACTTCCAAATCCAACCCAACCGAGCAAACCACGTCAGCGCGGTTCACCTTTAAAATATAATCCGGCCGAGCGTCCGCAAAGTGAGGATCAGTTCCACCAGATAGCAAAGAGGAAACTTCGACGTTATCCTGACCAATCGCTTTCACGATTTCAGCGACATCAGGCAATGTCGTCACAACTTTGATCTTTGCAAAGGCATTTACAGATACGAAAAGCAAAAGGATCGTAATCATTTTATTCATAAATACCTCTAAAATGCGTGAGCAGGGTGGGCGCCAAGAATTGCGATGAATTGCAATTCAAGAACACGGTTTGTTTGATCTGATTCCATCGCCACATAATTTACTTCGTGAGTGTAAGCCAAACGCCAAGTCACAAATTCCGAGTTTCTGAATGTGACAGTCGGTACGAAGGCGTAATCCAGGTTGTCGCGGCGATCACCATCGTCGTATTTCCAGCTCATGTCAGTAAAGGCATCCAGGCGAAGTCCCACAAACCAACGTTCATTGAAACCATACTCCGGATAAAAGTAGGCGCCCATTTTATTTGAACGATCTGTTAAATCGCTGTTTTGAACCTGATTCCAGATTTCAGATTGGAACAACCAGCGATTGAATTTTCCTTCTTTCAGTTTATAGACCAAATCAAGACCAGTCAGTTGTGTCTGTAAGCCTGTTGCATCCGTGCGACCCAAATAGTTTAAGCCAATCTGCAAGCCGCCATTGTCACCGATATTAAAGAACGTCGAAGGACGGATATAATGAACCGGAGCTTTAGGTCTTTCCGGTGTGTCATCTTCGTGCCATTTGTAGCCATCCGTCACACCAACCGTCACATCAAAGTAGTGATCTGTTGGCAGAATGTAAGTCGCCTCAGCTCCGGTGTCGTGAACTCCTTCATCCGCAAAGAATTCCGATTGCACTTTCGGTGCGGAGATAAAGGCCCAATCATGTTGGTGGAATTGATTCAAACGACCCACTCCCAAGAAAAACATCCCGACTTTAAAGCGCAAATTCGGAATCAATTTCGAAGAAGATATATATCCTTCATGAAGTTCAGCATGATATTCGCCGTCCTCATTGTGAGCTGCAAAGTTGATCATGGCATCAAATGTGGGATCGACAGGGGCGTAAAGCATCAACTCTGCCGAACGGATTCCCAATTGGTTTTCCGAAGAATCATCGAAATTTACAGGGGCTGTGGCATCAATTGCCGCAGAAAAATTTAAGTTTTGCACCAAAGGTGAGGGGGTTTGGGCATAGGCCACTGTGCTTGCTAGGCACAAAGCTAAAGGTAATAGGTATCTCTTCATTCAAATCCTCCAGGGTCTGTCTGAGTAAGGATTAGCGTTTAACGTGGACCTTTATTAAACGCAAGTAATTTGCAATTAGAAACCCAAATGATATTCGCGGGTGCGTCAGTGCAACGGATGGTTGCGGAAATACGCAAGAGCTTGCTGCGAAAGCCGCTCTGGACTATGAAAAGCCCATGTTTTCCTCTGTCGTTAAATCATTCTGGCCGGACACTTCTTTGATTCAAGGAATCGTGCGATTTCGTTGGATCGCCATCATTTTCATGATGATCGGCACCGTTCCTCTTTTGGAATCAGGATATTTATTAAAAGAGCAGCTTTTCTATTTCATGGCAGTGGTGGCTTTGCTCGCAGTTTTCAATGGCCTTACTCAAGGCATCTGGAGCAAAACCACAGCCGCAAAAGAGCAGTCGTTGTTGTTTGTTCAGCTTTTGGTGGACTTGCTGGCTGTGGCCGGGCTCTTATTTGTGAGTGGCTCTGCCGCAAATCCTTTTATCGCTGTTCTGACTTTGCATGCCTTTTTGGGAGGGATGCTCCTTAGAAACAAGCGCAGCCTTTTGTTTGCCTTTATTCTTTTGGGATTGCTGGGAATCTTGCAAAGCGAGACAAATAAAGACCTTGCTGTGACTTTGAACGTGGACCGCAAGGAAATGGCTTTCCATTTTCTTTTCCAATGGGTGGTTGTGGTTGGTGCTTGGTTTGTGGCGCGTTTGTTTTCCGTGTTGCTGGAAAAACAAGAAGAGCGCATTCGCAGTCTGCAAAACCGCCAACACCGCGCGGATCGCCTGAAATCTTTGGGAGCTCTGGCTGCTGGCTTTTCCCATGAAATGGCGACACCGTTAAATTCTCTGAAGCTGCGCCTTGATCGCGGCGTGCGTAAGCTCGGTGATCCGGTCGCAGCTCACACAGAAATTCAGCAAGCTCAGCTGTCCTTGGATGAATGTATTTCGATTTTTCAAAAAATGGTCGGCGTTTTTGCCACCTCTGCAGAGGGTGATTTACAGAAACTCAATATCCATTCTGTCTTAAAGGACATCGTTCAATCCTGGGAAGCGGATAATAAAGTCATCCTGAATAAAGAATGGTCGCGCACCGATATTTTTTGCCGACTGCAACCTTTGTCCTTTGCGCAAACTGTTTTCGATTTGCTGGACAATGCGAAAGAAGCTTCTGGCGATAACGCCGATATTACTTTGCGAGTTTATCAAAATGGCGGAGAAATCATAATCGAAGTGGTTGATGCGGGTTCTGGTGTCGCTGCCGAAATTATTGAACGCCTGGGTGAGCCGTTTAATACGAATAAGCAACATGGCAATGGTTTGGGAGTTTACTCAGCCCTAATGACAGCCCAATCCATGGGAGGCGAGTTCACTCTTCGCAATAACAGTTCAGGTCAGGGCGCAACCGCACGTCTATCGATTCCTTATGAGGAGGCGAAATGAAAAAAACCGTAAAAAACCTCTTACTGATTGAAGACGACACTCGCTTGAGGGAAGTTTTGCACCAGGAGCTGGAAGAGCGCGATTTCGTCGTGCAAAGTTTCGCGGAACTTCCGAACTTGGATCGTGTCAATCCTCCAGACGGAATTTTGCTGGATCTGCGTGTGGGTAACGACAACGGTTTAGATTTCATCAAGCTACTGACAGCGAAATTCCCTGGAGCCCGCGTCGTCATGATGAGTGGCTTTGGATCTGTCGCTTCCGCGGTAAAATCCATGCAACTGGGAGCAGAAAACTTTCTGGCTAAGCCCGTGACCCCAGATATGATTGTCCGTGCGTTTACTGAAGAACAAGTTTCGGAAGCACCCAAAGATGAATCCGAAATCTCTTTGGCGCGCATGGAGCGGGAATACATTGATTACGTGTTGAACACTTCAAACGGCAACATCACTCAGGCCGCGAAAAAACTGGGACTTCACAGGCAGAGCCTGCAACGCAAGCTCCGCAAAAACATTCCGAATAAATAAAAAGAAAAGGCGCCTGTTAAGCGCCTTTTTTAGTGTTATCTTTCCTTCAGATTCAAAAGGCGGGGTTGACCTTTTTCTTCACTCATAAAGAACATCACTTGTCTTGTCTGATCCCCACGAGAGAAATTCGAGCACAACGTCGCTTTGGATTTCGCTAGGACCGCTTTATCGATGAATTCCAGATCCGCCGCTGGGCACGCTGCAGGATAACTGATTTCCACTTGTTGTTCAAACCAAGTCAAAACCAAATCACGGTGCTTTTGTTTCAAGGATTCAGAAAGCAAGTCTTTGCTGCATGCGCGGATGGCATCGGGACTGGTACCTGATTTCACGCAACCAATAATAGAGGAAAGCACTTTGATCTCTGCTGAATAGTCGGTGTTAGCCGTCATTCTGTTTTTACCCGGCACTGTCTTTGTCGCAGGTTTCATTGTCACCGCGAAAGATACTTGGCTTATTAGAAGAGTGATAAGAATTACGTATTTCATCGTGTCCCCTGTGTAGGTTGAGGCGTATCAACTGTTTTTGGCGCGCGTTTGCTATATTTCGAAGTTCCAAGTTCTTGAGCAGAAACCTGCGCCGAGTGGCGAGTGTTGTCCGCTTCGGGTTTGGCATTCAAACATTTTTCGGAAAGAATCATCGGTGCTTTATCACCATAGTACTTCTTCATTTTCACACAATCGTTCGGAGAAACCGGGCAGACATAGCGCTGAATTTTACCATTTTTCGAAGCGGTTTCTTCCAGTTCGGTCGCTCGCTCCACCACGGATGTTGCCATGTCTGAAGATTTGAAGTCACTGCAATTGATCGCTTCGTCCCAAGCAGGGTTGACGTAGTCGATAAAATCGAATTGGCGAACTTGCTTCCATTGGTCGTTTTCACATTTAAAATAAGGCACATCACCTTTATGCAGATTCAGCCAAAAACGAAATCCAGAATAGTTTGCAGCAAGGTCGCCGTGGGATTTTACTCCCGTTGCTCTTAATCCGAATCCGCCTTCTTCAAGTCCGACACCATACTTGAGAGCCGCAGCGGTCCCTTCACTTGGGGAGGGTCTACTTTCATATTCTTTGTAGTATTCCCAACCTTGATCGATAAAGTGACCAAATTTATCAGCGCCCACATATTGGCCATTTAAATTTACGGAGTCGTTAAGGCCGGCAAATGTCATCATGAAGCCCGACAATTTGGATTTGGCACTTCGTTTTGAATAGATGTTGTCGGAAGGGGATTGATGCTTTTTTACCGTATCGGAATCGGTAGCAAATTCTTCAAGCTTACCGACGACCCAACCACCTAACGTGTCATGAACGGCAGTGATAAGTTTGTCTGGATTGCAGCCCTTGCCTTCGAGTTTAGATTGAGCTTCTTGAAGCATGCGGTTCACTTCATCATTCATCGCATCCCGAGAATCGGGCAAAGACTTATAGCGAAGAGTGAAGTTGTCCACTTCATAAGCGATACATATCAACGAGACTAATGAAACGAGCGCGACGAAAAACCGACTTATCTTCATAAATAAATTTTCGATTGATATAAGAGATATGTCCAGAGCCAGGGCTAGTCCAGCTGCCAAATATCGAATCCATGAAGTTAACAGTAAAAGAAAAGGCGCCTGTTAAGCGCCTTTTTCTGATTCTTTCTTTTTGCTGTTTTCCAGGAACATTAACAAAAGCAGTAAGCCCACTCCACCAACGATAGCCATGTCGGCGATATTGAATGCAGGCCAGCTCCATTTTCCGTAGATATGAAAATCCAGGAAGTCGATCACGTAACGGAAGCGAATACGGTCGATGTAGTTTCCGATGGCACCACCGAAGATGCTGGAAAGTGCAACGATCTGTTTTGTGTCTTCGTTTTTCACTCCACGCAAGATCCCCAAAATGATGATCAATGCGATGGGTGGCATGCTGAGGAAGAACAACTCACGGAATGAAGGATGGCTTTCAGCCAAAAATCCAAAGGCTGCCCCAAAGTTTCTGACGTAAGTGAAGTTGAAAAAATTTGGAATCACGACAACGGATTCACCCAAATGAAAGTGCGTGTGAATATAAAGTTTAGTGACTTGGTCTAAGGCGACCAAAAAGCCTGCAATTGCTGCCAGCCAGATGTATTTTTTGTTCATGTGTGGGCCTCTTAACCTATTTTAGCATGCCTTTAGACTTCACATAACCGATTTTTACGAGCATGCGCAAGGCTTCTAAATCAGAACTCAAATTGAACTCTTCTTTGACTTCCTGAATCATTGATTTAGTCCCGCAATCAAAAAGGACCATGACATCGGAATCTTGAGTGGTCGCCGTCAAAGTCTTCTCGGTGTAAGAGACTTGAGTTTGCGGGACCATCGAAGGTTGTGCCATCACGGGTGCGGGCTGGGCAATATGCACAACCTGTGGTTGGACAACAGTTTGAACCGGGGGAGCCATTTGCTGGATCGTTTGAGCCTGCAAAACCTGTTGAACCGGTTGTTGAAGAGGCTGTTGTTGTTGCTGCACGGGTTGCTGCTGAGGAGCTTGCTGATGATAAGTCGCACCCGTTCCGTGATTTTGGTTGGGACGATCCAACTCGCCCATCAGTGCTGACAAGCTTTTAAGTTCGGATTTGAAATTCTTGATACTTGGGCGCTCCAAAGCGCTTTCACCATCACGCACCGATTTCAGATAAAGACTTACAAGCATATCAGGAGTTGTTGCGATCTCCTTGATATTAGAGTTTTGCGACATCAGCCATTGGTAGGCTTTCAGCAGCGTCTCTTTTGTGTAAGCCTGCGGTGGCAAGGGGTTCATGGTCATGTCTTAGAATTTCTCCGGGGTCGAGGGGCTGACGTTACAAATTTCACAACATCGAGTCAATGTATCGTCGACATGATTCTTAAACAAATTGTGCTTAAAAAACGTGCAACACTAGATCTGGTGATTGTTTTTGGATTAAATAACTAGAGGCGATGCAGAAACCGATTTTTTATTGATAACTTTCACTTGCATTCACCGCCGACGCCTTTAGTTAGGCACCTATTTTTATCTGCTTTGGCCGGAAATAAAAAAGGCCTTCCGTGGATGGAAGGCCTTGCTGGAGCTGAAAAGAATGAACTTAGTTTGCGTAGTCTTTAGCGATAATTCCGTATTTTTCAATTTTGCGTAGCAAAGTTTTTTTCGGAATGTTCGCGTGAAGCGCCGTTTGATTGATGCGACCACGGAAAGTTTTAAGTGCTTTGATAATGAACTCTTTTTCGAACGCTTCTTTTTGGGCGTTGAAATCAAGATTCTCGCCAGAGTAAGGAACGATCTCTTCACCTTCAAGGTCTTCAGAGTCGATGTCACTGCCAGCGCTTTCATCATCTTCACCTAAGCCCGTGTGTGCAGTTGCCGCTTTAACGATCCCAGCAGAAGCCACATTTTGAGCCGTTTCAAATGGTGAAAGGTCGATTAAGTTAGTACCTGTTGCGATTAACAAAGCCTCTGGCAAGGAAGCCAAAGAGATCAAATTGCTCGTCTCCAGAACGAAAGCATGTTCAATCACGTTCTCAAGCTCACGGATGTTTCCTGGCCAAGAATGCTTTTTAAGAACTGCCATTGCATCGGGAGTGATTCCATTGATGCGTTTGCCTTGGGCTTGATTGAACTTCTTAATAAAGATGTTAATCATGTGCTCAAGGTCGTCTTTACGCTCTTGAAGAGCAGGCAAGAATATAGGAACTACGTTTAAACGATAGAACAAGTCTTCACGGAAAGTTCCCGCTTTGATCATGTCTTCCAAAGGACGGTTGGTCGCAGCGATGATACGTACGTTGCTGGCGAATTCGCGGTTCGATCCCACGGGAGTGAACAGCTTTTCCTGAAGGACACGCAAGATCTTAACTTGCATCAATTGCGGCATATCACCGACTTCGTCCAGGAACAGTGTGCCGCCTTCAGCAAATTGGAATTTACCGATTTTGCGTTGATCGGCGCCAGTGAACGAGCCTTTTTCGTGACCAAACAATTCTGATTCAAACAAGTTTTCAGGAATTGCAGAGCAGTTGATCGCAACGAATTTTTCGTCTTTGCGAGCCGAGTTGAAATGGATCGCTTTAGCGACCAATTCTTTACCTGTACCAGAAGCACCACGGATCAAAACCGGAGTGTCCACTTTGGCAAGGCGGTGGATGATGTTAAATACTTTTTGCATTTGTGATGTGTGACCAATGATCTTGCGACCTTCTTCAACCATCACGGGTGCCGAGAATGCGATATTAGAAATCAAGTTATGAGCGTTCACAGCTTTGTCGATCAAAGCTAGTAACTCGTCGCCCGCAACCGGTTTAGAAAGATAATTGTAAGCACCATCTTTAACGGCTTGAACAGCGTCGTTCAAAGTCGCGTGGGCTGTCATCACCATCACGATGATTCCAGAGTCGTATTCTTTGATCGCACGAAGAGTTTCAAGGCCGTTTAAGCGAGGCATGTCGACATCAAGAATAACAAGGTCGTACTTGGTCGTACCGGCTTTAATTTTTTCCATGGCGTTGATGCCATCGAATGCTTCGTCGACGTCAAAACGTTGGTTGGCGGTAAGAGCTGTTTTAACGGACAGTCTCAACCCTTGATCGTCGTCTACTACCAAAACCTTAAGCATTTACGCCCCCTTGTTCCATCGGCAGTTCTACCGTAAATGTGGAACCTTTTCCATCTTTCGACTCCACAAAGATGCGTCCCTTGTGCAGTTCTGTAAAATATTTAGCCAAGTAAAGGCCCAACCCGGAGCCTTTGATCTGCGTGCTCTTTACGTTTTTGCTTCTAAAGAACTTCATGAAGATATTATTCAATTCGTCCTCTGGAATACCTGGCCCCTGATCAGAAACTTGGATGACAACTCGTTCATCTTTTTCCTCACTGGTGACTAGGATTTTCGTGTCATCCGGGCTGTATTTGATCGCGTTTTCCACCAGATTCGATAGCACCTGGCGCATCAAATCCGGATCCATGCGAATAGGGAACAGCGGCTCAAGCTCCGACACGATCTGGATGCGTTTTACTTTGGCCAGGAACTCGTGCTTGCGGATAACTTCCTGAAGGACATTGTTGATGTCCTTCGTCTGCATGTGCAGTTCCACACCCTCACTTTGAATTTTTCCGTAGTTCAAAATCGAGCTGATAAACTTTAAAAGATCATCTGAAGAGTGCTTGATCGTATCCACGGCTTCACGCTGTTGAGTGCTTAATTGAACCTGATCCGCCAAGATTACATCTGTCATACCTTGAATGCGCGCAATCGGCGTTTTCAAGTCGTGGGACATCATCGAGATAAAGTTCGTCTTAAGTTCTTCCACCTGACTTAAAAGCTTATTCTTTTGATAGTATTCCCAGCTGCGACGATTTTCGATGATCAGACGGTAAGGGATAAAGAAATAATAAACCAAAAAGCCCGCCAGGAGCGGAGCCGCCATGGTGATCCACCACCCGAATAACCAGAACAATGTAAACGAGATCACTGAAAATCCGGTCAGTGTTCCCACCAAGATCATCAAACCCATCGCGGGACTCATGCTCAGGACGATTTGAATCGCTAGGATGGAAATCAACGTCAGCAAGATCCAATTCACATAGGTCGGCATCCTGACCGGGCTGGAATTGCGAATCAGGGTGTCGATGATATTGGCCTGCATCTCAATGCGGGTCATAGCCGAAGGAATACGACTGTAAGGAGTCAGGATATAATCAGACTCGCTGATATTTAAGTCGGTACCAATGATAACGATTTTATCTTCGAATTTAGTCCAATCCACTTTGCCATTGGCAAGATCGTCAAACACAGTCGACGGGAATGAGCCCGGTCGGCGGTAATCGATAAAGGATTGCTTGGTATCATAGAAATCAAAATAGCCGCGGATATTTCTAAAATCCAAAATGTCGGGATTATAGAAACCCGCCAAGGTCACAGGAAGCATCAATGAATCCTGATAAGACAAAAGCATACGGCGAGTGACGCGGTCTTTGGCGAAATTAATTGTATCCGAAGTTTTTGGCGCCGAAACCATGCGCACATGATCGAATGGCAGAGGCAAATACAGGCTTCGCTCCTCGCCCTTTAATGGGGTGTCGGGAGTTGCCACGTAGACATTCGTGCTTTGAACGATAAGGTTGGCCCATTCAGCTTTGTCTTCTTCGCTGCCTTGAGCATCATCGATCGCAAAGTCATAAACGACAGCCCGTGGATGAGCGGCAAGCAAATTATAAAGAATCGCTGTCTGATCCTTGGCGTTCGGTTGGCCTTTGAAGGCCTGAACAGTGGAGGGTTTAATGTAAACCAGCTCAATTTTTTCAGAAGTTCTTTGGAATAGTTGCGAGCGGATGCGGAAGTCGTAAAGCCATGACTCCACATAGTCCAAATTGATTTGCGCAATAAGAAACGCCATGATCATAGCTAAAACAGCTCTGATCGCGTAAACGCGGTATTGCACTGGTTTCGAGGAGTTGGTCGTTTCCTCGAATGGACTTGGCAGTTTCATATATTATTAAATAGCTCCAGGTTATTTAACTGGGATGCATTCGCTGGCTGTCGGTACGGCAGAAAGCACGTTGCCGCGAGGCTTTACTTTCTTGATGTGGGTCGTAGTTTTTTTAGTGTTTTCCATAGTCACTGTCCTCTTGAATATCAGTCTGACGACTTTTTTTAAAGTATAAAATGGCTGTTCCGACCAAGCTGCGGGTTCTTTCGCAGAATTGACCGTTTTTCTGATGTTTTGAACCCGTTGCTTCCTTGTGAACATACATACAGCCGCCACCGCAGAGGAATCTGGCCCAGCAGCTTTGGCAGTTGTTTTGTTCAATCAACGGGCGTGAGTACTCTTCGAGTGCGGCCTCGGAAACCTCCGTGCCTTGACCCACTTTTTGGGCGTTGTTGCCAACATCCCAGGGGCAGGTGAAGAGGTTGTTACGTGCATCGACGACCAGGAAGGATTTCCCGGCGCCACAGAAGTTTTCAGTACGACGTTGTTCATCCAACGCCGAAAAAATTCGATTAAAAAAGCTGATCTTACGAAGTGCAGCCTCGCCACCTTGAGAGTATGCCATGGCTGCGATCAAGCGCATCTCGCGCGTGAAAGTATCACTGGCCTCCTGATTTAAATCAGAAACGCTGTAAGTGAATTCGTAAGCATCCGCTGGGAATTGACGATAAAATTCATAGGCCTCTGTCACGTGCATATTGTCTGCAGTGAAAACACCATGCAACGTGATGGAACCGAAATTTTCTTTGCGAGCAAAAAGTTTTTGCAGGCCTTCAACGACCACTGCCGTGCTGCCTCGACCGTTTTTCATAGGGCGAGCGGCATCGTTGTACTTGGCGTCGCCATCGATACTCACAGAGATATTGCATTTGATTTCTTCAAGCAAAGCGATGTTTGCATCTGTCAGCAAAGTTCCGTTCGTCACAATAGAAAACTGGGCACGAATGTTTTTTCCCGCTGTCATCAACTTCACATAGTTGGCAATCGCACGTATGCCTTCTGGATAAAGAAGAGGCTCACCACCAATAAAGCCAATACGGAAAGTTCCCGAGTCAGAAACTTTCTCCAAAAAATATTTCAGTTGCGGGAGAGTTTTTTCCACCGAGATTTTTGTTTGAGCCGCGCCATAAGTTCCATCTCCACCGGCCGCACAGTAAGTGCATTTCAAATTGCAAATTTGCGTCACGTTGATGGTCAGCGCACGGATTTCTTTGCCTGGAACTGTCGTTGTTGTTTCGGGATTGATTTCGTTGTTCCAGTCAGTCAACACGGACTGAAGGGAGTCGTTGGAGGCTTGGGTCATCTCCGCCCAAAGCTCTTCGGAGATGTCGGCAACCTCTAGATTTCGCGCATGAAAAGCCACTGGGGATTCCCCAGGCGCACGAAAAGCAATGATGTCATTTTGTCTCCGAATTTCCATACTGCAGAAGTAAGCAATAGGCGTACCAATTCGGACGCTCGCGGATATAAATTTATTTGAGTGATTTCATGTACTTACGTCGCATGTTTTGGCTGCAACGTATTATAGGTGGGTGCAAAAGGAACCGCCATTCGAGTAATCCTTACTCGAGAGGGCGGGATGACACCTTTTTCGAGCGATACTCCATTGAGTTTAGAAAGAGCAGCCCCAGAATTCCGGCGGTGGTTCCTTGCATGACGTCAGTGAATTGCGAGGGGAGTAAAGCCCAACCGGCCACGCTGAGCCAGATGGACCAGAGGCTTATTGAAAACAAGGTCCGTGTGGATTTATCAGTCCACACTGCATGCAGACTGATTCCGATCATGGACCACAAGTAGAGATCGGTGGCGATATCTAAAATTCGAACATCTGAAATTTGCATGGGAAATTCCTAGTGAGTGTGAACTTCGAAAGGAACATCGGCTTGAGGACTGACACCGAATTTGCGATAAACCTCTTCCAAGATTTGCTGTTTGAATTGTTCCTGGTCACGACGAGCGCATTCTTCAATGGCTTCGTTCATTAGAATTTTCACGGTGTTGATTCCATACGCGCCCATAACTACAACGGAAAGGATCGCAACTGATTGAGGGGTGCGGATGTTGAGCAGCACTTCGGCGCTGTGTGCGAATGCTTCTTTAACCATTGGTGCTGCTGCAATCATCATCAAAGGTTCGATGGAAATCCTGACCACCTTGTAAGTCTCTGTCATCGATTTCACTTGTTTGCAGGAAAGTCCGATCGAAGTGTCGGCCCAATTTTGATAGGACGTTTGCAGATCACAGACATCGGCCATCACGTCGGCGCGAGCCTGTTGGGTGGATAAAATGAGCAAAAGTGTAGCAGATGTTAGGAAGAACTGTTTCATTGGAAAACCTCCGAGTCGAGGTTGAGCAAGGGGCATGCCTATAAATTAGTCTCTCAAACAGGTTTTATGCTGGATTTGCCGTCACGGAAATCCGGAATTCAGAATTAGGTCCGGTACGACCGAAACTCAATGGAGAGAGTCACTACCTAGGTCGGTCCTAGGATAAAATATTAATTTGATTCGTGTTTATTCTGAGGCATCCTTAGAAGGTATGTCATTCTCCATAAAATTTTGGGGCGTTCGTGGCTCTTTGCCATCGTCTCCACCACCATCAGTTTGGGCACAACACATTGAGGGAGTTCTTCAGAACTTTTTCACTGCTGGTCATCGCAGTGCCGATCAGGTTTCCACGTACATTCGAGGCATGGAAGAACCTGTTGTGGGTGGTTATGGATCTGCAACAACATGTGTTGAGCTGAACTATGGCAATGATCAAATCATAATCGATGGTGGCAGTGGCATTCGTTCAATCAGCGAAAAAATTCTTAAAGGCACGGCGACTCGTAAAAAAGGTCCTTACCATATTTTCATGACTCACTTTCACTGGGATCATGTGATTGGTTTGCCATTCTTTGTGCCGCATTTTATTCCCGGTGAAGAAATTCATTACTATGCTGTGCAACCAGAACTGGAATCTTTGATTCGTGGGTTGTTTAAAAAACCTTACTTCCCGGTACCGTTTGAAGCACTTCAGGCGAAAATTCATTTCCATGTTTTAGAACCGCGCAAAACGATTCAAGTCGGCGAGTTCAAAGTGACGCCTTACCAGTTGGATCATCCAGATCCTTGCTGGGGTTTCAAAGTTCAGGCGAACGGGAAAACTTATGCGCATTGTGTGGATACGGAAGGTACGCGCGTGACTCAAGAGGAGTTGGGTGCGGATTTGCCATTGTATCAAAATATCGATTTGATGTATTTCGATGCGCAGTACACGTTGCCGGAGCTGGCAGAAAAAGCCAACTGGGGTCACAGTGCTGCTCAGGTGGGATTGGAAATCGCCTTCCGCGAAGGCATCAAACGAGTTCTTTTTGCGCACCATGATCCGGGCGCTCGCACAGATCATGTCCTGGAATTACGTCGTCAAACTCGTGAGTATTATGAAGCCGTCGCTCGGGCGTCGGCCGCTAATAACGAGATTCTTCCGAATGTCTCCTGGGATTTTGCCCATGAAGGATTGGAAGTCGTTCTTTAGTAGGTAACAGTTCCCTTTTAGGAATGCGCTGCATTCCTAAAAGGGAACTGTTACCTCGAGCCTAGGGCTCCGTGCCTTTTCTGAAAATCAATTCAACTGATGTCGGATCGAAGGGAGCCTGAACAGCGTTTAGGGCTTTCAATGTTTCTTCGTCCAATGTCACCTTCACAGTTCCTTCGGGCCAAGGGAAATCATCTGCAGGATAGCGACTTCCGATTTTTTTCATAAAGTCAGTCCATACCGGAACTCCGCCGCTTGAACCAGTCAGTTTATGTTGGAGGTTGTTGTCATATCCAACCCAAACGATTGTCGTTAAGTAAGGTGTAAAGCCACTGAACCACGCGTCTTTGTTATCATTCGTAGTTCCGGTTTTTCCTGCGGCGGGATTCGTAAATCCGTTTAGTGGAATCGCTCGAGCAGAACCTGATACGATTACCTGTTTCATCATGCTGATAAGGCTTGCAACCGTCGCAGGATCTTCAACTTGTCTTTCGTGCGAATCGAAAGTGTAAACTTCATTGCCTTCGGCATTCACGGCTTTGCGAACAAACGAAATATCGCGACGAAGCCCCATGTTGGCGATCGTCATATAGCTTTGCAGAACTTCACGCGGGTACATTTCAAATGCTCCCAGGGTCAGTGAAGGGAAAGCTTTCAGTTCTGAATCAATTCCGAATTTGTGAGCGATGTCGACGATATTACCGATGCCCACTTGCATGCCCAGATTTGCTGTCGCGGCATTCATGGAGTTTTTCAAAGCATAGAACATGGGAACTTGGCCGTAGTATTTTTTGCCATAATTTTCTGGCGCCCAAGTTTGTCCTTCGTATTTAATCTGCTGTTTTTCATCATTCAAAAGCGTGATCGGGGAGTAAGGTTTTCCCTCGGGAGTTTCATTCATCAGTGCCGTCAAATAAACGAAAGGCTTCATGGTTGATCCGACCTGACGGTGACCATCGATCGCGCGATTAAACTGCGTCATGCGATAGTTACGACCGCCCACAACCACATTTACTAGGCCGGTGCGGTTATCGCCCGCCAGGACAATGCCTTCCAGACTATTGCCTTTTTCTTTAAGGCCTTTGATGTGCTTATTGGATTTTTCAAGACCGTCCAAGTGATTGCGCAAAGATTCTTGAGCCGCTTGTTGCGCTTCCAGATCTAAGGCAGTGTAAATTCGCAATCCCTCGACAGGAATTTTTAACGAGTCCAATTGTTTGCGAACCGCATCCAGATAGTATGGTGCTGTTTCAGTTGCCAGAGTGATCGGAGCACTTGGTAAAGGCATATGATCTGCTGCTGTCATTTGCGCTTCGGTGATAAAATCCAAACCTTTCATTTTATCCAAAACCAAGTGGCGACGGCGTTCTGCGTTCGCTGGTTTTTTGAAAGGGTTGTAGAGTCCCGGGCTGTTCACAATGGCAGCTAACAAAGAACACTCGGATAAATCTAAATCAGAGACTTCTTTGTTGAAATAATACCGCGCGGCTGCGCCGTAGCCACGGACTTGGAAGGAACCATTTTGTCCCATATAGATGACATTCAGGTAAGTCTCAAGAATTTCATCTTTGTTAAAGCGCGACTCCAACAAGATCGACATGATGAACTCGTTGTATTTTCTTTTGAATGTTCTTTCGCTGGTCAGGAAATAGTTTTTCACTAACTGCTGTGTGATGGTGCTGCCACCTTCTTTGCGACCCGTGGTGATATTTTTGACTACCGCACGCATGATGCCCTTAATGCTGACTCCGCCGTGCTCCAAAAACTGCGCGTCCTCGATGGCCATGATGGCATTGGAACACGTCGGAGGGACTTCGCCCAATGTCACGGTTTTTTGCATTAAAGGTTCGTTACCGATGTACTGTGCCAAAAGTGGTGCTTCGCCGTAAGCAGTCTGTGATTCCTGGAAAGGGGCTCCTATCAAGATTTTCGAGATGGTGCCATCGTTTTGGAAAACCAAAACTTGGATGCTGGAATCCACTTTGTCTGTTGCGACATCTTTGTTCACCCAGGCAAAACAAGCGATCTGGTTTTCATCAAGAGGCAATTGCAGGCGTGCGCTGCACTGCTCTCTGTCTGCCAGGAAGTAATCTCCTTGCAAAAGACGCTGATCATAGTCACGGCGGCGGTAGTTTTGATTCTTAAACACGCCCTCCACAACATTCGCTTGAGCGCTGTTGCGCACGCTGAAAACTCGCGGTCCTGCATAGTACTCCGTAGGTACAATGAAACGCTTGGACTCAAGCTTCTGTGACATCTCTTTTTCGAGAGAGAAATAGGAATAGACACCAATCCCAAGGCCCACGATGATTGCAAGCGTCACGAGGATTGTAAAACGAATTAAAATGGTCTTTAATCTTGGTCGCAACATGCACATAAGAGTAGTACGAAATATAGACACTGTTGAAGTGTTTTTTCGTGAAAGGGATAAGTTGTGGCTAAGAAGAAATCTTCTGCTAAGAAAGCCGTAAAAAAGACCGCAAAAAAGGTCGTTAAAAAAGTCGCAAAATCAGTTTCCAAAAAAGCACCGGCAAAAAAATCTGCTGGTAAAGTCACAAAGAAAGCTCCAGCAAAAAAAGCTTCAGTGAAAGCAGCTCGAAAAGCTGCTAAAAAAACGGTTGCTAAGAAGGCCGCTCCTAAAAAAGCAGTCTCCAAGAAAGCCGCTCCGTCTTCTGTAAAAAAATCATCTGCAGCCAAAAAGCCAGCAACTGTTGCTGAAGCAAAAGCGCCAGCAATGGCTCATTTGGTAAAGCCAGCGGCGAAAAAGTTGGTGGATCTAAGTGATTTTGTCACTCCACTGGATGATCGCTTGATTGTGCAAACATCAGGTTCTGATCGCATGTCTGCGAGTGGCTTATTATACATTCCAGACACTGTGGCAGATGTTTCGGGGAATCTGCATGGAACAGTGGTTTCCGTGGGCCGTGGTCATGTGAATAAAAAAGGTCATTTGACGCCAATGGAATTGAAAGTCGGGGACAAAGTGGTGTTCTCGCAATACTCCGGTTCAAAAATTAAATTACAAAATGAAGACCTCGTCATCCTTCGCGAAACTGAAGTGATGGGCGTGGTAGAAAAGTAAAGGAATACAAATGTTGAAAGCACATTTTCTAAAAGTATTGGGTCTTTCCCTTGCTTTGTCGTCAACAGCGGCTCAAGCGATGTCTTTAGACTGGTCAGGTGGATACCGTGCGGAATGGACAGAGGTTGATAAACCTTCTTTGACTAATCCGACAGAGCGCAAAGCTTACGGGTTGAATTATTTGTACCTGACTCCGAAAATCATCGCGGCTGATGGTGTAAACATCATTTCTCGCGTGGATATTTTCAACAGCGATATTTATCCAGGTTCTCAGCTAGGTACTATCTGGGGGATGAATACTTCTGACAACCAGACAACTTCTGGAAATCAAGGACCGGCAACTGTTTCTGCAAGTCAGTTGTACTTGAACGTGAATCAAGAGTTCGGTTCTTTGATGGTGGGTCGTGTGCCATTCGATTTCGGTATGGGCATGATGTATTCCGCCGGCAAAGGTCAGTTTGATCACTGGTACAATACTCGTGATATGGCCGCTTACAAAATCATCGTAGGCGACTGGTTCTTGATGCCAATGTTGGGTCGCATTGTTGCTAACGATTTCGGTCAAGGTAACAACCAGACATTCTGGGGTGCTCAACTTCAATACGAAAATGTTGAAGCAAAATCTGTGATCGGCGTTTACGTTGAACAGAAAAAAGGTGCTCGCACGACTTTGAACTACACAGCTGATCAGATTGCTGCGTACACAGGTGGCGCTGCTGGTACAGTGGGTGCTGACATGAGCATCAACACGACAAGCTTCATCTTGGGTCGTGCTTGGGATTCTTTCGGTTATAAAATCGAAGGTGCTTTCCAATCTGGCGAAACAGGGATTCAAAAAGGTTCAGAGAACGTAGCTTTGGATGGTTACGGTCTAGCTGCGGAATTCTATTTTCCGGCAAGAGAATCTAAATGGGATTGGTCTTTGAAAACAGGTATGGCGACGGGTGATACGGGCGCAACGAATTTCAGCGGTTTTGCGTTTAATAAGAACTATGATGTTGCAATGTTGATGTTCAATCACCGTTTGGGTGGTGCTGACTTCTTCAACACGAACGCTGTTAAACCGGTTGCTTCTGCAGCTTCTGGTACAACTTTGGGTGTTGGTAATTCAGCGGACGATGAAAGTGTTGGAAATGCTTTCTACCTTGCTCCTTCAGTGAATTACACGATCAACGAACGTTTCTCTCTTCGCAACACCGTGGTTTATGCACAATTGATGAACACGCTTCAAAATTCTGTTGATGCTAAAAAAGATTTAGGCCTAGAATGGGATATCGAGCTTGTTTACAAACCAATTGAACGTGTTCAATGGGTGAATCAGCTTGGTCTACTTTTCCCTGGAGAAGCTTGGAAGAATGGTTCCGCAGCCAGCGTTCCTCCTGGAAATTTGGGTAATGACTTTACATTTGGATTCGTTTCTAAAGCCGCCATCAGCTTTTGATAACAACTTGATTGCAACTTGTACGACAGCTTGATGACATAATTTTACATCTTGTTTGGTGGTGAGCAGGCCCCGGGGGGAAACCCCCGGGGATTTTTTTATTAAAGACTCCTGCCCCTAACCCCTGCGGGCTTGCGCGAAAAAATCCCGTCCTGGGATTTTTTTATCTGGAATTGCCTTTTCGTCGGTTCATCCTATGATGATTCGATGAAAACCGTCCTTATTCTCTCTGTTTTTCTAATCCTCAGTGCCTGTGCGCAGAAAGCTCCAAGGCCTATGGATCTTCCCAAGTACAATCGTCTGATCAATGTTCCTTTGACTTCCAAATATTGGACTGTGGCTTTCGATGGCGGCGGCGAAGTAAAGTTTAATGTCGATGGCACCGGGGATTTGGTTTTCTATCCCCAAACGGCAAAGACCTCTCTGCAAACTTTCGCGAGCCTTTTGCTGTTAAAGAACACTCTGACTTCGCCAGTGAATAACTATGTTGTGAAAATGGAAGTCACAACAATTCGACAACTGCGCTCATCGACACCTAATGATTGGGAAGTTTTTTGGTTCGTCAGCAACTTCCGCAAAGATCCGCATCTAGTTAAAACTGCGAATTACTTTATTCAAAAACCAAACTCCGGTGTGGAGCTCGGGCGATTCTTTGAAGACAAGGGTCAGAAGTTTTTAATGACATCCGAGCAATCAAAACAGGACGTCGGCGCGCGCGTGACTTACTATTTTGCCAAACAGGGCCAACGTTTTCGTGTTTTTCGTGACGGGGTTCAGATTATGGACTACCACGGTAGCCAGATGCCGGAAGCGTTGTACGATCAGGCAGGGGCTTTGGGTCTATATACCGAAGACGCCGAAGTTCGCGTTCACTCGTTTGCATTTCAAGTCTTGTAAGGAGTTTGTATGAAAAAGTTCTTCGCGATGTTTGTGACTTTGATGATGTCAGTTTCTGCTTTTGCAGGTAACTGGAAATTAGTGGCAACGGAAAACATTTTCCCTAATGCTCCACAAATGAAAATCTATCCCGTAAAGTCCAAAGAAGCCTATTCGCAAATCCTGGTGCGAGTAAATCGTGGCACCGTAAGAATTCAAAATCCACTGATCTGGCTTAAAAACAAAGGCCAAGTTTCCGCTTTCACAATTCAAGGCGATTACCGCGGCCCCCGCGACGCCAGCGCAAATTTCCTGGCAGACTCCGTGCGCGACATCCGCATGAACGTGATCAATCTCGATCGCAACATGCCTGCACAATTTCAAATTTATCTTCGTTAAAATTCTTCATCTGCAGAAATAGGAAACGGGCCCGTCATGGACCCGTTGGAGGATTCTGCTATTGTAGTTTCATCGCGATTACTGGCGAGGAACTACCTGGATACCATTACCAACTGTCGATGGTACGCCACCTGTTCTTAGATTTCCCATGTTCACAACACCTGCTTGAGTTTGAGGTACTGCGAATTGTTGTTGCGGCATAAACTGTTGCGGCTGACCTACGAACTGTTGTTGTGGTTGGTTCACAAATTGAACCTGTTGTTGCGGTTGCGCGAACATCTGTTGTTGTTGCGGAGCTGCTGCCACACCGTTATTCGTTGGGACTTGGATCGGCATCAAATTCGTTTGAGTGAATTGTGTATTAGGCACAATTACTCCTGTTGTCTGCATTTGTGTTTGGATTGGGTTGCCACGCACGCGAGTGTAAACTGAATCGCCAATCTGTAGAGTTTCTGGAGTACTACCTAGGCGACCGTTGCTGTAATCTACCCAAACTTGGTTCAATTGCCCTTGAAGAGCTGAAGACAATTTAGTTGCTTGAGACATTCCGTCTGACACATACAAAGCTTGAGAAATCATTTTTTGTAAATCATTGTCAATCGTTCTGGAAGTATTCATTCTCCAGTTAGATTCATTCGTTAATTCCAGCTTTTCTGTGCCTTCTGAGTTCTTTGCACGAGCGTTCAAGTTATCAATAAATTTCAATTCAGCTGCTTTTACGGCCGCGGAAGATTTAACCAGCGCGGCTTGAAGTTGAGCGTGGTCTTCAGGAATGCTTGCAATGATGTCTTCCATTGGTTTTAGGATTGTTAATGTCGTTTCAACTGGTTCATCTCCACCGTTAAGTGCGAACTCGTACTGAGCTTTTCTGTTTTTCAAAACCATGTCTGCTTGAAGTGGAAGAACTTTGCGTTGGATGAATGATTTTACTGCTGCGTCTTCAATTTCTTCAGAATCAGTTTTTTCCAAAAGTTTAGCAAGACCATTAGACAAGCACTCAAGTTGTTTCATGCCTTTTTTCTTTGCTTTGCATGATTCTGCAATAGAAGCTAGGGAAGCAGAGAATGCTGAAGTTTCTTCTTCTTTCTCAATTTCCTCTTCTTTCGGTGCTCTCTTAGTTTCTTTTACTACTTGTTCTTCTTTAACGCCTCGAGCAGAACGTTTGCGAGCTTCGCCGCGGGATTCGGAAGCGGCAACTGCTTTTGGTTCAACTTTGGACATTACTTTCATTAGATTCATATTAAGGACATCAACGCGTGTCGAGAATGGCTTGTCGATGACTGCTTTATCCATACATGTGTCGCAATCTACTTCGGCGCCGGATTCGGTTAGGATTTTACGATATTCAACGAGGGTTTGGTTATCATTGAACTTTGAGTATTTGGCTTCATAGACACCGTCTTCACGAGTGATCTCGTCGACCTTCACGTCTTCAGTGGATGCCATCTCTGTAAATGAAAAACCTTTCACAGATTTTGGTGGTGAGATATTAAATCCAAGCACGGCTAATAGAACACCGGTCATGGCCCATTTCTTTTGTGTATCGTTGAATTTCATAAAGTCCTCCTAATTAATGGGTCTTCCAGACCCTTTTTCCTACTAGAAGGTAAAGCGAAGTGCGCGCCAGTTCAGGGGGCCGAAGCTGCCACAGATAACCCCGCGAATATCTTGTCTATTCTCATGTTGAGATCGGTGTCCTATAAAAACTCACATGTCGAACTTCTGGAGTTTCACTCTGAGAATTGAAAATACCTACGGAAAATCGGTAGGTTACGTCTACAGGAGGCGTGATTCTGAAAAAGCCGCCAAAATGCCACTTTGTGGCGCTTCCGCTTGCGCATAGACGTAAATTCATTGATAACACCCTCTCAATGAAGCTGCATTTCCCTCACTCTCGTAAACCTGCTGATATCGCTGAATCTGATTGGAACAATTGGACTTGGCAGCTTCGTCATTCGCTTAAGACCAAAGCTGATTTTGAAAAAGCTTTTGAACTGACGGATAACGAACGTGCGGCTTTCAGCGAAGGCAGCGAGCTTTTTAATATTCGTACAACGCCTTATTATGCGAGCCTTGCTGGCGGTGAAGGTGAATCCATTCGCCAGATCTTAATGCCACAAAAGTTTGAAATCGAAGAAGGTTTGCAGCAAATGCTGGATCCTTTGGGGGAGCGTAAAAACAATCCTGCTCCTCGCGTGATTCATCGCTATTCCGATCGCGTGTTGTTTTTGATCACAGATATTTGCAGTGTTTATTGCCGCTTCTGCACACGCAAACATTTTACGGGGCAGGAACAAGCTTTCATTCGTAACGAAGAGTACGAAAAAGCCATCAGCTATATCAAATCTCATCCTGGTATTCGCGAAGTGATCTTATCCGGGGGCGATCCATTAACGGTGAGTGACGGTCAATTAGATCGCGTGCTGAGTGACCTGCGTGCGATCGAGCATATCGAGATTATCCGTATCGGTTCACGTATGCCGGTGGTGTGCCCGATGCGAATCACCGATGATTTGGTGAAAATCCTAAAGAAGCACAAGCCCGTATTCTTGATGTCGCACTTTAATCACCCCAATGAATTAACCGCGGAAGCCGCTGCTGGTCTGGAAAAGCTGGTGGATAACGGTGTACCCGTGATGAATCAGATGGTGTTGCTAAACGGCGTAAACAATCATCCTGCTTTAGTTCAAGCATTGAATCGTCGCTTGTTATTCTTGCGAGTCAAACCGTACTACATGTTCCAGTGCGATCCTTCGCAAGGAACAGATCACCTGCGCACTTCGATTGAAGATTCTTTGGAAATTCAAAAAGAGTTGTGGGGGCATTTATCAGGGCTAGCGATGCCGAATCTCTCCGTGGATATTCCTGATGGCGGTGGCAAAACTTATCTGGTACCAAATTTCGAAACGTCTCGTGACGGCAACGTTCGCAACTACACAGGTTGGGACGGCGTGAATGCAAAATACGTAAGCCCGCCTGCGGATAGAATCAAAAAGCCAGAGCTGCATCACTATCTAGAAGAATGGAATCAATTAAAGTCCGCGAAGGCTCCGAGGTAACAGTTCCCTTTTCGGAATGCATCGCATTCCGAAAAGGGAACTGTTACCTGTTTAAGGACGGTAATCTAGTTCGAGGATGCCGTAGTCGTTTTCTACGCCGACAGAGAAACTGAAATACTCAACATCTGGTTTGCCGTTGAACTGTAACCACTGCGACATGGAATCGAACTTGCGCGGTTCAGAGTTGCGATCCGTCACCCAGTACAAAACTTGGAATGCTTTTTTCTCGAGCTTTGGATGATTGTATTCTTGAACCAGGAAATGCACGCGGAATTCGCGAAACATTTTCGTTCCTTTACCGCACCAAACATCCCAGTCCCAAGCGTCGGGGCGATCGTAAACGTGGGAGCAGTTCAGAATAATTTCACCGTCATTGCTCATCCAGCGAAACTTGACGTTGTCTTCAGTCACAGCTTTAGGGCCGATAAGTTTAAATCCGGGGCGGGGTGCCGCGAAAGATGCAGCAGAAACTAAGAGGCTAAGAACCACGATGAAATACTTAATTGTTGTCATACTAAAAGCGTAACAACTTGAAAGGCAAAATCAAAAGCTTCGTGACTCCGGGTAGGACTCCAGCCCAGTAGTTTTAGAAAACCAGACCTGCAAAATAAAAAAGGCCCTGGTTGCCCAGAGCCTTTCGTATTCAAACTTTAAGAAACAATTAGTTCCAGAAAAGAGAGAAGTTTAGGAATGCAATGTTGATTCCCATGTCCAACTCACCTTTTTTCTCAAGACGAATTTCTGGAGTGTATGTGATGCTGTCAAAGATTTGGAAGCGTTTACCACCACCGATGAAGAAACCGAATTGGTTTTCGTAGTCAGTGTGATCGTAAACAGAGTACAAACCCACACCAGCTTTAGCAAAGAATGAAGTTTTCAAGTCAGATTGGAAGTTGTAAGCACCAATCGCCGCTAGGTCGATAAGTGTTTCGCTTTCGCCTGTGCCAGACCATGCTTTAGAAAGAAGTTGAAGACCACCTTCGCCGCCCACTTGCCATCCGTCTTTCAAATAACGAAGGTAAGAAGCGCTGACTGTGATTGCTGTACCGCTGTCGCCATCAACAACCTGGTTGCCAGAAACGAAACGACCTTGAGTAAGGTTCGTTGTTACTTCGTTCAACGGCTGAGAGCTGTAAGAAGTGAATGAAGTTGAAGAGTAATCTTTCGCAGATGCTACAGAGCAAACTGCAGAAGCGATCAATGTTGCTGCTACAAAAAGTTTTTTCATGATGAGACTCCTTTAATTGTTCAACAAAAATGATTGTTGTTAATCAAAAAGGAGTCAACCGGATTTCTATTAAACTCTTTCAAGACGCGCGTACTTAACCACGAATTTTTTAACGGTATTATCCGTGAACATGACGCTAACCTTCAAATTATCGCCGGCACCCTCAGTGGAGTACACAGTCCCGACTCCAAAGGTAGGATGGCGAACACGCATTCCTTTAGAGTAAGAACTCTTGCTGGAAGAGCCCATGTCATCGTAATCCGGGAAATCTTGCGTATCGAAGTCATCGCCACCCGAGCGAGGTTTGTTGCGATCGCTGGAACCCGAGGAAGACCACGCACTTGGGAAGTATTCGTCGGAATTACTACCACTTGTGCCATAGCGCGAGACGAAACGAGGCGCATCAGCCGCTGCGGATTTAAAGTTCACAAACTGCGTCGGGATTTCTTTGATGAAGCGCGATGGAGGATTGAACTGCTCCTGACCCCATACACGGCGCATCTTTGCATACGTCAGCCACAATTTCTGACGGGCGCGAGTCATGCCGACATAGGCCAGGCGGCGTTCTTCCTCAACGTCCTCTTCCGATTCTGATTCAGCACTGCGCGAGCTTGGGAAAAGATTTTCCTCTAAGCCCACGACAAACACATACGGGAATTCCAAGCCTTTGGAGATATGCAGTGTCATCATCGTCACAGAGTTCTGTTCCTGATTCAGGGAATCGACATCATTCACCAAGGCCATTTCCTCAAGGAAGCTGGTCAAAGTGGATTCCTCGCCACGCTCTTTGGCGAATTGAGCGATGGCGTTGTCGAGTTCTTCTAAGTTTTCGATGCGGGCTTGCGCTTCTGGAGACTCGTCTTTTTTCAAAGCCATCAAGTATTCAGAGCGGTCCAAAACGATGTGATAGAAATCAGTCAGCTTAAACGAATTTGCATTGGCAGCAAGCTCTGTCATCAAATCCAGGAATCTGCGAACTTTACCAGAAGTACCTGCATTGAATACACGTTCATTGACGGCTTTTTCCGCGGCTTCCAACAAAGTCATATTTTTTTGGAAAGCCAGCTCTTCGATTTTCTCAACTGTCGTTTTGCCGATACCACGGGCGGGAACATTGATAATGCGTTTGAAGGCAATATCATCAGCAGGATTGATGGAAAGTTTCAAATAACAAATGATGTCTTTGATCTCCATGCGTTCATAGAAACGCACGCCACCGATCAAGCGGTAGGGGATGCCAAAAGTACGAAGTTGTTCCTCCAGCACGCGAGACTGCGCATTGGTGCGGTAAAACACCGCGTAGTCATTGTAAGAGCCTTCGCCTTCGTTCATCATCGTCTGAATAGTTTTTGCGACGAATTTCGCTTCATCATATTCATTGCGCTCTTCGCGCACGTTGATCAGGTCGCCTTCCGTATTGGAAGTGAAAAGAGTTTTGTCTTTACGTTGCGAATTGTTTTTGATCACGGCTGTTGCCGCGTTCACGATATTCGCCGAAGAACGATAGTTTTCCTCAAGCTTCACAACTTTCGCTTCTGGGAAGTCTTTTTCGAAATCCAGAATGTTTTTGATGTCAGCTCCACGCCACGAGTAGATCGATTGATCTTCGTCACCGACCACGCACAGGTTGCGATGGGCCTTTGCCAGCAATTGCACCAAAAGATATTGGATGTGATTCGTATCTTGGTACTCATCCACCATGATGAAACGGAATTTTTGCTGATACTGCGCCAAGATGTCTGGATACATGCGGAAGAGTTCGTAAGTCTTCATCAGAAGATCATCGAAATCCATGCTGTTCGCTTTTTTCATCTCGTTCTCGTAGGCTTTGTACACCTCAACCGTTTTTTGATCCATCAGGCGTTTGTTGCCTTTTTCAAATTGATCGGGAGTCAAACCCATCATCTTGGCGCTGCTGATACGGCCCTGGAAGTTTTTAGCAGGATAAATTTTGTCGTTGATGTTCAAAGCCGTCATAACTTTTTTGATCTGCGCAAGCGAATCAGAAGAGTCATAGATTCCAAAGAACGGTTTATAATCCAAAAGTGTTACGTGCTGGCGCAGAACGCGAACGCAGAAACTATGGAAAGTGGAAATCCAAAGCTGGCTGTGAACTGGAACTTGAAGCTCCGTCAAAAGCTTGTAAATACGATGTTCCATCTCTTTGGCAGCCTTATTTGTAAAGGTCACCATCAGGATTTCTTCGGGGCTCGCAGCGCCGTTGCCGATCATATTAGCCATGCGATGAGTAAGAACGCGGGTCTTACCGGAACCTGCTCCCGCCAGAATCAGAATCGGCCCTTCCAGGGTCTCAACTGCTTCCTTCTGCGCCGGATTCAAATTTTTCGTAACAAATTCCAATACATCCACAAGATGCTCCTCATCCCAGGCGGGCCTTGCCTGTCGTAGCCTTGGCAAAGACAGGTGTCGAAGTTTTAGTGGGACTGACAAAGTTTGTCTATCCCTAAGTTATCATTGAGTTTTTTGTGAACTTCCGCTAAAACTATAACGCATTTGGTCGAAGACCAGCCGGGGCACCTTTTTTATAGTGCCTGGAGAGGACTTTGTGAAGCGCGTTCTTCCTAAAATCACTGCTGTCGTTTTGTTGGCTATGGCTGTCACCGCCTGTTCCGGCCAAGAGGACACGTCACAAGTTTCAGGCTCGGTCGAAGTTCTGTCGCCAGTCAATGATAGCAAAAATGGTTACACGCTGAAATTCATCGAGCTTTCAGGCTTGGATAACTTGCGTGAGGTTTCCGGACGCTTCGTTCGATTTTTTATCAGTCCGCGCATTTTGGACAATCGCCTGAACGGTCCCTCTCCTCAAGGCCGCTTCATTAAAAATTCCGAAGGCAAATACATCCCTGCCAACGATCAAAGCCAGCAGCTTGTTGCGATCTATTCGCACATGCAAAATCTGGCAAAACTGGATGAAGAAGTGGGAGCTGGGGGAGTGAATCACTGGCCCCGTGATATCGGTGTGGCAGTTCGTGAATCCAGTGGTCTTACGAACAATGCCCTTTACGATGGGACGACGGATTCTATTTTGATCGTACCGTACACGAAAGACGATCTTCCGATTGCGGTGAATGGTGGGATCTTAGCCCACGAACATTTCCATTCTTTGTTTTTTAAGCTCGTGATGAAGGGCTTTGATGATCCAAGTGATACTCAAACTGACACGGGCTCTATTCACGATCGCACGGGCTTCATGCAAGCAGCGGGCATTGTTGACGAGAGCACTAGAGCGGCAGCAAATCCTCGCTTGGATGACGGTGGTCTTAAAAAAGGTCATGGTCGCGCCGTGGTTATTTCTGAAAAACTGGTAAAGCGTTATTACAATCGTTACTTCCACCGTGCCTTGAATGAAGGTTTGGCGGACGTGTGGGGATGGATTTATACGGGCGATCCTGATTTCATCGCTTTTTCTTTGCCTGCGTTTAAAGGCCTTCGCACATTGAATGTCGCTGAATATGAAGTGGTAAGTTTGGTGAAAGCTGAACGCTTCCGTGATTTCTCTGCAGCTTATGTAAATTACAGAGATCGTTCGCAGTATGAGGACGACATGCGCGATAAATCTTATCGTCTGGGTACGCAGTACTCTCGCTTGTTAAAACTTTTCACTGAGACAGCTGCTGATGCTCGCAGCGTGGACCCTCAAGAGATGCGTAAGCAAGTTGCGAAATGGATTGTGACGGCGTTGCCTGTTTATCGTCAGGATTTCATCGATACGGATTCTCAAGGTTATTATCCGCCGACACGTTTTCTTTCGGTTCTGGCAAGTGTGATTCCAGATTTGAATCAAAAGGAATGTGAATTCCTGGCCGAGGTTGTGAATTCTACAGAAGAGAATACGGCTAAGACCTGTGTGGCTTCTGGAAAACGCTTTGATCTGACAGAGGCTAAGAAATGAAATTGGTTCTAGCAGTCCTGTCTTTATTTATGAGCTTGAATGCTTACGCTCAGACGGCGACGAATGCGGCAGCTGCAGCTGCGTCTTCTGCGCCTCAAGAGACGCGCATGAAGCGTCCTGTACTAATTCCGAAATTGAATCAGTTGCAATTGTATCCATTGGCTTTAGATATTCGCTATGAAAAAGACTCCGCTGAAAACTATATGGAACAAAAGCCACAGAATTTGAGTTTTGCGTATCGCACGAATGCCTGGTCAGTTTTGTTTGAATATTCTAAATTCAGTCAGGAATCTGGCAACTCCACATTGAATATCAAACGCGATCACGAAGAAATGTTGCTGTGGGGACGTTGGCATTTGTGGCGTTTACAGAAAAAATCGATGAGAGTTTCGGTTTACGGTGGCGGCAGTCTTGGAACTTATAAAGAAGACATAACGACGACCCTGTCTGGCGCCAGCCAAAAAGATACCACAGGAGCAAAGTTTCTGGGCGGTTTGGCAGCAGGCGCAGATATCTCTTATGATTTCACGAAATATTTCGGTGTGATTGCCGCTGCTGAAGGTCGCGGTTTGATGGGACAAGAGCTTGATCCGAATCCCACGTTCGGCGGAGTTATTCGTACCGGAATTTATTACGCTTGGTAGTGTACTTTACTTTTAAAAAAAGATAGAAGCGATTCATGAAAAAACCCCTAGAAGAAATGCGCGACGGTCAGTCGATCGAGTTACTCAAAGAACTTCACATTCTGACCCGCGATGGAAAAATCAATCAAGACAGTCGCCGAAAATTAAAACAGGTCTATCACCTGTACAATTTCATCGAGCCCTTGTTGAAAGACCTTCAAGCAACGGGTGACGACGTTACCCTGGTCGATCATGGAGCGGGGAAGTCTTACCTGGGTTTCATCATCTATGATTTATTCTTTAAAAGCCTCACCAGCAAAGGTCACGTGTACGGTATTGAAACCCGAGAGGAACTGGTTAAAAAATCCGTCGAGTTGCAAGGAAAGTTAAACTTTCCAAACATGTCTTTTCTGCCTTTGTTAGTGGCGGAAGCAACTGAATCTAAACTCCTGCCGGAAAAAATCGGTTTGGTGACAGCACTGCATGCTTGCGATACCGCGACTGACGACGCCATTGATTTTGCTTTGAAGAAAAAAGCGAAGCACATCGTACTCGTTCCATGTTGCCAGGCCGAAATGGCCAAAGTCCTTCGTCAAAATAAAGCCAAGCAACTTGCAAGTCCGCTGACAGAAATCTGGCGCCATCCGATTCATACCCGCGAATTCGGTAGCCACCTGACGAATGTTTTGCGCAGTCTTCGATTGGAAGCCCATGGCTATCAAGTGACCGTTACGGAGCTTGTTGGATTCGAACATTCCATGAAAAACGAACTGATCATTGCTACTAAAAAAGAAGGCCCTCGCCAACGCGCGGCCGATCGTTTGAATTGGATCCTGGAAGAACTTAATTTAAAAGAGATGACGGAGCGTTTTTCCACTACGACTCTCCCTAAATAAATTTAGAAAACTTACCTCTAAAAAACAAAAAACCCTATCTTTGAAAAGATAGGGTTTTTTTTGCGAGTTTGATTGTGTGCACTCCGATTTTTCCGGAGTGGACCGAGTAAGGAAGATTACTCAGTAATTTTTTGAACGATCGCAGAGGAAACTTTGGCTTTGCTGATCAATTCAGTTCTGTAAGAAGCAGCTTCTTTAGAAGTTGCAAACTGACCTACGCTCACGCGGTACCAAGTTTTACCTTTGATATTCGCTGGTACGTAGAATGCGCTGTAACCTTTTGTTTTCAAATCAGAAGCAAATTTTTGTGCTTCAGCTTCATCAGCATAGGAAGCCACTTGCACTGTGAATTTACCAACAGTGTATTGCGCAACGTTTTGCGGCAATGAAGAAGGAATGCGGGATTCAGCAGTTGCTGGTTTAGCCGCAGGAGCTGTGCGAGTTTGTGGAGCTTTACCAGCTGCCAAATCTTTTGCTACAGAAGAAGGTTCTGCTTTTTCACCGTGTGCCGCTGTTGCTGCAGGAGCACCGTGAGCGGCTGGAGCTTCACCGTGTTTTGCAGTTTCAGTTTTAGCTGGAGCACCGTGTGCTGGAGCAGCTTCACCATGGCCCACAGCAGGAGCCGCTTCGCCATGACCACCCGCTGCTTCACCGTGACCGGCTGCTACTGGCTTTTCGTCAGCAACGAACTCTTCAGCAAGCTTTGCGATCTCTTCATCAGTCATCGCGCCAGATTTAGATTCAGTTGCCGTCGCGCCGTGCTCAGACGCCACTTCACGAGTTGCTGTTTTACTTGGCTCAAGTTGTGAAATCGTGTGTTGGTTGTCACTAAAGTTCTTACCGGCGAACAAACCCACCGAAAAAGAAAGAAGAGAGATGAACAAAACTATCACTAGTTTTACAACCGTATCTGATTTCGCTGCCATTTTTTGAATCCTCATAATGTTAAAACCCGCGTAAATGCTTAAGTTTAGGGCCCTTCCTTTGGCCTTACATCCATGGTAGCTTTAAGTCCTGGAACCGGTCAATAACCTGACGGTCCTGACTTGTGAGGTACATCGTGGAAAGCAGCGTAAAATCAACAGATTGGAAGCAGGTCTTAGGTACGGCAATCAAAGCTGTGAGCCTGGGGCGAGAAGTGCTTCTCAATTATTTCGGTAACTTAGAGCACATCGAACACAAATTCCAGGCTGGACTTGTGTCTGAGGCCGACAAAGAATCAGAACGAGTCATCTCCGATTACCTAAAGAAAAATTTTCCTGACATAGAGTTTCTTGGAGAGGAATCTTATGCCGCTGGGGCGAAAGTCCAGTGGGAAACCGCAGGGGCCCGCGGGCGTTGGATTCTAGATCCGTTAGATGGAACAACGAATTACATTCATCGCTTTCCAATTTTTTGTATCAGCTTAGGGTTAGAAATTAACGGACAAATTCAGCTTGCAGTGATTGAAGTGCCGATGCTGAATGAAACATACACAGCGATTCGCGGTGAAGGTGCTTACGTGAATGGTCGCAAGCTTTCCATCACTAAAAATGAAAAACTGGAAGACGCTTTGTTGGCAACGGGTTTCGTCGCAGAACACGAGCATGTTATTTCTGAACAATTAAAAATATTCACCGATGTTGTTCGTAAAGCGCGCGGTGTGCGTCGCCCTGGTGCTGCCGCTTATGATTTAGCGCAAGTTGCTCGCGGTGTGTTTGATGGGTATTGGGAGCGTAATATTCAGCCGTGGGATGCAGCTGCAGGGATTTTGTTAGTCGAAGAAGCAGGTGGAGTTGTTGAAACTTATCGCGGCGAAAAATACAATCCGTATAAGAATTCAATCATCGCGGGACCTGCCGCCATCGTAAAACAACTGCAAAGTGCCCTGGCGCCTCATCTAAGCCCAGAAACTAATTAATCTAAATCCAGAGGACGGTATGAATCAAAGCATCGTCGGCTATCTCACTGATTCGGAAAACCACTGGGTTGCAAAACTTGAGTGTGGTCATGTTCAGCATGTCAGACATGATCCGCCGTGGATGGTGCGTGAATGGGTGTTGACTGCCGAAGGGCGTGAGAAGCATCTGGGCATTGAGTTGGATTGTAAGGTTTGCGATGAGTTGGCAGAGCGCTTTAAAGAGCGATTGCTGCCAAAACTACGTGCGGCTTTAAATGATTCGTATGAGTCTGCTGGTATTAGCGGCCTTTGCGAGGAAGGCCGATGGGAAGTTGCCGTATCTTCACTGGAGAACGTGGCAATTGGTGAGATCATCCACGAATCCTCAAAAAGTCTGGCGTAGTCTTTCCTACATGATCTCGGTTGTGAAGGTACGGTTTTCTGAACTCATTTCATTCTTCATCACATTAAAGTAAATACGACCGATTTCGCGACCGTCAGTGGTTTCAACACTGACTCTTCCTTCGCCTGCAGCGTAATTTTGTTTTACTGCGAATCCTCTGAAACCATTTTTTCTGCCGCCGGAAATTTTCATCGGCACTTTATCGGTGCTGATCCATCCCTGGCGTGGATCTTTGTAATACCAATGCACTATAACAGAATCACTAAAGCGTGCAGGGGAGTAGATCTGCGCAAAGAAATAAATTTTATCACCGGGCTCTGCTAAAAATTCCTGATCTCCTGTTTTCCAGAATCTCCAGGAAGGGTTTTCATGAGACAGCAAATAATTACCTTCGGATTTTTCGATGTTGTGATAAATTCCCATGTTCTGAACGGATAAAGGAACGGGTGGAATCCAACCGATGAAATACAAAATCAGAAACAATCCTAAAACCCCAAAGCCCGGTACCGCTAAGGTTCTGAGCAAAAGTTTTTTGTTATCGACTTTCTTGGTGAGTAAAGCAAAGGCGCCATAGATAACTGCTGCGGTCAGGGCAATGGAAAGCAGGAATGTCGTCACACCCACAAAACCCAGTAGGACCGGAATGGTCATCGAGAAAAATGCGAATAAGCAGATGACGTATAAGGCGACTTTTAAATCGACAGCGGCCTTCTGAACACTTTTAAGTTCGTTGGCCACCATGATACCCATCATTAAAACAACAAAGACAATCGATGAAAAGATCGAGGCGCTTTTTAGGAAAAACAAAGAATAGACGCTGAGCAAACTTCCCAATAGGAAATGCACCGCTAGATTTCGGTACTCCCAGTACTTCGATACGCGGGGAGAAACGGTCACCAGATTATGGGTGCTTAAGAAGTCATAGAATAGAATCAAGCCGATGACTCCCAAATAGACCACTTGTTGCACGATGCTTAAGGGGTCATCGATATCTGAAAGAGTCAGAACGTCAAAGATGAATCCGCCCAAGAAAAAGGCGATGTCCACTTTGGTTTCATTTTTTTCGTAGTAATCCAGAAGGCGTTGTTTCAGTGCTGTCATGGATTTATCCTAACCAGATGGTTAGGATAAATCCATTAAGAAAGCCTTTTCTAACTAATGGGTGAATTTTGATTTGATAGTTTCAATACCGTGTTCAACTTTTTCACCCCAGCGGGCCATAAAGCCTTTTGCTTGATCATCGGTGATATTGTATTGAGCCATCAGAGCATGAACTTTTTGAGTTGCTGCTTCTTTGGACATGCCGGTTTTTTCGCAGATCATATTGATTAAATCGTCGGGGCTTTTTAAGGCATCTTTGATTTGAGCATCGGACAGATTCAAGTTAGCGAACTGAGCTTTAAGTGCGGAGGACATTTCTCCGAATTTGCTTTGAAGGCCTCCCACAGTTTGATTTTGGTTATCCATATAGAATCTCCTTTTCGTGTGCGTGGACCCGCTTCTATTATGAACCTATCTGGCGGTTCTCACTATAGACCTAGGTCCGTGGATGACAAGAGACACAGTCAACTTTACTTCGCCAAACTTTTGACTACCGTCATAAAAATTTTGTAGGGAAACATTTTCCCCCGGGGCAAAAATTGCCTGTAATCAAATATGTTAGACCGCAGGATAGGCCCCTGGACCGAAGGCGTGTTGGCATTCCAGTTGCTTACAATTTCCATGAGACCACTCCCATCTGTGGTCGTTCATCATGGAGGATGAATGGCAGAAGAAAAAGCGGCGGCAGCTGAAGCAGCTCCGTCTGGCGGTTCAGGACAAAAGCCTATACTTCTTATCGCTCTAGCAGTGATCAATATGCTCATCGTCGCAGGCGTGGGCTTTATGCTTTTCAAAAACAAGCAAAAAGAAGCAGCAGAACCTAAAATCGAACATGTGATTAAAGGTGAAGCGGAAGCTCAACATAAAGAAGAAGCTGAAGAAAAAGAGTTGGTCGGCAAAGTCGTTCCACTTGAAACATTCATCGTCAATCTTGCGGGTTCCAAAGGTCGCCGTGTTGCCAAGGTCAATATTGAGCTTGAGCTAAAAGGCGAAAAAGCTGCCGAAGAAATCGATAAACGTAAAGCGCAAATCCGCGACATCATTATTATTATTCTTTCTTCCAAAACTTATGAAGAAGTTTCGACTCGTGAGGGTCGCGACAGCTTGAAAAATGAAATCAAAGACACGATTAACTCCTTCCTGGTTCAAGGGAAGATTTCAAACGTGCTCTTTACTGAGTTCTTATACAACTAAGGCAGGGCTATGAATCAGGTTCTTTCACAGAGTGAAGTTGATGCGCTTTTAGCCGCGGTTTCCGACGGGGATGTTGCCTCGTCTGATTCACCCAAGTCAGATGATGGCCAAGGTGGCGGCGGTGGTGGCAGCAACGGTAAAGTTGAAGAGCGCAAAATTATATCTTACGACTTAACCAGCCAGGACCGTATTATCCGCGGTCGCTTGCCTCAGCTGGAAGTTATTTACGAAAAGTTCATGAGAGCTTTCCGTGTTTCTTTGTCTTCAGCTCTTCGCAAAATCGCGTCGATCACTTTGACGGGTACGGAATTCCTGAAATTCGGTGAGTTTATCAATACTTTGCCAATGCCAACATGCATGTGCGTTCTGCGTTTTGGTAATTTGCGTGGTTCAGCTTTGTTCGTGATCGAAAGTAAACTGGCTTACGCTTTGGTGGACAGTTTTTTCGGTGGTGCTGATCGTCCTTACACTAAAATCGACGGTAAAGACTTTACTCCGATCGAACTTCAGATCGTACAAAAAGTCGTGGGTCTTGCGATCAACGATCTGGAAACAGCTTGGGCGTCTGTTGAAAAAATTGGTTGTTCTTTTGTTCGTACCGAAGTGAATCCACAGTTCGTAGGTATCGTGCCTCCGACAGACGTTGTTATCGCTTCGACATTTGACGTTGAGCTTGAAAACGCATCGGGTACGGTTTCGATCGTTATCCCTTACGCGACGATCGAGCCGATCAAGCAAAAATTATCTACAGGTTTCCAAGTTGAGTCTGACCAAACTGACAAGAAATTGTGGACTTCCACAATTCAAGAACAGCTTTTGGAAACAGATTTGGAAATCAAAGTGAACTTGGGTGAAACCGAGATCAAACTTCGCGACATGATGGGCTTGAAAGTAGGGGATGTGATTCCTTTGGATCAAGATGCCACGGGCGAGTTTGAAGTTGAAATTGAAGGTATCAAAAAGTTTTTAGGTTATTACGGAATACATCATGGAACCGTGGCTGTCCAAGTGACTCGTCCGGTAATCAAGTAGGGGGATAAATGACAGACGATAAATTGGACGACTTGGCAGATCAGTTAATGGCAGAAGCTTCAGGGATGGCGGCGGAATCCGCAGCTCCTAAGAAAGAAGCTAATGGTAACTCTATCGTTAAAGATAGAAATTTGAATTTGATCCTGGATATTCCATTGAAAGTAACAGTGGAGTTGGGTCGTACAAAAATGCCAGTGAGTGAGCTTTTGAATCTGACTCAAGGTAGCGTTATTGAATTGAATAAATTGGCCGGTGAGCCAATGGAAGTTTATGTGAACGACAAGTTGATCGCACGCGGTGAAGCCGTGGTGGTGAATGAGAAGTTCGGTGTACGTTTGACTGATATCATTTCTCCGGCTGAACGCGTAGAGCAGCTGAAGTAAGAGGTTTTTAATGAAGTGGATTCTTTCTCTTCTTTTTGTGATTTCCGTATCTGCTCAAGCGGCAGACAAAGAGGCCCCTACCTCTGAGGCAGCTCCAACAGCTGTCACGGCAGAAGCGACAACCGACGCAGCAGCGACGGCGACATCGGCTGATGCTGTGGCGACAAAAGATTTGCCGAAAATCGACAATCGCAAAGAGTCTGAAATTCCACTTAATCTGGAAAAACAAAAAAATGCTGGAACTGAAGGCTCAAGCTGGTTCCGCATTTTGATGACACTTTCAATTTTGGGTGCGGTGGCTTGCGGTGCTTTTATCTTTTTGCGCAAGTACTCGATCCCAAAAGAAAGAAAACACCAGACGCAGATCAAAGTTTTGCAACAGCATTACCTGGGTCCTAAGAAAAGTTTGGCAATCGTTCGCGTAGCCGGTGAGTCCATCCTGATCGGCGTGACGGATCATAACATCTCGATGATTAAATCCCTTTCTTTGTTGGATGATGAAGTTCCAGAAGAAGCTCCAAAAAGTTTCGGTAAAACAATGGCAACTTTTGATGAAGACGAAGAAGAAGGGCAATTCAGCAGCGAGCCCAAAGAACGTGTTTCGTTCAAAAGCCGTGCTAAAGAATCCGCGAACACGGACGTTGACGACGAATTTGCTATCAGCGGAATCAAAGATATCGTTTCAAAACGTTTGAAAGGTATGAGGAATTTTCAGTGAATTTTAAGAAACTGACTCTTTGGAGTTTGATTCTGCTTCCCTTGATTTTGCTGACAAGTTCACATGCTTTTGCGCAGGTGACTTTGCCAACAGTGAATCTGGGTTTCAAAACTTCTGACAACCCAAATGAAGTTGTAAATGCTATTAAACTAGTTCTGATCATGACCGTGCTGACTTTGGCGCCGGGAATCCTGATCATGATGACGGGTTTTACTCGTATCATCATCGTCTTGTCTTTCTTAAGACAGGCCATGGGTGTTCAACAAATGCCACCGAATCAATTGTTGGTGGGGTTGTCTTTGTTCCTGACTTTCTTTGTGATGCAACCGGCATTCAATGAAATCAACACCAAAGGTGTTCAGCCTTATTTGAAAGGCACGATTTCTCAAGAGGCAGCGATTGAGAACTCCCTGGCTCCTTTGCGTAAGTTCATGTTCAACCAGACACGTGATGCGGATCTGGCTTTATTCGTGAAACTTTCTAAAGTTGAAAAACCTAAAACACGTGCGGAAGTACCCACGATGGTTTTGGTTCCGGCATTTGTGGTTTCTGAACTTAAAACAGCTTTCCAGATCGGTTTCATTATCTTCCTGCCATTCCTGGTGATCGACATCGTCGCTTCCAGTGTTTTGATGGCAATGGGTATGATGATGCTTCCGCCGATTGTGATTTCTCTTCCATTTAAAATTATGCTTTTCGTACTTGTCGACGGTTGGGGTTTGCTGATCGGTTCGATGGTAAAAAGTTTCGGTTGAGGTAATAGATGACTGAAGAATTAGTAATTAAGCTGGGTCAGGATGCTTTAAGAACAACAGCAATGTTGTCGGCACCTCTTTTGATCAGCACTCTGGTTGTGGGTTTGGCGGTTTCGATTTTCCAAGCATTGACTCAGATCAATGAGGCGACTTTGACGTTCATTCCGAAAATGATCGTGGTTGCCGTGGTGGTGGTTTTAGCCGGGCCGTGGATGATGGACGTTTTAACCACATACACTTCGACCTTGATTGAAAATATTCCTGCCATGGTCAGGGAATAGCTGAATGCTAAATTGGACGGCACTTACAGAAGCACAAATCCTCCTTTTCGCGCTGATCTTTCTGCGCATGGTGGCTTTTGTGATTGCCTCCGCTTTCTTTGGAGCTGGCAACATCCCGGCTCCCGTAAAGATTTTATTGTCCCTGATCCTGAGCGTGCTTTTGTTTCCGATTGTTAAAATCGGCAACGTGGATTACCTGACGATCTCCAATGAAATCATATCCTTAGCTATCCGTGAACTGATGGTTGGATTGCTGCTGGGTTTTTTAACCCGCATCTTCTTTTTCGTTGTCTCTATGGTGGGGGATCTTATCGCGATGAGCGTGGGTTTGTCTGCTGGTCAGATGTATAATCCATTGCTAGGCACCTCTGGAAATGCGATGGAATCTTTTTACTCCACTCTGGGGACGTTGGTTTTTCTCGCAATCAACGGACACCATATTCTGATTCGTGCCATTGTCGAGAGTTATACGTTGGTTCCGGTCAGCTCATTGAGCTTGAATGTTGGGCCCTTCGCGGAAATGGCGATGTTTGGTCAAACTACTTTTATTCTTACAATTAAGATGTGCGCCCCTGTGTTGGTGACGATTCTGCTGGTGAATTTATCGATGGGTATCCTCGGTAGAGCGGTTCCCCAGATTAACGTCCTGGTTACGAGCATGCCAGTGTCAATTATGATCGGTATGACGGTTGTTTTCATCTGTTTGCCATTGATGGTTTCCGAGATGAATGGACTGGTCGAAATCACGGCCAGTCAACTGTTCAAAGTGATGAAAGCATTGTAGAATTTTAAGAGAGAGATGAAGTTCTAGGAAGGAACTAAGTGTCAGGGGAAAACGACAGCGAAAAAACCGAATCGGCAACGGATGCCAGACGGGAAGAATTTCGCAAGCAAGGAAATGTTGCACAGTCAAAGGAGTTGGCTACAGCAGTATTGTTGTTGGCTGCTTCCGGTGGCGTCTATGCCTTGGGTCGTTTCTTTTTCAAAAACTTTTATGACCTTTTCCACTATTCCTTCGGTCCCGACATGGTTTCGACCATTCGTTCCGGGAACTTCACTGAAGCTCTTCGTATCAACGGAGAGAAAGCTTTGATTCTTATTGCGCCTGTGATGGGTATTGCGGGTTTGTTAGGTGTGGCTGCAACAGTAGCCCAAATCGGTTTCTTGCAAGTTGAAGATGCATTGACTCCGGATCCAAACAAACTCAATCCCGTCGAAGGCATGAAACGTGTGATGAGTCTTCGCGCTGTCATGGAAGCCGTGAAAGGTATCCTGAAAATGGGCGCGATCGGAATGGTTTTGTATTTCTTGTTACGTGGCGAAGTTCATCAAATTCCTTATTTGATGAGTTTCTCGATTGAACAAATCTGCACTTACATTGGTGGCATCGTCGCAAAACTTTTGGGCGGCGTGGGTGGAGTGATGTTGGTTCTGGCTGGAGCTGACTACTTCTATCAACGTTGGGACCTTGAAAAGAAAATGATGATGACCAAACAAGAAGTGAAGGAAGAGCACAAACAGCGCGAGGGTGATCCTATGATCAAATCGCGCATTCGTCGTATCCAAAGGGAAATGGCCTCAAAACGAATGATGGCTGAAATCCCTAAGGCTGACGTTGTGATCACGAACCCGACACACATCGCAGTTGTTTTGAAATACTCAGACAACTTGCCGGCACCTCAGGTGGTAGCGATGGGTGCGGATGTCGTGGCAGAGAATATTAAGGCTCTAGCAAGAGAGCACAATATTCCGATTGTTGAGAATAAACCACTGGCTCGCACGATCTTTAAAACCATGAAGATCGGACAGGTGATTCCAAGGGATCTATTTGTCGCGGTGGCCGAAGTGCTTTCATATGTTTACCGACTACGTAGGAAGAAAAGATAATGGAAGATGTTTTTCAGTTTTTAAAAAGATTCGAAAAGTATACTAAGAATACGGATCTTTTTATTGCGTTCGGTATCCTGGCAATCCTGGCGGTGATGATCATTCCATTGCCTCCAATGCTTTTGGATATCTCACTTACATTCTCCCTGGCGATCAGTATCCTGATCCTGCTTGTAAGTATCTATACTCAAAGAGCCCTTGATTTCACATCTTTCCCATCGCTGCTGTTGATGACGACGTTATTCCGTCTGTCCTTGAACGTAGCAACAACTCGTTTGATTTTGACTCACGGACACGAAGGTGAAAAAGCCGCCGGTGATGTGATCGCCTCGTTTGCAAATTTCGTTGTCGGCGGTAACTACGTCATCGGTTTCATCATGTTTGCGATCCTGATCGTTATCAACTTCATGGTAATCACCAAGGGTTCTGGGCGCGTAGCCGAAGTCGCTGCACGTTTCACTTTGGATGCGATGCCAGGTAAGCAGATGTCGATCGACGCGGAATTGAACGCGGGTCACATCACAGAAGCTGAAGCTCGTAAACGCCGTCGTCAGATTGAACAAGAAGCTGACTTTTATGGTGCGATGGACGGTGCTTCCAAGTTCGTACGTGGTGATGCGATCGCGGGTATTATTATTACTTTGATCAATATCCTGGGTGGTTTGGCAATTGGTGTGATCCAAAAAGGTTTGGATGTGGGTACGGCTGCCAAGTACTACACGATGTTGACGATCGGTGACGGTTTGCTTGCGCAGATTCCGGCACTTATCATTTCTACCGCTGCCGGTACGATCGTTACCCGTACTTCGAATTCAGATAAAGACATGGGTGCTGAGGTTACAAGCCAACTTTTGGTCAACCCTCGTGCTGTCATGATTTCTGGTGGTGTATTGATCCTTATGGGTATCATCCCGGGTCTGCCGACAATTCCATTCTTGTTCATGGGTGGATTGTTGTGCGGTGTTTCTTGGGTTATCAAAAAATTCAAAGCGGAATCTGCAGCGGCAGAAAAGAAAGCTTTGGAAACTCAAGCCATTGCTCCGAAAAAAGAAAATATCGAAAGTATGCTTCCCGTCGACATGGTGGAATTGGAAGTTGGTTATGGTTTGATCAGTATTGTCGAGTCTGACCAATCTGGCGACTTGCTTGAACGTATCGTCAGCATCCGTAAGCAATTTGCGTTGGATCTGGGGATCGTGGTTCCAAGTATTCATATCCGCGATAACTTGCAGTTGGCGCCGGGTGAGTACCGCGTGATGATCAAAGGCAATCGTGTGGGCGGTGGTACTCTTCGTCCAGAAGCGATGCTTGCCATGGATCCAGGAAATGTTTCTGATCCTATCGATGGTATTAAAACGAAAGAACCTGCATTCGGTCTGGATGCTCTTTGGATTTCTCCAAACCGCAAAGAAGACGCAGAAATTGCTGGATACACAGTGGTGGACTTGCCAACAGTTATGGCCACTCACTTGACGGAAATCATCCGCTCCCATGCTCATGAGTTGTTGGGTCGTCAGGAAGCGGCTTCCTTGGTTGAGAACTTTAAAAAATCTCATCCTAAAGTTGTCGAAGAACTTATCCCGGATCTTATGTCCTTGGGTTCTGTGGTTCGCGTTATGCAGGGGCTTCTTAAAGAACAGGTTTCCATTCGTAATTTGCTTACGATCTTTGAGACGCTTGCAGACGAAGCTCCACGTACAAAAGATATTGAAGTTCTTACGGAAAGTGTTCGTAGGTCCCTGGCTCGCGGTATCACCGCAAAATACACTACTGATCAAGGTAACATCCCTGTGATGACCTTGCATCCGGTGATCGAGGAATTGATTGCGAATTCTTTGTTGCAGACAGAGCAGGGCGTGCAGTTGGTGATGGATCCAAATACGGCGCATCGCTTGATCAATGAGATCGCGCGTGCGGTTGAAAACCATCCGGAAGTGGCAAGTCAGCCGATTCTGCTGACCAGCCCGACTTCTCGTAGACATATTTACAAACTGACTTCGCGTTTTATCCCTCAGTTGGTTGTGCTTTCGCACAATGAATTGACGTCAGATGCGGATGTTCAATCAGTTGCGTTAGTGGAGATGAGCCATGCAGGTTAAGAAATTTGAAGCACGTACCATGAAGGAAGCTTTGGAGATGGTTAAGACCCAGCTGGGTCCTGACGCCATCATCCTCTCTGCCCGCGACAACAACAAAAGCTTCGGCTTGGTGGGTGAGGGAAGTGTAGAAATCACTGCCGCTGTCTCCGAAGAGACTTTGCAAAAAAAGAAATTTGCAGAATCCAAATTGCGTGAGCAGGATCGTCAAAGATTCCAGGCCAGCACCGCTCGTCAGCAAAAAGAGCTGATCACCAAAATGGTGGAAAAGCATGTGCAGAAGAACCAACCGCCTGCGCAAATCACGCAACGTCGTTACATCGATATCGAAGATGAAAATGAATACGCTCGTCAGCAGAAAATGTCAGAGGAGAGAGTTAAGAACGCAGCTCAGCGTGCTTTGCACGCTTTCCAGGAGCAAGAGCAAAACTTTGCACCTAAAAAAGCAGCTCCTGTAAAACCGGCAGCCGCTCCGGCACCAGCGAAGCCTGCAGGTGAATCACCGGAAATCATTGCTTTGAAAAGCGAGATCGCAAACTTGCGCCAGGTGATCACACAGTTCCAACAAATGCCGCAATCCTTCGTGGGTGCGCATCCGGGTGCTGATTTCGGTATTTCTTACGATTTAAGCTCTATCTTTGAAAAGCTGACTCGTTCGGGAATGGCTCCAGAGATCGCGGCTGACATTTTGACGCAAACTCAAGAGACACTGCCACCTCTGAAAATCAAAAACAAAGCATTGGTAGAAGCCTTTGTTGCTCGCCGTGTGTTGGATGCTATCAAAATCGCACAAAATCCGACGGCAGGAAAAATTCACTGCTTCGTAGGTCCCGCAGGCAGCGGTAAAACTTCAGCGCTGATTAAAATGGCGAGCCACATGGTGGTTCGTGAACGCAAGAAAGTTGCGATCTTCACAACAGACACATTCAAAGTGGGTGCGGCTGATCAAATGAAGATCTATGCGCAAATCCTGAATGTTCCGTTCTCGGTGATTCGCAATCAAAACGACTGGCACAATCTGATGCGCTATTTGGCGAATGTAGATTGCGTGTTAGTGGACTTTGCGGGTCTAAGCCTTAAAAACAATGAAGAAATCAATCTTTTGCGCAGCATTTTGCCGCCACAAGCTTTGAATGCCAACATCCACTTGACGATGTCGGCGAATACGAAAGACGTCGATGCGATTGAATTAGGTCGTCGTTATTCTGTGTTGGGTTATAAAGACGTGGTGTTCACATCTTTGGATGAATCCACTCAGCACGGGACAATTTACAATTTCATGAAGCGATTTGATATTCCTCTTCACTCTTTCGGTATTGGTTCGCGCGTTCCTGAAGATTTCGAATTCGCGACGAAAGAGCGTTTGTTGGATCTTATTTTCAATATCACTAAATTCAAACAACAGGATTCTGAGGCCGTATGAGTCGTTTAAATACTTTTGATTTATACCGCACAAGAACAATCAGCATCACATCCGGTAAGGGTGGTGTTGGTAAGACAACTTTGGTGGCCAATCTTGCATTAAGCCTGGCGCAAAAAGGTAAGAAGGTTTTAATTCTGGATGGAGACTTGGGGATGGCGAACGTGGATATCATGTTCGGCGCAAAAAGCCAGGGCAGCATTCATGATATCATCGCCGGCCGCAAAGAGATGAAAGACATTCTTTTGGAAGTTTCTAAAGATGTCTTTTTGATTCCTGGTGGCAGCGGAATCGTTGAGTTCAATAATCTGAATCATTTCGAAAGACGTGCGATGGTGGAAGCCATCAGCTCATTGCCGATGGGCTTTGACTATCTGTTAATTGATACCGCGCCGGGTATCGCAGAAAATGTTTTGTTCCTGAATTCTGCAGCTCAGTCGGTGAGTGTGGTAATCACACCTGACCCTTCCAGCTTTGCAGATGCCTATGCTCTTATTAAAGTTTTAAACAAACAATACAAAGTGAATCACTTCTCCATCGTCTGCAATCAGGTGCGTGATGAAGAAGAAGGGATAAATCTTTATAAGCGCTTCAACGATGTTGTGAACCGCTTCCTATACATTGGTCTTGATTACTGGGGCTCAGTTCCAAACGACGCGGTGTTGAGAAAAGCAACACAAATGCAGCGTCTCATTGTGAGACACGATGTGGGAGCTGAATCATCCAAGGCAATTCGTCAAATTTCTGCGCAGATCGAAAAATCCTCCAAGCTAATTGAAGCTAATGGCGGAATGCAGATGTTCTGGGATCAAGTGGTGGGTTTCGCTTAAATGGAATCCTAGTCCGCCACAGAATTGGACTTTCAGCGCATAGGGCTGTTTGCTAACATAGACTTCAAGAGGGATAAATATGGGGAAAAATGCGGCATTGTTGAAGAAGTACAAGGATGAGCCACGTCAGCTCGCGCCGACTAAAAAAGACGACCTAATTAAAGAATACGCTCCACTCATTAAATTTATCGCTCAGAAGATCGCCGTTAGACTTCCCTCTAACATCGAATTGGATGACTTGATTTCTGCGGGTGTTATCGGCTTGATGGATGCCATCGAGAAATACGATTCTACTCGTGATAATAAATTTAAAACATATGCTGAGTTCCGTATCCGTGGTGCCATCCTGGATGAACTTCGCGCTCAAGACTGGGTTCCTCGTTCTATTCGTGATAAAGCAAAATTGCTTGATCGTACAATGGTACAATTGGAAGCAGATTTGGGTCGTACTGCGACTGATGAAGAAGTGGCAAAAGCCCTTAACATCAATATCGACGAATTCCATGATTTGGTAAATCAAGTTCGCCCTGTCAGCTTGCTACCAATCGACCAAGCAACTACTTTCAGTAACACCGACAAAAAATCCATCATGGATATTTTGGAAGGTTCTCGTACTAACAGCCCTTTCAATCAGTTGAATGTTAAAAACATCAAAGAAGTTGTAGCGACAGCAATCGAAGAACTTCCAGAGAGACAACGCCTGGTTCTTTCTCTTTATTACTATGAAGATTTGAACTTGAAAGAGATCGGTCAAGTATTGCGCGTGACTGAATCCCGCGTTTCTCAGTTGCACGCTCAAGCAGTGACTCGCCTTCGTGCGAAATTGGCTGCGACGATCGGTGCTGGAGAGTTGGAAGTCGCTTAGTTCCCTGATTCTAATTTTTTAAGAAATACTAAACGCCGTGCTAAACCCACGGCGTTTTTTGTGGAACGTACAGAATTGAATCGCAGTGCCCTTCATGATTCCGCTCCAAATTGATTCTTCCCCATGGATAAACTAAGATGATTTATCTGGGGAGTGAGTATGCTAGGAACTCTTTTGCTATTGGGCGGTTTCGCTTTAGCGGACGCTCCTAAATCCACGGTCGGTACCAACGCGAGTAAAGTGGACTTTGTCAAGAAGCGATTGCCACCTATCTGAAAGAAAACTTTCCTAAATATTCTCTGGTGAAAAATTCTGTTCAGTTAGCAGAATGTCCCGAACTCTATCAACAAACGGGTGCCTTGGTTGCCAACATGGCCGAAACAGGACAAGGCGACTGCAACGAAGTGATGTTCAAACTGTATTCTCCCGGCGGCGTTATAAAAACCGGACGCCTGATTTTGAATACTGAAAATAAATATCGCCGCATCATGGGAATCGTGAAGAAAGAATCGCTGATTCCCAAGTTTGATTTTATCTACAGAGAAAGTTCTGATGAAAAAACCAAAAAGCCGATTTACATGGGACTTCATCCATTGAAAGAACTCACTTCCGAAGAGGAAGATTCCGTGGAAAAATTCTTTAGCCTGCAGTTGGATAAACCAACTGGGGCACCGAAGATGCATATTACCAGCCGAAAGCAGGGCGGGACACGCTAGACTCCTGACAAACAACAAGTCCCGGAATTCTACTCAGACATGTGCTACAATTCATATATGAAGGAGGCCATTATGAGAATTCTAAAGGTACTTCTCACAGCTTTGATTCTATCTGCATCATCTTACGCGTTCGCAGCTCCTGAACCTTCTCGATCATCCACTTTGATGAGTGATGATGGATCTGCAGCCCAAACGCAGACGACTTCCCGCAGACCTTCCAGCGTGTTTAAACAGCCGGGCATCTTGCCTTGTCCTGATCAATCCCAAATGACGAAAATGAATGATCTGGCGAGACTTGAAAACCACAGTCGGGATTGCCACCCTTCGACTGACGGAGCCTTAAGAGTTGAACCCGATCGTCCAGATGGTGAAGTTCAAGGTTCTGAGGTTCCTGCACAATTCGAATAAATTTCTGGTGGCAAAAGGGCCAACAGATTTTTCTTGTGCAAGGAACTTGGAGTTTGTCTTGAAACAGCCTGAATGTGAGTGAGTGATTTCAGGCACGCTCGAGTAGTATTAAATGCATGAGAACAGCAATACAAATAATCACGGTCTTAATGGGTTTCTTCTTAATCTTCCAAGCCACAGCAGCGCAAGCAGCAGTCGAATTAAAAGGCGACGGTTTTCAAAAGCTCAGCGGCAATTTTCAAGATCACGAATTGCAGGTCGGCTGGGCAGAACCCATCAAAAAAATGAAATGTAGATTGAAAAGCCACGTGGCAGTCGATGATTTCTCGGGCCGCGCGGCAAATAAAATGAAGGCCATGACAAGCTTGGAGTGGAAGTTTTAGTTACTCTTCTTCTTCCATTTTGGCTTTGATTTTTTTCATCAAGCGCGCTTCCATCTGACGGACAGCTTCACGCGTGATGCCGTACTTCTCACCGATCTCCTGCAACGTCAGAGGCTCATCGTTTAAGATACGCTCATCCAGAATGATTTTCTCGCGATCGGAGAGCTCGGGACGAATTTCTTCGATTTTCTGTTTTAAAATATCCAGCTGTTCTTCGCGTGCGAGTTGCTCGTCCAGGGGTTGATCGCTGGAGCCTTTTTGCAGATCTCCCAAGCTGGTGCCGGAGTCATCATCCACGGGCTTATCCAAGCTGACATCACGACCTGACATGCGCATCGCCATATCACGGACTTCGTCTTCAGGGATTCCCAGGCGGGAGCTGATCAAAGCAGTTGTCGGCTCGACACCCATGGCATCCAGCGCGTTTTTTTCTTTTTGCAATTGATAAAAAAGTTTTCTTTGGTTTTGCGTTGTTCCGATTCGCACCATCGAATACTGACGCATCAGATACTCTTGAATATATCCTTTGATCCACCACACGGCATAAGTGATCAGACGGGCACCTTTGTAAGGGTTGAACTCGCGCACGGCATGCATCAAGCCCACGTTGCCTTCTTGAATCAGATCGATCATCTTCGCACCGAATTTGGAATACTCCGCCGCGACTTTAACCACAAAGCGCAAATTCGATTTCACCAAAGCCTGAGCAGCCTCGGGATCTTTGGTTTCAAAATACTTTTTAGCAAGAGCGATTTCTTCTTCTTTGGTCAGAACTTTGTATTTGCGGATCTCATTCAAATACATCACCAAAGGATCGGAAGATGTTAGGGCTTTAGAGCTATCGACACTTGGAAGTTTGACGGACTCTTCAGTTTCGTTGAGTTCATCAATGTCTTCATCATGAGAAGAGGGAACCGCATAAGCTTTATCCGCTTCAGCATGCTCCAGGGAATCGGAAGATTCGTCCTCAACGATTTCTGCGACAACGTTCTTGGGCTCAACTTTTTCTTTTGCTGATTTTTTGGTTTCTTTGGCAGGTGCTTTTTTAGGCGCAGGTTTTGCGGGACTGGCTTCTTTCGAAGCCGCCTTTACCTTTTTGTCCTTCTCGGAAGAAGTTTTTGCCTTGGTTTTTGCCATAGTCCCTTTTTTGTTTTCAGGAATTAAGCCAGATACTTAGCAAGCTTGCGCTCTAAAGTTTCCTGAACCTTACCCTTGAATGGAGTCAGCATCAATGGCAGATCCACCACAACTGATACCTTACTGCCATTACCCGCAGCAGCAACGTTCATGTCAGCTTTGAATTGGGAGCCATTAAGTTTGCAACTCATCGTTCCATCACTGAAATCGCACTTCAATTTGGGATCGAATTTTCTGATATCAAGGTCATTTGCCAAAAATTCTTTTATTTTTTTGTAGGCTTCGGGAGCCGATTGCGAAGAATCGTGATTTATCGTGAACTTAGGCATTTTGGGGTCCTTTCTTACGTTCTGCTTTTTGAGTATATCGCTTCGTGGCGGCGGAGGGGAAGCTTTAAGGCAGGGGGCCTTCTTGCTTCGGACAGTCCTCGCTCGAGTGATTATATGATTTTAGCTAGGCTTTGGGCTCGCTGTGGAACTCGCAATAAGTCCCCCTGCCTTAAAGCTTCCCTCCTCGTCGAGTGTTTATTCAAATACAGAAGTCCTCAGGTCCATTGTCTTCGATCGCGAAATTCTGGTTCAGTTTGGCCAGGTGAAGTTGCGGAGTTATTGCAGATTTTTGGCTTTGCTTTGAAATCTGGAAAGTGAAGTGTGTGGGTGCGTTGGGTTTTGACCTTTTTTGGGGGAAATGAGAGTATTTTTGAATGCTTGGGGTGATTCTGGGCATTCTTTCCTTTTTGATAAGGGTTATCCATGAAATTTGTTAAGGATCTGAAGAGAACTGATTATTGCGGTAAAATGACTGCAGCTAATGTTGGGCAGAAAGTTGTTGTGATGGGTTGGGTCGATGTTCGACGCGATCACGGGAACTTGGTGTTCATTGATTTGCGCGATCGTGAAGGTATCGTGCAAGTAGTTCTTGATCCTAATAAAGCAGAAACATCTTCTTCTAAAAATCTTCGTGGCGAATTTGTTGTCGCAGTTGAAGGTGTGGTTCGTGCGCGTCCTGACGGCATGAAAAATACAAAAATCAAAACCGGCGAGATCGAGATTGAAGCCACTCGCTGTGAGATTTTGAATGAGTCTGCGGTGCCTCCATTCCAGGCGGGCGATAGCAACGTGAACGAAATGCTTCGCCTGAAATACCGTTATTTAGATTTGCGCACGCAACGTTTGCAATCTCACCTGATCACTCGTCACAAAGTGGCGCAAGTGGTTCGTCGTTTCTTGTCTGATAACGGCTTCCTTGAAGTGGAAACTCCGATCCTTTATAAATCCACTCCAGAAGGAGCTCGTGACTATTTGGTTCCTTCTCGTGTGAACCAAGGAACTTTCTATGCGTTGCCACAGTCTCCGCAAACCTTGAAACAGCTTTTGATGATCGGTGGTTATGACCGTTACTTCCAAATCGCTCGTTGCTTCCGTGACGAAGATTTGCGCGCGGACCGTCAACCTGAATTCTCACAAATCGATATGGAAATGTCTTTCATTGATCAAGAAGACATCATGGCGATGAATGAAAGAATGCTTCGCACGATTTGGAAAGAGATCAAAGGCATCGACGTTGGGGAAATCCCTCGCATGACTTACCAGGATGCGATGGACCGTTACGGTATCGATAAACCCGACACGCGTTTTGGAATGGAAATCAAAGATTTGAAATCCATTGTGACCGGATCCGGGTTTAAAGTATTTGACGACGTTCTTTCTCGTGAGGGGATCGTTCGTGGTATCGCTGTTCCTAAAGGTGGCGCTTATTCTCGTGGTCAATTTGACAAACTGACGGATATGGCGAAACGTGCAGGAGCAAAAGGTTTGGTGTGGATCAAATCTGAAGCCGATGGTGCATTGACCTCGCCGGTATCTAAATTCTTTACACCAGAAAAATTGGCAGAGATCTTTGCAGCTACTGGCGCCCAAAAAGGTGACTGTGCGTTGATCGTCGGTGATGAATTCGATATCGCTTGCGCGGCACTTTCAACATTGCGTCTGCACTTGGGTAAAGAATTGAACTTGATCGATAGCAAATCATATAAGTTCTTGTGGGTCGTGGACTTCCCACTTCTTGAGTACTCTCCAGATGAAAAGCGCTGGGTGGCTCGTCATCATCCGTTCACTTCGCCTAAGGACGAGTCTTTTGATGACTTGTTAGGTACGAACGAAGCGGCTTACGGTAAGATCTTGGCGAAAGCATACGACCTGGTTTGTAACGGTTACGAAATGGGTGGCGGATCTATCCGTATCTATCGTAACGAAATTCAACAGGCGATGTTCCGCCTTCTGGGGATGAGCAAAGAAGAAACCGAACACAAATTTGGATTCTTCCTGGAAGCCTTGAAATACGGAACTCCTCCACATGGCGGTATCGCATGGGGCTTGGACCGTTTGGTTATGCTTTTGTGTGAAACAGATGCTATCCGTGAAGTGATTGCATTCCCGAAAACGGCGAAAGCGACGGACTTGATGGCAGATTGTCCAAGTGAAGTGAAAAACGATCAGCTGGCAGAAGTCGGTGTTCGTTTAAGCGCACTTGCAGAAAAAACGCTGGCAGATAAAGCCAAAGGTGGAGCAAAAGAGAACGAAGCCTAAGGGTTTCGCTCTCTAGTTCGTGACCGTGATATTACCGGAAGTGGTTAGGATGTGAATCTTAGCCACTTGGTCCGGAGAAGTGGCCGCCGCAGGATTCATCTGCGCATGATTATCGATCTTGCCGATCTCTGACTTCAATTCAAATTCGTAAATCTGATTTTTATCGACGACAAATTCTATATCACCGCTATGCGAACGAAGTTGCACTGTGCCCGTGTATTTTTCAGGAAGGTAAACGGACGCCTCAAGTTTTGATTCTGACTCGTCGGTATATTCTTCGCCATTGATGTTCATGTGAATCCAATGTGTCGACATGGGCTCATGAAGTTCGATATTGAGAACTCCTTGATCTGTGATCTGACTGACAAACGGACCTTTTTCAAATCGGGGAGCTTTGCCCTCGACCAACACCTTTAATGTTGAGCCATTGTATGTTCGCACATGAATTTGCATGCGATTGCTTTGCACCTGGATGGTTTGAACTCCTTGCAGGAAATATTCTTCCTGCTCTTTGTGATCCTCGCCCTCAGCAAAGTGTTTAGTGACTTTATTAAAAGCAGTGAAGATCGAATTCGGATTGTAAACCGTGTATCCGATGAGAATTATCATCGAGCCGACAAAAATAAAAAAGAGGGCAATTGCGCCCATGATCAGCTTCTTCAACATGACTTCATATTTATCACATTGAAAATGACAAAGAAACGTAATTGAATAAGAGACAGATCTTCCACAGGAGTTACCTCATGCAAAGAGTTTTGCCCGAAACGACCTTAGAAAAAAACATGATGTGCATGGGTGCGGTTTTTATTGAAGAAAACTTTCTTTTGGACGATCTGTACGAAATCATTGGTTCCGATTTGGTTGAAGGTCAGGAACTGGCAGGGGACGTCAAAGAGCAGGTCCTTGAAGAAGTGGGCGAGTACTTTTTCCGACTGGATATGAACTGGGGCGACGAGATCAAAGCCGATTGTATCGAAATTCTGCAGGATTATTGGGGAGTTAAAAGTCGTGAAGATGCCCTGAAGAATCTGGAAGATATACGTCAACAGGGACACCGGGTAAAATTCAATGTTTTGCGCGGTATCGTTCCAGCGGATGGAAACTTGGATCATCACACCCTGGAAAAATTCAAACAGGTATTTACTTTTGATTTCAGCGAAGATAAACCCGCGCAAATTTCTGATGAAGATATTCGTAAACTTGCACAATGGTTTCAAAGAACACATAAATTCTTGGGGCAAAATGGCATCCTTGCCTGGGATGCGGCTCGCTTTGTCCATCTAGCGCGCTTGAGTTTTGTTGCGGGATATTTAAACGACAACGAGGCGTGGGCTGAAATCCTTAAAATGGCTCCCATCGCCGATGACAAATTTCACAATTGGATGGAGTTTTCTCAAAGCTTTTTGATCGGCCGAACCTTTTGGTCGGGCAGTGAAGATCCTCAGGTGAAAAAAATCTGCGAAAGACTCTTGGGTCATCCTGCAAGTCCTTGGAATTTCTATCCGCTTTCTTAAACGGGCCTGACCTAGGTCCAGAAAACCATTGCAGGTCTCAAGCTGAGACGTCTTATTCCGATACGAAGTATAAGGGAAACCATGGATGGTTTTCTTTAACACACACGGAGGTGTGGTATGGATAAGATCAGCGGAATCCTTCCTTCAAGCGCAAGAACCCGTGCTGCAGATGTTTCGGCATCTCAGCCTGCGCGCCCAGGTGCTCCCGCATTTGGTCGTCCCGAAGGAAAAAATTCTTTGGGTGACAGAATTCAATTGAGCAAACAGCTGGAAGAAATGCGCCAGTCAGGAGTGATGCCGGAGCCCGAAGCTCCCATTAGCTATAAAACTCCTGAAATGAGCAAAAAGAAAGTTATCGAAGACTTGAATAAAGCTTTCTTCAGCAATCCAAAGTCTATCGCTCGTGAAAATGCAGAGACGACTCGCTCGGAAGAAGCTTTGAACAATGTCAAAGATGCTCAAGAGTTTTTCCCGACGAAGTCAGGTCCAATGGCTCAACCAGGAAGCCGTGGTCCTCAAGAGAACACAGCCGATAAGCCCCTTTAAAAATTCTTAAACCTGATGGCTCTCGACCGGCAACCAAAATGTAGTCGAGCGAGAGCTGTATCAGGCGACGAATGGCTGTAAGATTCCACTGGGGAGCACCCATTTGAATCAACATTTCTAGGCGAATCAGAGCCTGTTGGGGATCTTGCGCATGAAGCGTTCCAAAGCTTCCCGCATGTCCAGTGGCGAGCGCCATTAGAAAATCTTTGGCTTCAGCGCCACGTACCTCTCCCATAACCAATCGATCCGGTCTTAAACGTAAAGAGCGCTTCACCAGTTGCGTTTGATCAATACTAGGCAAAATTCCCTGTGGATCTTCCCGTGTCAGCAATTTCATGCTGGCGTTATTGGAAAGAGCTATTTCAGACGTATCCTCGATAACCACCACACGTTCATTAGCTGGTAGCAAGTTCAAGAGAGAATTCAGTACGGAGGTCTTTCCAGAACCGGTTGAGCCGATGACCAGAAAGTTCTTTTTCTTTTGAATCAGGTTTTTGAAAAATTCTATGGATGCTTCGTCACACCATTGATGTGCTTTCAGTCTTTCAAACGTCCAGGGATTTTTGGGATGACGACGCAAAGAAAGATGGGCGTGATTTTGAGTTAAATCGGCACCTATTAAGCTTAAACGAAAATCGCCAAAGCTGCTGTCCGCCGAAGGATGTTCAACGGTGATAAAACATTTTGCCGCCTGAGAAAGTCTTTCAATGCAGTTGCGAAAACTGATCTCAGATAAAAAACCATCTTGATGTTCCTGAAGACAGCCATTTTTTTCAAACCAGATTTTGTCAGGTCCGTTTACCAAAATTTCTGTCACAGCCTCGTCGTCCATCAGGCTGCACAGGGGACCCCAGGAATAGAATTCCTGGCGAAGCCTTTCACCGACACCTGCATCCAGCAAGGAAGTTTCATGCTCGATTAATTGATCGATCTTTTGCGAGCGCAGCTGGGTTTCTTCATCTGGCGAAAGCAAGAGCTCATTCAGCGGCAAATTCTGAATGGCATCCTGAAGATTGTGATAGTGCTGTTTAAGTAAAGAGATCATATATTGTTTGGCAACTCACCAATATGGCGGGGGCGATTTTCGCCGTTGTTTTCATTTTCGTTCATAATTGAGGGACGTACAAAGATTACCAATTCAGATTTGTTTTCGCGAAAGTCCTTGCTGGAAAATAGCGGGCCCAGGATCGGAATTCTGGAAAGCATCGGCAGTCCGCTGGAGCTATTTCCATCGTCGTTCTTAAGTAGTCCCGAGAGTGCAATCGTCTGCGGTCGTGTTAAATCAAAATGACTGGAAACCCGATTGGTTAAAACTCCAGGTACACCATCGACAGCGCGGGCTTGATCAAGGGTCGAGACTTCCGTTTCAATGGACAAACTGATTCTTCCAGCAGCATCCGCGCGGGGTTTTACTCTTAACAAAATTCCATATCTTTTCCATACGATATCTTGAACTTCGTAGTTCATGATTTTGATCGGAAATTCGCCACCCGCTAGAAATTCAGCCTCACTACCGCTGCGGCAAATGATGTTAGGGCTGGCTAGGATTTTGCCAAAACCTTTCTCTTCAAATGCATGCGCAGTAAAGACCGCCTCCCCCCAAACGTTGCCATCTTTGGGAAGTACAGTCGCAGAATACTCCTGGGGCCATTTGATACCATACTTCATAGCATTGGAATGAATGACTTCGGCCACGGTAATTTGAACTTTCACCGTAGGCGCAATATCCAGGCTCGTCTGATCTTTCACGATGGTGATGCCATAGGGCTGCAGTAGCTTCTGGTACTTACGCAAAATCAAATCATTACCAGCCACGCGAATTTCCGGAGCGGGTACGAATATAATTGTTTGTGGTGGGATTTTCGCTTTATTCAAAAGATCACCGATGAATTGCTGACTTTCATTTTGTAGAGTGGGCGACATAGCAGCACGCATCTGATAAGTGATACCCGAGTCCTTTAGCGAGTTGGCAAGCTTGGTCCAATCCTGCAATCTGTAAAGGCGACCCGTGACTAATAAATCACCTTCTCCGACCTCTGCGTTCATTCCGATAAATTTCGCTAATTGCTTTTTTAAATCGGACAGTGCCGCTCTTTTTCCCGGATGAACCACTTGGATGCGATAAAGATTTTCATCAACCCGAACGTTGGTGACACCTTCGCCAACGCCTTTGATATTTAAGCGCGAACCTGCGGCTTCTGCTTTCAGAATGGCCCGGTCTTGAATCCATACGGAGGACCGCGGATGAATGTTTAGACTGCTTGATTCCCCCAGGGAAAGGATGATTTCCTTGGTGGAGGCGAAGGTTAGATGAGAAAAAATCAGACAAAAGAAAAAGGTAAAGGTCTTCATGCGCATTGTCGCAGCAAGCTTTAAGCGCAAGCCTCGCAAGTTCATAGGCCTGTGAGCCTGCGAGGTTC